>NZ_JBFTPE010000001.1:0-533826 GCF_056398325.1 Paenibacillus sp. 01T443
CAATTCAATAGCCTTCATCTTTGTTTCCACCAATTCAATAGCCTTCATCTTTGTTTCCACTGGGTAGCTTACTCTTGTTGCCAACGCAAAAACACCTCCAAGGTTGTATCCACATCTTACGACATGTTCACATTCTCTTGAAGGTGTTTTGATTTGTCTCACTCTAGGGGGTCAGTCCCATACGCTAAGTATCTGTCAACAGCTTTTTTTAATAAAAGAAACGAATTTGTTGTATTTGTTTACATAATTATAATTACGTTATGTATTATGAAACTTTAATGGAATTTTGCTTGCAATGTTGTTCATTGCGCTCCGAAGCTGTTTATTATCAATATGCGTATAAATTTGCGTAGTTTCTATGCTCGCATGACCGAGCAGCTCCTGCAAGGTTCGAATATCGGTACCGCTGCGGATTTGCATAGTCGCGAAAGAGTGGCGCAGTTTATGGCTTGATAGCCGTTTATCAGCTAAGGCCGGCATCCGTTCCTTTAGCTGCCTGATCGTTTCATCTGCAACAGTCTGAATCATGCGAATGGACAATCTCCGTCCAAATTGGGAGACAAAAAACGGCTGCTCCTTGCCCTGCTTTGACTCCTTACGATCCGCGAGCGCTTCATTCAGCATATGCTGCAATGCTTCCGGCAGCGGGATAACGCGCCATTTGCGTCCTTTCCCAAGAATATGGATGGACCCGTCCTGCCGGAAATCCTGTACATTCATCCGGTGGACTTCTCCCACGCGCAATCCGGCATATGCCATCAATAGTACAATTGAAACATTTCGAATATAATATTTGCCTTTCATCGTATGGATCAGCGCTTCAAGCTCGTTCTCCTCCAAATAGACGGGAATTCGATTTTTCTCCTGCTTTGACTTCGCAATGAGCGCTGCGGGGTTACTCTCCAAATGCTCCATTTCGATCAACGCTTTAAAAAAAGAACGCAAGGAAGAGAGCTTCCGGTTCCGCGCCTCATCACCTGCTCCCTTTTCACGGCAGACGGCCATATATCTCATAATATCCATTTTCGTAATTTTCTTCGTATCTGTCGGATGTACCGTCTGAAGAAAATAGTTGACATCACTTATGTAGGCTTGATGCGTTGACTTCGTCATCCCTTTATTCTTCATCCAAATGGAAAATAGATCCATCTCTAACCCGTAGCTATCCTTTACTTCATGTTGACCCATATAAATTGTAAATCCTCCATATGTATCCATATTATTCACTCTATTTAGTTGATCACTATGCTAGTATGATAGCTTAAAAATCGATATAAAAGCAAACTGCGTGAAATATGTATTTCACGCAGTTTTTTGAAGCGTAAAAACAACCTTTTCCGGCTTATTTAAACGATTAGTGTCCTTGCTTTGAGCCCGATTCCGTTATTGAGACCTTCACATCATAAGTAATGGGAACACCGCTAAATTCCTCATCCCAATCCTCTTTTATCGTTTTCCATACCTTGGGGTGCTTTATACTCAATTTTGTTCCAAAACCAACAACATCCGTTTTATACTCTTTCTGTATTTTAATAAGTCCCAGATTGATCAGCCGTTTTATTTCCTTCTCCACTGACTGCTCCGCCTTACTTAAAAATTTTTCATCTATAGGTTCATTCGTAACCAACCATTCTTCAATTAACCGTCCTTCGGTTTCGATGTTGACTCGAAAACTGATTTTACTGCCTTCGACGTAAGGAACAATTTTGCTCTTCATTGATTTTAATTCGTACGTGATAACCTGTTTGGTTTTTGGATCATAGCTCTTTACGACGCCGCCTTTCCCATCGCCTTTTAACCAGGTTACCCCTAACAATTCTTCCTCGCTTAATCTCCCTCTAAATTTCTGTGTCTTGCCTTTGATAACGGCTGCTCCCGAAAATTCCACTTCGCCGTCAACCGCTATGACGTTTTGCAATAAATAACTGGATTTGGAATTCATTTTTCCTTCAAGCTTGATGAGAGACATTGGCGGCAAAATTTTATACGTGCGATAACGATTGTCAACCATGCCAAAGAGCCGAAAGGCAGGAATAATTGCTTTCCCTTTTGCTTCCAACACATCTCTTGCTATCCCTCTGCTCATGACAACTAGGCAATTGAGACGAATATCGTTATCCCGCAGCATGAAGCTGAGAAGATTATTCATATCATAGCGACGAGATAATGACTCATTGATGACGATCACTTTCATATGATGACCGATAATCGGCCGTTCCAAGCGGGCGGAAAATTGTCTGATCATCTCGAAGAGTGAATCTCCGGTTTCCGATACGTTAAGATAAGGTTTGGCCGAGGTATCGCTTTTCGTATCTCCGCTCCTCGCCTCCGACTGCTTATCTACGATTTGTAACGTATAGGTAACGATGTCTTTCTTCCGGTAATTTGAACCACGTTTCTCCAACTTTTCCTCAAGCTGCGTTTCATTTGCCATATCTAGGCCCATGCCTACAATGATACTAAGATCTTCAATTTCATCCTTGCTCCAGCAGCCCGTTTGAAAGAGCAGCGCAATTAGGCAAAGAATGATTGCTATTGGGCGAAAATTACTATGACTTCGGTATCTCATCATCCTTCGCTCCTTTATTGCTTTTCTTCCATTTAGTTAGTATTAACATCAGGATCGGAATCGGAATAAACAAATACAAAGCCAAATTGCCAAGAAAATCACCAAATGCAAACAACGCGCTTATATCTTTGGGGAGCGTTGAAATCATAAATATGATCGTGAGCAGCACGTACAAGCATTTTATGATTTTAACCTTAAAAATCTGCGACATCCCTAAAGCCGCTGCATAATACGTAATCGTGAAGGTGGAATAAATTTGCATAATCCAGATGACCAGCAGCAACGACTCGAATCTCTCAAAAATCAAGCCTGTAAACTCAAAGCTTCGAACAAGATCAAGAGTCGGCCATGTTCTCGTACTTACCCCGTCAATCGATAACCCTCCAATAACGACAACTACGGTGAGAATATAAATAATCATAGGTATGGCTGTGCCAATTGCAACGGCTTTTACCGATTTATTAGGGTTACTCATAAAGGCAGTAATAACCAAAATAATCTCAACACCTGTGAATGAAAGTGCTGTTGATCGAATACCGTTAAAAACAGGTAAAATACCATGTCCCAAAAAAGGCCGCAAATTCTCCCAGTCAAAAATCTTAAGCGACATAAGCATCACCAATAAATAGATGACGATCGTTACAGGCAAAATCAATTCAAACAATCGCGCGATTGGATTTATTCCGTCGGTCATCAAATAGAGACTAACCCACATAAATACCATGACAATAGCCCAAGATGGCGTTCCTTCAAGCAAGAATAGCCCCGTTACTTCTGACAGTGCGCGCACCTGATATGCGGCAGTCATGAAAAAATAAATGATATAAGCTAAACCGATTAAACCACCAATCCATTTTCCCACCAGCAATTGATAAAATTGAAAAACAGTTAAGCCTGCATGTGATTTTGATAAAACGGCCATGATGACACCAGCGGTAATGGCAACCAAACCGCCTAACAAAACCGATAACCATACATCCGGCGTCCCCACTAGATCTACGGAAGCTCTGGGCAAGGTCAGGATCCCCGATCCGAGTATAAAATTGGAGACGATCACAGCGGTTTGTACGGTAGTAATTCGATCCTGAGCTTTTTTCATTGGAGCCTCCTTCTACTACAAGAACTACTTTTTTTTCCTCCTTACATTTGCAGGATGCAGCATTTCGGGTCTCTTTTTCATCAAAAAAATAGGTGCGCGTACAAAAAAGTCCTTCCAATCTCCTACGCGATAAGGTGCTCCGGGACTAGCATAGGGTACGCCAAAGCTCTTCAGCTTGCATATATGCGCGCATAACAGAAGAACAAACAATACGACGCCATAAAGCCCGAAAGCTGCCGCGCAAAACATAGCTCCAAAACGAAGCATGCGAAGCGCGATACCCGCACTGTATTGCGGAATTGAAAAGGACGAAATAGCCGTTACCGCAACAACAATGACAAGAATAGGACTGACGATTCCAGCTTGCACGGCAGCTTCGCCGATGATCAAACCGCCCACGATGCCCATGGCTGGTCCGATTGGTTTTGGCAATCGAAGCCCGGCTTCCCGTAATATTTCTATCGCTAACTCCAAGATTAATGCTTCTACTAATGAGGAAAAAGGAACGCCAACCCTTGCTCCGATAATCGAAATCGCAAGCTTTGTAGGAATTAAGCCGGGATGGAACGATATAAACGAGATATACATGGCAGGCGCCAACAGAGCAACCATTGCCGCGAAAAAACGAAGGATTCGGAGGAACGAAGACGCAAGCCAGCGTTCATAATAATCCTCGGGAGATTGCAGCAGCATACTAAAGGTAACCGGCGCTATTAAGGCAAAAGGAGTACCGTCAAGCAGAATCGCAACCCTGCCTTCCATCAATGCCCCTATGACACGATCCGGTCTCTCCGTGCTCTGAATCTGCGGAAACGGACTGAGAAAATTATCTTCGATTAACTGCTCGACATAGCCGGATTCCGGTAAATTATCAATATCAATTTTATTGACTCTGTCCTTAACCTCCTCCAAAAGTTCAGGATCAACAATATCTTTAATATAAGCAATAACAAGCTCTTTTTTCGCGCGTGATCCCACCTGCATGCTAATAAAAGCCATACTATCATTTTCGCCATGTCTGCGCAGCAGCGCTGTGTTATCGGATATGCATTCATTAAAGCCTGCACGCGGTCCCCTTACCAGTGCTTCTGAAATCGGCTCCTCGATGCTCCTCGATTTATTTTTTGCCGTCCCGATCAAAATCATTTCCGGCATTCCATCGATAATTAGTGCAGTTGCGCCCATCAGCACCTTAGGAATCAACTCATCTAAAACATTTACTTCCGTTAGCTGACTGACCGTT
Organism: Paenibacillus sp. 01T443; assembly: GCF_056398325.1. Classification (NCBI taxonomy): domain Bacteria; kingdom Bacillati; phylum Bacillota; class Bacilli; order Caryophanales; family Paenibacillaceae; genus Paenibacillus; species Paenibacillus sp. 01T443. Next base: position 4,912 of record NZ_JBFTPE010000001.1, read on the forward strand.
AATACCTGGTTAATCAAATAAGATTTTGTAACAGGCAAACAATCCCGTGACAAGGACATTAACGGCCGCAAAACATGAAGATCTATCAAATCACGATCGGCTAATCCATTCACAAACACAATAGCGGCTTTAATTTCGGTATCACCAAGCATAAACTCTCGTATCGCAACATCGGAATGAAATGACATTTGCTGGCGTATATCAGCAATTTTTATCGTTAAGTTTTCATTCATCTCCATTATTCATCCCTTGTTTGACGGATCCTTTTAAAAATACAAGAAATAGTAAGCGGAATGATTAAGACAACAATTGCTTCCAAATAAACAATCCATTCGGGAATTTTCAGTTCAATGCCTGTTGTCATCGATAAGCCCCCCCGTAGAATTTTGTCGAATAATCAATATTTTTGCCGTAATCAGATKGTTATAAACACCAATGTATAGCATCTCAAAAATTATGCGTTTAAATATCCAAAAAGCTGGCTCAACAGGGTTACCCCCGTTAAACCAGCTTAATAAACGATTTATGACAAAATATTCGCGCTGCTTGGCGTGACGGTCACGTTGCTCCAACTCGAAGCCATCGCGGGAAAATCATACGGGTAATCCCAGTTGGAAATCATTTCATTTTCATTTGTTCTTATATTGCAATTTGATCACTCAACATAAAAAAGAGAAGAAGGATTAATCCTTCTTCCCGAAGTGGCGCAAGCCACTATTCCCTACTGCTCCACCCGAACGTTGCTCGGTAGGATGTGCAAAATTTGATCGCGTACCGCTTGCTCGCTCAGCTTCTCACCAAAAATAACGATTTTGCCGCTGTCCTCGCGCGTCCGTATCAAGCGTCCGATTCCTTGTCTTAAGCGAAGCAGCATGTAAGGCATGTCCACCTGCTCAAACGGTTCTTCCGCATCGTTTCTTCTAGCCGCGAATAAGGGATCATTCGGAGGGAACGGAAGCTCCCATACAATAACCTGGGATAAGGAAGGTCCCGGTATATCTAAGCCTTCCCATAACGTCACCGCGCATAATATACTCGCTTCATCATGCTGGAACTGTTCAATTAGATGGCTTATTTCGCTTGTTCCTTCATAATAGAACGTGTAATCTGCCGATGAGGCATGCAAGTCCGCATTAGCTTTGAATTGCTCCAGCTGTTCCATAGAGGGAAATAAAATAAGAGTCCGGCCGCCGCTTTCATTCAGTAAGCGAAAGGTCTCCTCAACCTTATCATTTAACCCCATTAAATGATTCGTTTTTGGAATGGAAACCGTCATTTGCTGCTCATAGTCATAAGGTGATGGCACTGAGAAAGATAATGAGCTTTCCATGCCCAGAATCTCCATCATGTAATTGAAAGAGCCATTCACCGACAACGTAGCGGAGGAGAAAACGATTGGCATTTTACGGGAAAACACCTGCTCCTTTAGCACTTCCTTCACCCATTTAGGCATGATAACAAGTGAGGTTCCTTCCTTGTCCTGCGACACCCAGCAAATCGGCTTGTCTTCTTTCTTGAACAGCGAAAGCGCAAATTGAATCATTTCCAAATGCTCTTCAACGATTTTCAGCTGGTACGTATCAATCGTGTATAAGCCGCTTTCGAATACAAGCTCCTCTTCTATGACAGAGAGCGTGTCCTGCAAACGATTGATCTCACGAATCAGCTCAGCGCTCCATATGATCTCCTTACGATCCGATGCCGGAACCTTTTGGCTGTGTTTATTCATCATTTTAAACAAATATTCACTTTGCGTTATGGCATCCTCCACTGCAACGGCTAACGACTCGCGTATCTCCTCTTGGAGCAATCTTGTCACAATGCCTTCAAATACGGCATGATTGAGTTTATAGGTTAGCGCTTGCTGCGCAGCGGTTTCCAACAGATGGCCCTCGTCAAAGACGACAGAGCTGTACTCAGGCAGCAAAGGAAGCTGACCCTCGCGTTTTCTAGCCTCATACGTCCAAATATGCTCCATGTAGAAATCGTGAGAGCAAATGATCACGTCTGCCGCTTTACGATAATGATCGCGCGAGAGGGTTTGACCGCAGCGATGTCTGACATCGCATACCAGACAATCCTGAAAAACATCCCAGCCGAGCTCGTTCCACTGCTCATCGTTCAAGTTCGGATAATCCTTGCGATTTCCATAGGGATGAAAACTTTGCATGGAATCCGGCTTGTGAACGAAGCTTGGAAGCTCACGGTAAATACTGTCGAACAGCTCCGCGTTATCCTGTCCTGCTCTCGCGTCTTCAAGCTTATTCAAGCAAATATATTGATCCGCGGATTTCCCCAATCTCGCATCAATCGTTAACTCCAAATAGCGGGCCAGCTTGGCGATATCCCCTTCGGGCTTCACGAGCTGTTCAATTAACGATTCATCTGCGCATGCAATAATAGCCGGTTTTCTCGTATATCTTGCATACGTAATGGCATACAGCAGATATACGAATGTTTTTCCAGTTCCCACTCCTGCTTCGGCAAAAATGGTTTGTTTATCGGCATAAGCGCGTTCCAATTGAAAAGCCATATAAATTTGTTCATCTCTTATTTCAAAACCGGCTTCAGGCAGCTTCTCATAAAAAACATCAGCGATCCAATCGCTCGCCTGAGCCATAAAAGGTTGTTTCGGGTCAAAATCAAACGGATATTTATTCAAGGGTAGCTTGCCTCCATATAATAGGCACAAACAGCTGCGTGGATGCACACAACCGGCTGTGAAATCTCCTGCACTTATCGCACACTCAAATATATCACTAGATTGTATGCGGAGTCAAAGTTTTGATGGTAACATACTTCTTTTAATGCTATCGGAATCCCCGTGGAATGATAAGCCATAGGCAACATATGCATCTTATATGGGCTTCATCGCGATTTTCTATCGATTGGAGGACGAATGCCATCTCTGCTATCGTAAAATGGGATTTAAAAGCGCTGCTTTTCGGATTATTATTATTATCTTTCGCGGATGCTGTATTTACTGACATCGGACTGCGTTTTTTCCTGATCGACGAGCTCAACCCAATCGTTAAGCGCATTTATGAATGGAATATCGTCAGCTATTACGCCATGAAGCTATTGCTTCCCATGCTCCTGATCGTCATATATTACTTTACGAAAAACCGGAAATGGATTAATCCGTGTATTCTTCTCACGGTGGTTCTCTATTTCTTCGTCAATATCTATCATTTGATTTGGATTTCACTCGGTGTTCAAGGCGGATGGCTATCCTTTAATCCTTTGGCATGATTTTCTTTACCTCTTAGAAGGGAGATGTATAATAGTTGTTAGGAGATCGGCGAAGGAGTTATTCAGCATGGTTGAGGCAAGACATTTAAACCCCGTTTATCTATTGAAATTTATGTTAAAATGGCTTCTTATGGCCGGAAGCGTAGGTATTCTCTCCGGCTCTGCTTCCGCGTTGTTTCTGACCAGTCTTGACTGGGTTACAGAAGCCAGATATCAGCATCCATGGCTGTTTTGGCTGCTTCCCGCGGGCGGTGCGTTCATTAGCTATCTATATCTCAAGGTTGGGAAAGAATCAGGCAGAGGCAATAATCTCATTATCGAGCAAATACATTCCGGAGAAGGCGCGGTTCCTTTAAGAATGGCACCACTTGTTTTATTAGGAACGCTTACGACGCATTTGTTCGGCGGGTCAGCCGGCCGGGAAGGAACGGCCGTTCAAATGGGCGGCAGCTTATCTGAAGGGTTAGGCAAGCTGTTAGAATTAAATCGGCTGGACCGTAAAATTATTTTGATGTGCGGGATCAGCAGCGGCTTTGGCGCCGTATTCGGCACTCCGCTAGCGGGTACGCTATTCGGATTAGAGGTTCTTGCCATCGGCGTCATCAGCTATGAAGCGCTGCTGCCCTGCTTCATTGCAAGTTATGTGGGTCATTTGGTTACCACCGCATGGGGAATCAATCATATCCATTATGCAATAGGCGATATCCCTCCGCTTGGCTGGCTAGTCGTATTAAAAGTCGTTTGCGCATCGGTGCTTTTTGGTTTAACGGCTATTTTATTTACTCAGCTAACCCGGAGCCTAAAGCAGTTGTTTAGCAAATGGTTTACGAATCCCGTGTTAAAGAGCGCAATTGGAGGCTTGCTCGTCATCGCTCTTGTCTATGCTCTCGGCACACGTGATTATTTAGGCCTTGGTATTCCGCTCATGCAGCAGGCCTTTCAAGAAGCGCTATCCCCTCTCGTTTTCCTGCTCAAAACTCTATTTACGGCCTTGACCCTTGGGACAGGCTTTCAGGGCGGAGAAGTTACGCCGCTCTTTGTTATCGGTTCAACGCTAGGGAGCGCGCTTGCCGGATTGTTTCAAATATCCGTTCCCTTTCTCGCAGCCATCGGTTTCATCTCGGTATTTAGCGGAGCTGCGAAGACCCCGCTTGCCTGCTTCATCATGGGCATTGAGCTATTTGGCTCCGAAGGGGCGATTTACTTGTTCATCGGCTGTATGATCGCTTTTCTTTGTTCGGGCCGCATCGGTATTTATGAAGCTCAAAAACCAATCGCTTACCGCATCGAAAAATAAAAATGGCTTGCTCACCTTTTTCGGGAGAGCAAGCCATTTTTTTAGAAGTAAACGATATAGATAACAGCTGCGAGCACGATGCGGTAAATCGCAAAAGGAACCAGCTTGATCTTATTAATCAGCTTCAAGAAGAAACGAATCGAAATCAGTGCGAATACGAAAGCACTTAGAAAGCCTGCAATAAAAAACGGCAATGAATCCACTGTGAAGTATTCCCAGTTTTTAGCCAAGGACAGCAAGCTTGCACCCGCCATGATCGGCACCGCCATAATGAATGTGAAATCCGCCGCTGCCCGATGGCTCATTCCAAGCAATACCCCACCTGAAATCGTCGAGCCCGAACGTGAGAATCCCGGCCAAAGCGATAAACATTGAATCAATCCCACCGATAGAGCCTGCTTGTAAGTAATTTGGTCAACAGTCTCAATCTTAGCCTTGGCAGGTCGGAAGCGATCAGCGATTATCATGAAAATTGCTCCGATAACAAGCCCTACGAGCACCGTTTTAATCGAAAACAAATATTCATCGATGTAATCGTCAAACAAAAGTCCGAACACGCCTGCAGGAATGAGTCCTACCAGCACATGCGTAAGCTTCAGCTTTCGCTTTGGCTCCGAAGCACTCTGAACTGCTTCCTGCCCTCCGCGCCGCAATCCAAGCAAATCAATGAAACGATATCGGAAGATAATGACCACAGCCAGAATCGAGCCTAACTGAATAACGATTTTGAACGTGTTCGCTACGTATTTCGTCAAATATAGCTCTGACTGAAGCCACATATCATCGACGATAACCATGTGTCCCGTCGAGGATACGGGGGCAAATTCCGTCAGTCCTTCCACAATGCCCAAAATAATCGCTTTTAAAATCGTGAGAAAGTCCATTTGTCTTTGAATCTCCTAACTTTTTTGAATGATAGATTGATAGAAAAGAACAACATGAAACAAATCATAACACAAAAGGTCCCCGCCCAACAATTCCAGCCTCTTACATAATGTCCTCCCGTATAGCTTTGCGAATCGAAACGATAGCGGATATCAATCCTAAAACAAGGCAGAACATCGCGATCGAAATCGCTCCGGACCAATTACTGCCGCTTTCATCATGCGTGCTTCCGAACATCAACGCCAAAAACATGGAACAAACCATAAAGGCAGGTACAGACTTACGGATCAGCCCTATGTAAAGCGGGATTATCCCCAGACCCACTACGGAACAGCTGTTGATTACGATTCGAAAGAATTCCTCGCGCAGCATAAGCAAAGTCAGAGGCTCAGCTATAAAGCTTCTCTGCGAGTCAACGAATAAAAAAAACGCGGCAACAAACCCGTTGGAAAGCAGCGCCGTCAAAAATGAGAAAAGACAAAACAAAATTAGCTTTGCGATAAGAATATGATGTCTTGGCACAGGATAAGTGAACAATACGGAAATCGTTCTGTTTTTGTATTCATCCAGGAAAAGCTTAGAAAGCAATACCGAGGAAAATACGATAAACGTAATCTCCACATAAGATCGAATGCTGTAAAAAGCCTCTAAATAGCTTTTCACCCCTTCATCCGGCAAATTCGTGCTTACCCAAAGACTGATCAAGAGATTTGCTATGATTGCACATATCAGCCAATTTCTCAGCTTTATTTTTTGCAGCTCCAACATGATGAGCTTACCCATTATCGCTGCCTCCTTGAATCCATTTGACGAAATGCTCCTCGAGTGAAATGCTTTTCCGGGTCAAGGATTCAATTCCGATATCATTTAGCACCAGTGACCTTGATAATTGGACGGCTGTAACACTAGGGTCATATACTCGAAGCGTGTGATCATCCGTTACTTTATAGTTTACAATACCCAGCTTGTCCTCTAGGACAAAGGCCGCCAGCTTGCCATCTGTCGTAATCACTTCGATATATTCGGCTTGCTCGCTGCGCACCTGCTCCATCGACAGTTCCTCAATCAGTCTCCCGTTGTGTATGACGCCAATCGTATCTGCAAGCAGCTCGATTTCCTGCAAAATATGGCTGGAAATGAGCAATGTCATACCGAACTCCTTGCTCAGCATCGTGAACAATTCCCGTAATTCACGAATACCTACGGGGTCCATCCCATTTACCGGTTCATCCAATATGAGCAGCTCAGGCTTCGTACTAATCGCCCGGGCGATCCCTAAGCGCTGCTTCATGCCGAGCGAGAACGCTTTTACCGGCTTATTCCCCGTCTGCGAAAGCCCAACCAGCTGCAGTGCCTCGCTAATCGCATGCGGCTCATAGCAGCCCATATAGTCGCAATGCAGCTCTAAATTTTTTTGAGCCGACAAATGCTCATAAAATATCGGATACTCAATAATACTACCCATTCGTTTCATCAACTCGCTCGCCTTCCGGTCCATCGTCGATCCAAACAGCTCAATCGAGCCGCTTGTCGGATTGATAAGCCCCGTCAGCATTCGCATGATCGTCGTCTTGCCCGCTCCATTAGGACCCAGGAAACCGTATATTTCGCCCTTCTTAATCGTCATGCTGACCTCTGAGACGACCTCTTTCCCTTTAAATGACTTGCTTAGTTTGTTCGTGCGCAGTAATATGCTCATCCTCTTCCTCCTGCATGCCATAAACATCATTCCGTTACCTTCGATAACTAGTGTATCAAAACAAGCTGTCGTTCCCATTTCTAAAAACTTAAGAATTCCTTTCGAAATGTCACCTGTATGAAAAAAAATCGCCGCAGGCTCACCCGGAGCGTAACGACGATCTTCATATTTTATGTTTTTTGATTAATAATTAAGCTTGTTCAATGTGACCGTAAAAATCGTTTTCTTAAACGGAATGCTCTTCACGTTTATGTTCCCGCCCAGCTTTTCAACCAGCCGTTTAGTTATGGTAAGTCCGAGGCCGCTCCCCTGATATTCCCTGTTCCGTGAGTCCTCCAGCGTATATAAGCGCTCAAATATTTGTAATTGATCGTGCTCACTTATTCCGCGTCCGCGATCCCATACCTCGATATTGACTTTCTCGGCGTCAGCGCTAAGTGAAAACCCAATGGCATTGCCTTCACTGCCGTACCGGATCGCATTTGATATTAGATTGCTGCATATACGCTCAAGGGCGTCTTTGTTCCCAAGCGCAAAAATCGTTTGCTCAGGAATCGCGATATCAACCTCCAGTCCTTTGGAAGTGATCGTATCGTAAAAAAATAAAATGATATTTTCGCATAACAAATTCATGTTTATTTTGGCTAGCGGAACATGCTGATCTTCGGACTCCAGCTTGGCTAAATCAAAAAACTTATTTAACATAGCAACCATTTCCATTGCTTTCCCATGGACCTTCATCAATAATCTCTTACGTTCTTGTTCATGGAGCGTATGATCCGTGGCAACCGTTTCCGTAAGTCCAAGCACGACCGTTAGCGGCGTCTTCATATCATGGGACATATTCGTCAGCATTTTTCGCATCGACTGCTCATGTTTCACATGAAGCGCTTCCGTATTGCGGTTGTTTTCAATTAATCGATTTATCTCAATTAATAACGGCTGCAGCGCACGATCGGCTGAGAATAACATTAACTTCTCCGATGTTTGGCCATTATTCCATTCATTAACCTTGCTATGGATGTATCGGAGCTGTTTGCTGCGCCTAAGATGGCGATAGCAGAGGAAAATCAACAAGCCCCCTGCAGCTGCTAAGCTAATAACTAAGAGAATCTCCACATTAAAACTCCCCCAGCTTATAACCGATTCCCCAAACCGTCTTGATATACTGCGGCGAAGAAGGATCGTTTTCAATCTTTTCTCTCAGTCGGCTTATATGAACGTTGATCGCATTATCGTCTCCTAAATAATCCTCATCCCAAACCTTTACGTACATTTGCGCTTTAGAGAAAGCACGCTTCGGATTTAGCATAAGCAGCTTTAGGATTTCAAACTCCTTGCCCGTCAGTTTAATTTCTTTTCCGTTTTTACTCACGATATGCTGCTCCGTATCAAGCGACAGCTCATGAATGCGAAGCTCAGTATGCCGTTTCAGGCCCTCCTCGGCGCTGACATTCCCAGTATAGACAGTAGCTCGCCTCAAACAAGCCTTCACGCGGGCGGAAAGCTCTATTAGCGAGAAAGGCTTCGTCATATAATCATCTGCGCCGAAGCCAAGTCCCAGCGCTTTGTCATGCTCACTGTCCTTGGCCGATACGATAAGTATGGGTACGAAGCTTCTTGTCCGGACCACTTTCAAAAACGCCGTCCCGTCCAGCTCCGGTAACATTAGATCGAGCAGGATCAAATCAATTTTCTCAAGGTCAAATCGTTCTAACGCGGCTAGGCCGTTCACAGCGTGAACAATACGGTATCCTTCCTTGCTCAAATGGTCGGACATCATTTCCGCAATGGAAAGATCATCCTCTACGATCAATAGATTCTTTTGCATATCCTGCACCTTCTATACCCTTTCCGTGCGATCAGCCAAAACGCTGGCGGTAGCCGCATTTTCGGCAAAGCTCCTCCACGGCTTCACGTCTTGAGAAGCCGTCATAAAGCTTTGTTGACCGTTCATTTTCAATGATTTCCGAGAAGTGAGTGTCATGGATATTGCCTAAATTGATGACGCCTTCTCCGTCTAAGCAGCAAGGAATAACGGTTCCATCAATCAAAATGCCTGCTTGATTGCGGAGGGCGTGACAGAAGCCCTTTCCGTTATACTCTGGCTCCTTCAAATCAGGCCATTTGAATTCGGGATCTTGATTTAAATAAATGCGTTCCGCGATTTTCACGCCGGAGCCCGGAATGAACTTCTCTTCGATTTTATAATCGAGATCAAAGGCCTTCTCAATCATGGCAAGCAGCTCGCGGTTTTTGTTCTTCTGCTGATTCGTTTCATTATCCATGTCCAGATTCCAAAGTCGAAACGAAATGATGATCTTGCTGCTTGCTACCGCTTCCTTAACGAAAGACAAAATCTCTGCGAGATAGCCTTCTTTATCTTTAGAGCCTGCGTGGCCGTCAAAACTATGAAGCGAGAAATTGATTTGGCGCAGCGCGGGTTTATTCAACAGCTTTTCCCTATTTTTCGTGATAAGTGTTCCATTTGACGTAATATTCACTTTAAAGCCCTTCTCGTAGCTAATATCGAGAAGCTCATCCATCTTAGGGTGAAGCATTGGCTCACCTTTTACATGGAAGTATATATAATCCGTGTGCGGTTTGATTTGATCAAGCGTTTTTTTAAAATCCTCTACTTTAATAAAGCCTTTCGCGCGCAGTGTTGGCGGGCAAAAGCTGCATGATAAATTACATATGCTTGTTGTCTCTATATAAAACTTTTTAAACTTTTTCATTCGTCAGATACTCCATTTCCTACGGACTCCACTTTCTGATCCTTGCCAGCGTGAATCTCCCAATCATGTCTACCGCTATTATACAACGCCCAGCAGGCAAGTGACAAAAAGGAATAAACGGCAGATGCCGATTATTCCCGTTTCTCGTCTCGAAGCGGCCGGATACCTACCGGTATTGCCTCCGGTCCAGCCTTGATAAACGTGGCTTGGAAGGAGCCTACATAGCGGAATATCTGCCCAACTACGGGATTGCGCACATCGACAGTGATTCGATAACAGTCCGCTTCGTCATCATACCACTCATTAACCTCTGCTTCACCCGTAAACAGCCTTGGGAAGCGGAACTGAAGCGGCCCCTCATAGAATCGCTGCTCGCCGGAGCGTATCTTAATTCCTCCGTTAGCTGAAACCGCAATATCAAGATCAACCGCCAAATGCTGTTTATTGCCTAAATAATCTACGATTAGATCCCGCTTGCCGCTAAATACCATTGTCGCATCGAAATGTCTAACCGATCTCGGGAACTTGAATTTACGAATCCATGTTACGGTTTCTCTTCCGAATGAATCTAAGTAAGCAAAATTTTCTATCGTAAATGGAATGTTTTTTCCGCCCTGAGGAAACATGATATGTCGGAAGGTCCCGATAAAAAGCGGCAGTGTTACCAGCTTATTGTACCAGATTCGCTGCATAACGCCATGTCCTATCGAAGCAGTCTGATCCTGGCTGTTAAAGCCGAAACGCTGTTGAATACGCGGATGGAGCTTGAGGAAATCCGTACCTAGCGCTTGCTCGTAAATCGATCGCATGTTATCCCCTCTTTTCGAAGTGATGGGCTGTACTTGCGTCTGCAGCGGCTTGCTTGCGGCAGGTACTTGCTGCTCCAACGGGCAGCGAAGCAAAGGCCAATCATTGGCAGCGCCAACGTAAGCGGATTGAACGGCGCTGCCAGCAGCTCGGGAGCAAATAAAATCATAGGAGCAGTAAGCAATAGCAGCAGCAAGGCTTGAACGGTATACATACCGCTTCTCCGGTGCCAAAATGCAGTAATCAAGCCTAATCCTATTTCGAGAATGCCAATCAATGGAATGATTTGCAGCTCACTTCCTTCAAACCAACCTAGCTTTCTCATCAGATACAGCTCCCCTGCCTCAGGAAAGAGCAGCTTCGGAACTAACCCTTCATAGCACCACAGCAGCATGATCAAGATGACACTCATATAATGAATCAAGGCCCTTTCCGCTATGACGGAAGGCGGAATACGCTCTTCCAGCCATATCCGCAATCGATCAAAGCTCCAAGCTGTGGCATAGCCGAATAGAGGTCGGAACAGGTACCGATCCAGTAATTTTCCAGCGAAACCAAATCGGGTCTTATAATCAAATAACGTAATAAAAGTCAGCCGATCTCCGTTTTCCTCGTATTTCCAGTAACCTCCCCCTTTACGAATTAACGAAAGCGGCTGCTCGGAAGCGAATGCTAAGGTAGACAGTCGTATTCCTTTATTTGGAGCAGGAGTACTGCATGTCTCACCCATTCCAGCGATTTTAAAGCCAAAGCCGATTCTCGTCGCATATCGAAACAACTGCTTTTCTGACGCGTCCGCTCTCGGCAGATACTCAATTTCCTTGAATCGAAGATCCCACTGCTCATGCAGCCGTGGATCTTGCGTATGCTCCCAAAGTTCTGATAAGGCAGCATCGATATCAAGCTCTACATAAATCGGCTTATTTTTCATCTAAAATGTTCTCCTTAGGTTCAGCATGTACGCCATTCTCCAAGAAACGGTTGATCAGCTGAGATGTCGGTAAACTACAAGCATCAGCCGTCCCGAACCAGCGAAAACGATTCCGAGCAATGAAATCATAGAAGCGATTGCGCCAATTTAGCGGTACCGCGATAAATATATAAAATATCCGCCACCAGCCATCAAGCCTGCGCAAGACACGTAATGCAGCATCTGATTTCGTATAATAACGGCCATCCTGTATCATGACAAAAGTGTCGATATCGTCAGTCGGTAAATTCCCTGCCCGCAGCAGTGCCTGCCCCGCTTGAGATTGCAGAGAAGCGAACCGGAATATTAAATTTTTATCTCTCTTGGCCACAAACTTCGTAATTCCATTGCACAACAAGCAGTTACCATCAATTAACAGTATGATCGGCAAATCAGAGCAAGCTATGGCTTTATCCATCCCATCGCGTCCTTTCATCTCCTATTTTAAAGGCATTAGCCGGTTGACCGGCAGTTCCAACTTTCATAGAACAATAAAGAAAGAGGTACTACGATTCGTAGTACCCCTGGTAAGGTAAATGATTTATTTATCATGATCCTGCTCTTCCCGCTGAAATAGTCCTCTTCGCCTGACCTTCTCCACCGCTTCTTTGCTGCTGCGGACGCCGAATTTCTTGAGCATTTTATTGACCTGGTTTTTCAGTGTGCTTTCGGCCTTAAATAGCTTTTGTTCAATTTGGGACTGCGTATAGCCACACTCAATAAGTTCAAATACCTCACGTTCAGCTCCGGTCAGCTCCTTAAGCTGCTCCTCCCGTTTCAATCTTGCAAACTCTTTGAGCAGCGCCTCCATCGGTGCCGGATGGTGATAAGCACTTCGTATCGCTTGAGGCAGCTCTTGAAAGCGCGTTTTCTCCAAATATTGAACCGCACCTGCAGTAAACGCCTGCGTCATGGATTGTTCATCATTTAATGACGTTAACATTATGATTTTGGCAGAGGAATGCTCCTGCATTAACATTGCCGTATGAATACCATCGAGCCTGCTGCCATCGAGCTGGATATCCATGAGTACCACATCAAAAGGAATGGTTTGCGCCATGCTTAACGCTTCTGTCGAATTGGATGCCGTTCCGACAACAAGCAAATCAGGTTCGCGACTCAAGTAAGAAGTTAACGCCTTAATCCAGTCAGAGTCATCCTCTACAATAAATACCTTAATGTGACTCAAGGTGTTCCCCTCCAATAAAAACTTATAAAATCTTTTTTCTTGACCAAATCAATACAGCCCTCGTACCTTGCCCTTCCTCGCTGGTGAGCACTATTTTTGCTCCGCTTTTCTGCATGACATTATACACATAGGACAATCCAAGTCCGAAATTTTTACCGCTTTTCCCGCTGCTGTAGAACGGATCGAATACTTGGCCTAGTTTTTCTGCCGGTATTCCAGCGCCCCTATCTTGTACGGACAGCTCGACGCCATTTTTATACGCAGTCAGCTTAACCTCTATTTCTCCTCCATTCGGCATCGCCTCAGCGGCATTCATCAGCAGGTTGCCAAATGCTTCGCTTATATGGATGGAATCGCACAAGATGACAGGATCGATCTCATAAACCGCCTCTACGGTAATGCTGTTCCTACTAAGCAAGGCTTTATGCTGCAAGAGACTTTTCTCAATCATCTGCTTTAGCTGAACAGCCTCTTCCTTCAGAACAATATCCTTTATCTGACTATGAATCCGGTTCATCATCTCCAGCATATGATTGGACGCATTCATAATGATCTGCATATGCTGCTTGGATTGCTCGCTCTGATCGGGCAATAAGCTGTTTAAATTTTCTGTACTGATCGCGATTTTGCCAATCTCATTCTTGATGGTGTGATTTAGCATGGATGCTCCAGAGCTGACCGCTCGCATGGTGCTTTCCATCGGATCATGCTCAAAACGCAGCCTTACGCCTAAAACGCCATACATAAACGTACACAACAGAGCAACAACAAGCGAATAGATTATAAAAACCGAAATATAATTAAAAAATTCGAAATCAGGAGAAACCACCTTCGCCACATAGATGAAAAAGAGCACAGCTAATAAAGTCGGAGCAATGATAATCGTTGTGATGAATCGATTACGTTTTAAYCGTGGCTCGCGTTCTCTCCAAACCGAAATCACTAACAGATAACAGGATATAAGATAATAAGGAGCGCTCCATAGCAGCAGCAAATTAAAAAACCATTGATTGTTATCCGATAGCATCTCGAATACAGCCATTGTGATAAGCGGAAGCATCAGATATAACTTGTGCTTCCATCTGGAACGTTTAGCGTCCGCTGCATTTGTATAGATCAATGAAAAAATGAGGACACCGTACGGAGTGACCGTATAATTAAGAAATTGCAACACATCCGCTGCATAAGCATATCCATTTACCATGAGTACATCTGAGAGACCGCCTGTTGATGCGCTGCATAAGAAATAAGCCGCCCAGCGGTTCGATTCATTCCTGCGGTTATTTAACCAAATGATTACTGCAGCCGTAAACAAAGCAATAAAATAAAACAGCATTCTACTATACCATCCTGTCATTGTTTGGTATATCTATCCTAACATAACAGCCTGCTGGTTCGTCCATTCTTTCTATCTGCACCAACGAAAAAATCCCAATCCGCATGTAAAAAAGCGGATTGGGATTTTTTTAGGATACAATTAATAGTCCGATTTCGGCTTGCGAGGCTGCGGCTTTGGTTTATTCTGAACCGCTGGCAAATGACGCATGCTCCTTAGCATAGGACCTTTGCAAATCGGGCAGGTTTGTTCGGTTGCTGCAAACTCATCTCTTACCCATGCTTTGCATTCCGGATTTTTGCATTTAAGAATTTTAGTCGCTTTTAGCTTCGGCTTTTCATCTTCGGTAGTAGCCACGCTTCTGTATTCCCCTTTTCATCTCTATACTTATGTCGTTAATTATTTATATCGTTAAATAAACAGGGATGACACAAACTGGCTTCGCCAACGTAACACTTTTTCCTGTAAACGATAACTTCCCGCTGCTTTGATCGACTTTAAACGTCACAATGTTATCCGAATCCCGATTTGCTGCCAATAAATAACGCCCATTCGGTGTCAATGCAAAATGACGCGGGTGACCGCCCTCGACAGAAATATGCTGAACAAGCGAAAGTAGGCCTGAAAGCTCGTCAATGGCATATACAACTAGGCTGTCGTGACCGCGATTAGAGCCGTACAGATACTTTCCATCCATAGATACCGTTATTTCAGCACAAGAATTTTCACCCTCGAAGCCAGCCGGCAATGTGCTTACTGTCTCCTTGGTCGTTAACCGGCCTGTCTCTTTTTCGTATGTAAACGAAGTAATAGTCGAATCCACTTCATTAATTACGTAGACAAAACCGCCGTTTGGATGGAAGGACAAGTGACGCGGACCTGCTCCGGGATGAAGTGCAACCTCACTTTGATGAACCAGCTTTTGAGCGGCTGTATCAAGTTTATAGGTAACGATACGATCTAGGCCCAAATCGGCTATGAGCAAAAATTGTCCGTCTGGACTGTAGAAAGACGAATGCGGGTGCGGCCGATCCTGTCGTTCAGGATTCTGGCTTCTACCTTCATGTTGGACGACATCCAGCTTTTGACCGATTGCGCCATCCTCAGAAACGCTGAAAAGTCCAATCATTCCGCCATGATAGCTAGTTACCGTCAAAAATTGGCTATTCACATCGCGTTGAATATGGCAAGTGGTTGAATCAACCGTTATTTCACGATTTATGAGTTGAATCGAGCCCTTTGCAGAATCAATGGCGAATGCGGCTGCTTCTCCAACCTTTTGTCCGGATTGATTAACCGTTTCTGCGATAGAGTATAATAACCTGCGATCTGCATCCACGTTTAGAAAGGTCGGGTTCTTAAATCCCGCAATCGAGTCCGTCAGCGTTAATGTACCCSATTCTTCATCAAAAGCATACACATAAACGCCGCTCTCTTCTGCTTCTGCATAAGAACCAGCGAATACAAGCAGTCGTTGTTGTTCCATTGTCAAAATGAATTCCCCCTAAACTTTTGCATGTCATCGCCTAAGATTCAGCGACTGACACTTTACCGTTATCTATTATAAGACTTGAACGCGTTCCAGACAAACGTAATATTTATTATAGCTGATCTTCGCTTGTGCTCTCGAACAGTTCGATAATCTCGCCCTCAGGACCCTTGAAGAAGGCAATGCGGACAGGAATACCTCCAAGCACGACTTCCTTGGGCTCTACAGTAACTTCCATTCCGGCTTCTCTTGCAAGCTCAACCGTTTCCGTTACTCGATTTGACCGTAATGCCAAATGCAAAAATGCACCTTCATCCTTTTGCCCTTCTTTTCCGCCCGCGAATACCTCTAAATAATTCCCATCGCCTGTATCGAGCATTATTGCGCGTTTGTCCCCTTCTCCCCAACGAACCCGCTCAGTAAATCCTAGAATCTCCGTATAAAAGGCAACCGTTTTGTCAAAATCAAATACGCGAATCGCTATATGATGAAACCCGCCGCCGCCTATTTTGGCATTCGTTCCCATAATAATCCACATCCCTATAGTTTATTATTTCAACCTTTAGTATCTGTTCTCTTACTCCAGCATTTTCCTGTCCAGACGACTAGGTMGCCGAGAGCTATTCCTTCGGCGACCTTGTTTTTTGGTACTTCAATAGACTTTCCATTTATCGAAATTAAAGAAAAACTCGCTTGAATTTCAAGAACTTCACCAATTCGTTCAATCTGACAGCTTGTTTTGCTCTCTGCGTTATCCATTTAGCATTCGCCTATCCCTTTGATTAGGATTTTGGAGAATCAGTGGCACAATAACCATCCGTGCAGAGTGCATCCGGGTCATCTTCATTCACTTGGATAAAAGCAGGATGTTTTGCTTCCCATGCTTTATTTAGCGTATCCAGGAATACTTCAGGTGATTGAGCGCCGGATACTGCATACTTACGGTCAATCACATAAAAAGGGACGCCGCGAATGCCTAGCTGGCTGCCTTCTGCTTCTTCTTCGCGAACAATATCCGCGAATTCGCTGGTCTGAAGCATCTCCGCCACCGCTTTTTCATCTAATCCTACTTGCGAAGCCAAAACAACTAACCTCTCGCGGCTGCCGACATTTTCACCTTCTGTGAAATAGGCTTTGAACAATCTCTCCGACATCTCTTTCTGCTTGCCAAACTGCGCTGCATATTGAACTAGGCGATGCGCGTCAAATGTATTTGTTGAAACCGTGAGATCGAAATGGAAGTTAAGTCCGACAGCTGCTGCTTGTTCCGAAACATTAACGGTCGTTTCCTTCGCTTTCTCGATGCTCATGCCATATTTGGCCGCCAACATGCTGTACGTGCTAATATTTGAGTTTGGATCGGCGCCAGAATCAAGCTCGAAGCTTTTGAACACTACCTCGATCTTATCCTTGTGCGCGAATTTATCCAGTGCGAGCTCGAACTTTCTTTTACCTATATAACAAAACGGACATACATAATCCGACCAAATTTCTACTTTCAACACAGACACCTCCGATATTTTCGAAAAAAAGTTTGATGCTATCTTAATTATTGTAACATGAATAGTTACGACTTTGAAAACAGGTATTTGTCGATTATTTATAAATACAAAAAAAAGATCCTTACCGCAAGCGATAAGCTTGCCGATAAGAATCATATGACTAAACTGCAAAGATATGACGTCCGATTTTCACCGTTTGCTTCCGTGTCCAAATCCAATCCGAGGTTGCCGTATCCGGATTAAAATAATAAAGCGCTCCGTTTGTCGGATCATATCCTCTCACAGCATCTTGAGCCGCCTGATATGCTGTTTGATCCGGAGTTAGCTGATATTGTCCGTCATCGACTGCCGTAAACGCTCGTGGCTGCTCAATGACACCTCTGATCGAATCAGGAAATCCTGAAGCAGACATACGATTCATAACTACGGCTCCGACCGCAACCTGCCCTTTGTAAGATTCCCCGCGTGCTTCCGCATAAATAATTCTTGCAAGCAGATCAAGCTCTTTTTGGTTTGCGGATACTTTCTTTAACGTTTCCCACGTACGTTCACCTGCAACACCATCTTCAACTAATCCGTAGTCCTTCTGGAATCGTTTAAGCGACTCCAGCGTTGTCGTACCAAAATAACTGGTTACATCCGTATTAAAATAACCCATTGTCTTTAACCGGTATTGCAAATCCGGAACGTCAGAATTGGAGCTTCCAACTTTTAATGTTGCTGGCGATGCAGCATTTGCTGCTTCTAACGGAATGCTCAACACCATCATAAAAGTGATAATAAGAGCCATGCTATAGGTTATGAATTTCTTGTTCATTATCGGAAATGAACCTCCCTTTTCATTTGCGCGTGCACGATACCTTCGCAAATTGGAATAAGTTTGGCAACCTGTCGACTGGTTCGTTCGAGTTTAGCACAGTTACTATTGAAATGTAACCGAGATCGTGGAATTACATACATTTACTAATTTACAACAATGAAAAAATCTGAAACATAAAGTTGACAAAAACATCTACCTGTAACTATAATAGTTACATCAAACAAACGTTGTTGTTTCTCTTTTTTTGAAGTTATTGTAACTATAAGAGTTACATGCTAAGACGTTTGTATTTGATACAAAAAATGGAACTAAAAAGGAGTTTTTTTCAATGAAAATAGCTATAATCGGTGCTGCTGGGCGTGCTGGAAGCCGTATTGCTCAAGAAGCGAAAAGCCGCGGTCATCAAGTAACTGCAATTGTTCGAGATGCCTCTAGGCTTGCTGGTACGGAGGGCATTGAAGTGCGAGAATCGGATGTTTTTCAAACGGGTGCTGAACTTGGACAATTCGATGTTATCGTTAACTCCTTCTCTGCTAAGCCAGACGCTGAGCATCAGCATGTTGAAGTGATTAAACATCTGATTGCTGTTCTTAAACCATTCCCTGACACAATTCTTTACAACGTTGGCGGCGCGGGCAGCTTGCTTGTAGATGACAAAGGCACTCGCCTGTTAGAAACGCCAGAGTTCCCAGCCATGTACTATGCAACGGCGAAAGCACAAAGCGATCAGCTTGACGTGCTTCGCGGAGAATCTGATTTGAAATGGACCTTCTTCAGYCCGGCAGCGTTATTTGAACCGGGAGAAAAAACCRGAAACATACTGCTAGGCAATGATCATTTCCTTCTTAACGAAAAGCATGAAAGTAAAATCAGCATGGAAGATTATGCTTCAGTTTTGCTTGATGAAATCGAAAATCCGCAATTTACGAATCAACGTTTCACAGCCATCCAATCTAAATAACGTGTGTAATTGAATAATTAAACTTAATTTGTCGATTAAGCAAAGCAGCTCGGTCCTAATCTAAGGATGGCTGCTTTTGCTATTTATACGAAGAATAAACAAACATCCCCGTGGCACACTAATCCGGATAATTTGCGTACTACAGGAGGGATTCATCATGACCATTACCGCAGACAAGAAACAAGAGCAAGGCAGCAAGCTTCGAGTAAAAGATAAAGTAGCCGTTATCACAGGTGCCGGCTCCGGGATTGGGCGCGCAGCCGCATTGCTATTAGCTCAAAATGGAGCAAAAGTATGCCTTATTGATTTAAATAACAATCGCAGTGAATCAGTAGAAGAACAAATTAATCAAATGGGCGGACAATCATTATTTATCGATACTGACGTATCCGACCCCAAACGGGTACAGGAAGCAATAAAGTCTGCCGTTGATCAATGGGGGCGAGTCGACATCGTGTTTGCAAATGCCGGAATCAACGGCATCGTCTCGCCTATCGAAGATTTAACGCCGGAAGCATGGGATCACACGCTGACGACAAATTTGAAGGGTACGTTTCTGACCGTAAAATATGCGATTCCGCATATGAAAGAAAACGGCGGAAGCATCATTATTACGAGCTCGATTAATGGCAGCCGATCATTCTCGGGTTTCGGCATGTCTGCTTACAGTACTTCCAAAGCAGGGCAGATCGCTTTTGCTAAAATGGCGGCGCTTGAGCTCGCACGATATAAAATTCGAGTTAATGTGATCTGTCCAGGATCCATTCAAACCAATATCGGAGAAAGTACGAAAGAAACTCCTCAGCTGGACAAAATCAAAATTCCGGTTAAATATCCTGAAGGCAGTCAGCCGTTAGAGCATGGCCCCGGTTCGTCTGAGCAGGTTGCTGATTTGGTTTTATTTCTTGCTTCGCAAGAATCAAGCCATATCTCAGGTACAGAAATCTTTATTGACGGTGTGGAATCGCTATTATAAATCACGCTTGAAAAGCTGCATCAGTTGAATAAAAAACATATTGGCCCAGAAAACTAATAAKAGCAGCTCATTCCTCATCAGAGGGTGAGCTGCTTTTTTTAAATTACATGACTTATAACATTGTAGACTTCCTGTATGAATTGTTACAATATAATGGAATCTATTATTATTCACGGTAATTTGTTTACATAATATTATTTATGTTCATTTAATACCATTAATGATTAATCGTATAAAATAAAGGGGCTGAGCTGACATCAATATTTTAAAACAAAAGGATCGCGAAGAATTGGATAAGAAATTACCCGCCATGCCCTGGTACATCGAAAAATTTATCAACTATAAGCTTCCGGATTTATCCCCCTCTTCTTTAGTGGAATATATGAGAGATTACGAAACGTTTCTGAACTGGCTCATGGCGGAGGGGCTATCTGAGGCCACGAACCTAAGAGATGTGTCACTGCTAGAGCTGGAGAAGCTGCATATGGACAGCATCGATGGATTCCGGATGTATTTATCCACTTATAAAGTGGAACGCAACAGCAAGACCACCATCTCCCGCAAACTTTCCTCCCTTCGCTCTTTGTTTCACTACCTCAGCCAAATCGCCGAGGATGAGGAGTTTTATCCGCTGCTGAAGCGCAATGTGATGGCCAAGGTGACCATCAAGCGCACCCATAAACCAAAGGATACGGCGGCTAAGCTGGAAGGCAAGCTGCTGCAGGAGGAAGAAATAACGGAGTTTATGTCTTATATCAAGCAGCATTATGGAACCGATGTAGCCTCGAACAAGCAAGCCCTCTACGCTTATGAATTGAACATGATACGCGACGCTTGCATCATAAGCTTTATTTTGCATTCGGGTTTGCGCGTATCGGAGCTCGTGAATTTGAATGTCGACGATATCGAATTAAAGAAAAAGCTATGCTACGTTTATCGCAAAGGTAAAAACGATGATACCTTTAAAACGCCTGTATACTTCCGCCAAGAGGCCGTTGAGGATTTGCAAGCCTATCTGACTTTGCGGGATGTGCGGTACAAAGCTCCAAAACGCGAGAAAGCCTTGTTTCTTGCTATTGCCAATGGAAAAAACGAAGGCTCCCGCATGACTAAACGTGCGATCCAAGAGATGGTCATCAAATACGCAAAACGGTTCGGCAAGCCTTATTTATCCGTTCACAAACTTAGGCATAGCTTCGCGACTGATTACTATTTACGAAATGATATTTATAAAACGCAAGAGCAGCTTGGGCATGCTTCACCGGAAACAACGCAAATCTACGCTCATTTGACGGACAAAACGATGGCACAAGCGATTGATCGCACCAAAAAAGAGGAGGAGCAAAGCTAGCGCTTCATCAGCGCTTGCTTGACTCCTCCTCTTTTTCTAAAAGACATTTATGAGTTGGTTTGCAAAATAACCGACTCCTGCATAGAGAGCTGCGTTAGTACGAGATTCGCATAAATACCTCCTTTTTTCATTAACTCGGTATGCGATCCCTGCTCAGCAATGGTTCCATTTTCGATGACTAGAATGAGGTCTGCGTCTTTGATGGTTGATAAACGATGAGCGATTATAAAGGCAGTTCTGCCAGCGAGCAGCGTCTGCAAGGCCTCTTGGATATGCTGCTCTGTTTCCGTATCAACGCTTGATGTAGCCTCGTCTAAGATAAGTATTCTTGGGTCGGAAAGCAGCACGCGCCCGAATGCGAGCAGCTGCCGCTGTCCTACGGATAGCTTTGACCCGCGCTCTTCCAGCTCCGTTTGATAGCCATCAGCCAGCTTAGAGACGACACGGTCCAGCCTGACGCTCTCCCCTGCTTTGCGCAGCTCCTCATCACTCGCAGTCTCGTTACCGTAACGCATGTTCTCTTCCACCGTGCCCGCAAAAATAAATGAATCCTGCAGCACGATTCCCATTTGCTTTCGCAGCGATTCTAGCGTTGCTTGCTTTACGTCCATGCCGTCAATGCACACAGTGCCCTCGCTTGCATCATAAAATCGCATCAATAAATTGACGATTGTGCTTTTTCCGGCTCCCGTTGGACCAACAAGCGCTACGCGCTGGCCCGGCATGACATGGAAAGAAACCTTTTTTAACACCTCAGGTTTATTCTCCTCATAGCGGAACGATACGTTTTCGAAGGATACTTCGCCACGAACCTGTGGCAGCTCGCGCGCATGGCTGCTGTTCTTTACTTCCGGATCTGTATCCAGCACTTCAAAAATGCGTTCGGCAGATGCCATTGCTGAAAGCAGCTGGCTGTACACCTTAGAGAGCGCGCTGAGCGGACCCCAGAAACGCCAAAGATAATTAATAAACGCCATGATAAACCCAAGTGTGATCGCACCATCCATGACCCGTGCTGCCCCATACCAAACGACAATACACGTACCCAGCATGCCGATCATTTCAACCAACGGGTAAACCGTCGATTCTAACGTAATTGCTCGCATGAACGCCTGTTTATTCCGAAAGTTAATGCCATTAAATCTTTCGTTATTCGTCCTTTGCCGCGAGAAAGCTTGAATCACGCGAATACCCTGAATCGTTTCGTTCAAATTGCCGTTAATTGCCGACATGGTTGAGCGCGAACGCGACCACGATCCTTCAATTTTCGGACGCAGCTTCGAAACAATGAGATAAAGCAGCGGCATCATAACAAACGATAAAAGGGCAAGCTGCCAATCCATCCAAACCAAGATAATAACGATGCCCAGTAAATGCGTTACTTCCATGACCATCGTAATCAAACCGCCGTTGATCAGCTCGCCAATCGCATTCGTATCGTTTGTAATTCTGGACATGATTTTACCTGCCGGACGTCCATCAAAAAAACGAAAGGATAAGGTTTGCAAATGATTAAATAATTGCTGCCGCAGATCAAACAATATACGCTGGCCCGTAAAATTGATCCACCTCGTATGCATCCAGCTGAACAGCCAGCTGAGGAGCTTAATGCCCAGAAGTACCGCGCCCAGCACATGTATAACGGTAAAATCCTTCTGTACGATCCCTTTGTCGATGATATAGGCCAGAATGATGGGCTCAGATAAGCTCAACAACATATTGAGGAGGACGACTATGACGACCCATGTCATCAATTTTCGATACGGAATAAGATATTGCATCATCCTCCGCATATATTTCCCGTTAAACGGCTTCTCCTCCAGATCCTCGTCCAGATCCCACTCCACTTGACTCATGCTATTCTCTCACCTCTTCTCTATTGATGAGCGATTTGCTTCTGTCTATCGAACAATTGACGGAAGAATCCGCTGCCTTCATTTAATTCCTTATGGGTGCCCTCTTCAGTCAAGCGGCCATTCTCAAGCACGATAATTCGGTCGGCATGCTGTATGGACGAAAGCCTCTGTGCAATAATGAACGTTGTCCGCCCTTTCATGACTTCAAGCAAGGCCTCGTGAATTGCCGATTCTGTCGCCGTATCCACGCTTGCGGTTGCTTCATCAAGAACGAGGATCGGAGGATCCATTAAGATCGCCCGTGCCAAAGCAACGCGCTGCCTTTGTCCGCCAGATAAGCCTACGCCGCGCTCGCCGATTCGCGTATCGTATCCGTCAGGCATCGTTTCAATAAAGGAATGGATTTGTGATTTTCGGGCTGCATCTTCGACCTGCTCTTGTGTTGCTTCCGGAAAACCGTATGCGATATTGTCGCGTATGGATGCCGAGAAAAGGAAGGTCTCTTGAGGAACAATACCGATGCTTCTGCGCAAACCGCCCAGTTCATACTCCCTCACATCAATCCCGTCGATTTGAACACTTCCATCCGTTACATCATAGAACCGTGAAAGCAACCCGATCAGACTGCTTTTACCCGAGCCTGTAGCGCCGAGCACACCGATTACCTCACCTTGTTTTACCCGGAAAGAAACCTGGTCCAATATCGGTTTTTCCTTTGAAACATCCTGATCGGCAAAATGGAATGTAACACGGTCAAACACAACGTTTCCGCTCATATTTGCGGTATCGACTCCGTCTGTGGGATTGTCAATATCAATCGGCGTATCAAGAACTTCAAATACACGGGGAGCTGCTTTAATTGCCTGTTGAAAAATATTAATTTGCCAGCCGAGCATGTTTAGCGGCCATATAATTCCCCATGTATACCATTGAAAAGCCATAAACGTACCGAGCGACATTTCACCGCGCACGACAAAGATCGCGCCGATCCATATCATCATGACAAAAGTAAGACCCCCGTATAAGCCCATTAGAGGGAATGCTTTGGCCTCCAGCTTTGCGCGATCCATATTCGTATCAAAGTTTTGTTCGTTGCGCTGTGCAAATTTTCTTTGTTCGACCGACTCGGTCGCAAATGATTTAACGACGCGAATGCCGGAAATGTTTTCTTGCAGCGTTGTGGTTAATCGTCCCATTTGCTCGCGAATATTGGACCATGCCGGTCCAACCCGATGATTAAAGCGAAATAACACAAACAAGATAAAAGGAATGGTAATCAAACTGATAACCGTAACTTTCCACTGCATCGTCATCATAAAAATGGTCGTTCCAAGAAACGTGAGCATGCCGGTAAACAAATTCATGGCTCCGAACCCCACGAAGTTTTTTACCGCTTCAATGTCTCCGGTCATTCTTGACATTAATTGACCTGTCTGCGCCCGATCGAAATAGGAGAACGACAAACGCTGTAAATGCTCGTATAGCTCCTTACGAAGCTTAAACACCACATTCTGGCCGACAAGCTCTTGCGAATAGCCTTGCACGAACATCCCAATGCTTTTCAGCGCCTGTATGCCTGCTAACGCAAGAGTTAACCCAATGACCACAGACATATTCCGTTTGCTAATTCCTTCATCAAATATTTGGCCTAAAATCCATGGTGCTACCAGATCAAATATCGTTGCCATAATCATGATCGTAATTGCAAGAATGACCCATTTTGCATTTGGCCTTACATAAATCATAATTCGTAAGAGCGTTTTCATCGGACAACCCCTTTCCATTTTGGAAACAAAAAAAAGATCTCAAGCCAAATTTGGCTTGAGATCTCCGTATGACAGCTAGCAACGTAGGCTACAAGAGCTGCGTTGACACCACTGGACGAAGGCAGGCCGGTCGGCATGTTAGATTGGAAATATGGAATAATAAGCTAGTCTGCGCGTTAGCAACCTTCATTCCAAACCAATTGTTAAACATCCTAGAGCCCCCCTTTTCATTTCCATTTGATAATATCTTCCTAACCCATCCAAATCTTAACATCCTCTTTCGGCTTTGCGCAAGAGGTCTTTGAAAAAAAATTTTTAAAATCTATCCGACTCATGGGGCTGCTCAAAATCACTTGAGGAAATGCCTTCCTCCACGGCAAATTCAAAGTCTTCGATGTCATAGATTTGTACCGGAACCTCTGCTTCGATTAGTTTATCCTGAAACTCAAACTGGTCAGAGAGTAAAGGTACACTCAGCTTCAAGCTCGTAAGCAGCAGCTCGGTTTCAATAGGATCAAACAATTCGCCGTAATGCGCGTTATCGACAGCGTGCACCACCGTAAATTGTATCGTTTCGTTTAGCAGCAATGGCGAGCTTTCTCTCCAAGGCACCTGCATGGCCTTTTCAATTTTCTTGCGATTGAGCGAGTCCTCGAAAAAAGTTATCAGCTCATTTATTTTGTTTTTTACATGCCCATCATCGTCAGGATCATCCATAACGGGTTCGACACCGTCTCTCATATCATACAGCTCTGCTATGGAAGAATAAGGAACGACATAATCAATCGGACGACTTGGTACAAGAAGATGTCCATACGTTGCCACCAAAACTGCCTCTATTACAAAACGCCGCCGCATGTGATCTCCTCCAATTCATTTATGAAATAAAGCTAGCTTCCTATCTATTAGCTTTCTTATTATGAACGTTTCTACATTATTATACAATATTCCAAGGCCTATACACGAGAGTCAATCATCCAAATTTGCGCAATATGTGCGCCTCGAAGTAAAATGTACGTTAAGCGATCTAATAGAAACCATGATAGCTTCGCTATCTTTTTAGGAGGGTACTACCCATGCAAAATGAAGAAGCCATTATTATTGGAGCAGGTCCTTGCGGCTTGGCGGCAGCCATCGAGCTCGAACGTATTGGACTTCGGCCCCTTGTTATAGAAAAACGAAATATTGTTCATTCCATCTCCCAATATCCAACTTATATGCATTTTTTCAGCTCCCCGGAGCTGTTAGAGATTGGCGAAATTCCTTTTACAACCGCCAATGAAAAGCCTTCCCGGCTAGAGGCTTTGAATTATTACCGGACAGCAGCACAGCGTCATCAAATTCGCGTAAAAGCCTATGAGTCGATAACTAGCATTATAGCTGACGGGGATTCTTTTATTTTGCAAGGAGAGAACCGCTTCGGTGAGAAAAGCAGCTATAGGAGCCGATATGTCATCATAGCAACCGGATATTTTGACCATCCAAACGAGCTTGGCATTCCAGGTGAGCAGTTGGATAAGGTCAGCCATTTTTTTCGCGAATCCCATCCCTATGTTGGCATGAAAGTCGCAATTATTGGCGGCAGCAATTCGGCAATTGATGCCGCACTCGAGCTTGAGCGGGTTGGTGCTGATGTTACGGTTGTTTACCGAGGCGATGATTATTCCAAGAGCATCAAGCCTTGGGTCAAACCCGGGTTCCAAAGCAAAGTGTCCAAAGGATCGATTCGGATGCTTTTCCAATCCAAGGTTATCGGAATAGAAAACCATGCGATTACTGTCCAAGGGCCTGAAGGTCCTCTTCAAATTGAAAATGATTTTGTACTGGCATTGACCGGCTTCCACCCCGATCGCCACTTCCTTAATGCAAGCGGGGTTACGATTGAGGTAGAAGGCTTTCCAACCTTCAACGAGGCTACGATGGAGACCAATGTCCCAGGCATTTATCTAGCGGGAGTTGTAGCATCCAGGCATGAAGCAAATGAAATTTTCATTGAATCCGGCCGCTACCACGGGTGTAAAATAGCTGAACATATTCAAAGTCTAAAATAAGCGTATTTCATAGATTGGTCATCAAAAAAGAAAGGGAATCAGCCTTTACCGGGCTTGATTCCCTTTCTTATCGAATTGCTGCTTAAAGGTATCCACCTGTTGCTCATCGGGCAGCTTGTCGCCGTAACGAACCTTCTCGTATTCGTCAATAAAGCTTTGCAAACTGCCTTGCTTTAGCGACCCGTCTTTCCACTTCGCCATATCATCCACCGTTTCACGCGGTGTCAAATAATCTTTAATAACATATCCCTGCTCGGAGCCGTTCCGCAGTAAACGAGTGTACAAATATCTTATTTTTTCAGCGCTCGTCCGCAAGTCGCTCCATTCTTGCGCTGACGAGCGCTTCTTAGGAAACAGCTTCTTAAGCTGATTTCCCATCTGTTCACGCCAACTAGTTAATGACATTAAGCTTTCGACTTCATCCGTAAATCCTGCTCCGTCGTTTCGATGATCTGCTCCTCGCTCCTGAAGCTTTGCTGCGATCAGCTTCCCCCATTGAAGCAGCTTTTTAGCAAGAAAATAAAGAAGAACGCATACGATAACGATCAAAAGCACGATACCTATGATTTTTAGAATCTGCTCCAACAGCAGCATCCACTCCGAAGGAGCTTTCGCTTCTCCGGCAGGCAGCTGGGGTTCAGCCGCATCTGGCAGCTCCTCTGCAGGTGGTTGTACTTCTTCTGGTCGGCTGAGCCAGCTCATCAATCGTTCCACGATAGAATGAAAAAATCGCTCGATCATTTGCTGAATTTGACGAAACAATGCGATCACGCTGATGACAATAACAATGACAGCCATCATTATGCGATTTTGACGTTTAAAAGTATGCGTAGCGGATGTTTTCCCCGTGTCAACGGTCTCGCTGTTCAAATGCCGTTCATTGGCAAAGAAGAAAAATAAAATAACCGCAATAATGCCGCAAACGATTAAGACTCCGTTATAATCAATTAACTTTTTAAACACCATCAGCTTTAAAGGCTGCATCGCTACATAAAGCATAACTCCGATTAGCATTTGGGTATTAGGAAAAGTAACAGACCATCCCCGCGACTTTGCGGACATGCCTCTTGCAGCTGAAAGTGCAGCAATAAATGCACAAATTGCAATAATCCATATTGCCTCTATGCCAACCCCGGCACCAATCAATAGCACACTGTGTAATATTCCAAGCGCGGCGGCCAGAAGCAGTTTTACGCCTAATCGCATGCTCGTCCATTTCGCAATGACGAATGAGCCTCCCCAGTAACAGAAAGGCAAGGTGGCAATCCATAACCAAATGGCTGACGAGGGCAGCAGATAAACTGCAGCAATCAATAAGATTGGCAAATAAAAAAACAATTCAATGATCGCTTGTCCAAAATCTTTTAACGAAACGGATGGCTTCGTCGGATTATTCACGCAATCACCTCTTCCCTGCTTGCGTTTGTCGAAGCTTGTCCATCCTTGCCATGATTAGCTAAAGCTTTATCGGTCAGTGTCCATACCGCTACGGCATTGCCGTTATATCGAAGCTGATTAGCCTGCTGCTCTAACTCATCGTTCCAATAGGATGTAATCATGAGAATATCTCTTTCGCTGTACCCGCTTTGCGCTTCTCGTTCCAGCAAATGATGGAAAAGCTCCGTTCTTTCGATTTCGAGCTTTGCCATCTCTTCGAATAAGCCGATCAAATGTTCATGACCCCCGCGCGGCTCAATATGAACGCTTTCTTTCATGCCGGCTGTGGGCATATTCGCAGCAAAACCAACCTCCATGCCCTGCTGGATTACAGCCTCTGCTGCTCCTGCCGCCCACTCGATCCCCCGTTCAATCAGCGCGAGATCCGTTACGCTTCGCCACATGCCTTCCGCATCATCCACATTTAAATAAATCATCAGCCTGCGGTCTGCCGTAAAATCAAATTGATGGACTTGAAGATTTCCCGTCTTCGCTGTTGCCTTCCAATTGATTTGCTTAAAGGTGTCACCTGCTTGATAATCACGAACGCCTGCAATGACAAAGGGATCGTTGATAATCCAGCGTTTTACCGACTGATCTCCTTGCCAGCTATGGTAAGGCAGCTCATGGATAGGCACCTCTGCAGGCTTAGGATAAACGAGAAGCTCGCCATGCAGAGCAATTTGCTCAGAGGCTTTGGATAAACCTAGCAAATCACCGCCTGTCAGAGTTACCGTTTGAAGCTTATACCAACCGCGCTTTGCACATGTGATGCGATGAGTTCGCGTAATTTTCGTATAAGGTGCAAGGCTGAAGAAACTTTTGTGATTCTGATAAAGCTGCCCGCTGCTCACTGAAAAATTGTCCAGCTGCTGGAAGTGCAAATGCGTGGACAGCTGGGACTCTACTCTTAGCCATGGGACAGGCAGCCACTTTGCATTGGCCATTTCCTCCAATAACTCAACTTGATCGCCGCTGTAGCATGTCTTAGAAGTGAAGCGGCGTTCATATTTGATGCGCCGCAGCACGAACCGCTGAAACACTCGGCTCTGCACGGACAAGATGGCAACAGCGGCAACGATAAACCAGAATAAAATCATCGCTCAGCCGCCTAATGGACCGAAACGCCGGCTTCAGCAGGCACGGCCGTTAAACGAATGATATCATCGATAATAGCATCCGCCTGGTTAGCTGTACGCTGCATGCCGCGAATGGCTAAACGATGCGCCAACACAGGCTTCGCCATCGCTTTAATATCATCTGGCGTAACAAAATCACGACCACGAAGGATCGCATGAACCTGAGAAGCACGCAGTAGCGCTTGACTTCCCCGAGGGCTTACACCCACTGAAACCTCTTCACGCTTACGCGTCTGTTCAACGATTTGCAATAAATATTGGAGAACATCGTCCGTTACCTTTACGGCTGTATAAGCTTGTTGTGCCTGCTGGATAACGTCGATTCCCGCAATAGGCTCAAGCTCGGATAAAGGATCATGGGCTTTAAAACGCTTTAAGAGCTGCAAACCCTCTTCTGTAGTGGGATATCCCATTTTAATTTTAAATAGGAACCTATCAAGCTGTGCTTCAGGCAGTGGAAAGGTGCCTTGGTGCTCCACGGGATTTTGAGTGGCAATGACCATAAAGGGACGCGCAAGCTGCTTCGTTTCCCCATCTATGCTGATCTGGCGCTCTTCCATACATTCAAGTAGGCTGGACTGCGTGCGCGGAGTCGCGCGATTGATCTCATCGGCAAGCAATAAATTTGTGAATAACGGACCCGCGCGGAATTCAAACTCGCTTAACTTTTGATTATAGAAATGAATGCCGCTCAAATCGGAAGGCAGTAAATCCGGCGTAAATTGAATGCGTCTAAAAGTTAAATCAAGCGACTTAGAAAGTGATTTTGCAAGCAATGTCTTGCCTGTGCCAGGTACATCTTCTAACAGCACATGACCGGATGTAATAAGTCCGATAAGCAATAAATCGACGACTTCCTCTTTACCGACGATGACGCGGCCAATATTCGTTTTCACTTGCTCTGCTAACTGCTTGATTACTTGAAAAGACATAAGTCAGCTCCTCTGTTAGGTTATAAATCCAGTTCGATCGCGCTGCAGCTTCTGAAGCTCGCGCCAACGGATCATCCGTATGCCTTCTTCCTGTAGGGTCTTCTTCATTTCCAGATCACGAAACAGCTCCAGCTCCATCCCACGTTTAAGCGGCTGCCCGTGAAAGGCATTCAGCTCATCCGTTACGAGAGAAGGATGGATGATGAGCTCTGTCACGCCCGGATGAAGACTTTTTAACAGCTGCTGCATGTTTGCTTTTAAAGATTGGAAGTCTTCTCCGTCCTGCAGCTGAAAAGGCAGTCCAACCAAATAATCCAAGATGACGACTCCCTTCGAATCTGCCAGCTGTGCCAGCTGCTTCGCTTGCTCCGCAAGCTCTGGAGGCGCGATTTGTCCATTTTCCTGGAGCAAATATCGCGGTAGACGAAATGGCAAGCCGTAGGAAGCGCATACATCTAGAACAATGGGCAAGAAATGGCGACCAGTCGCTAATCCATATAAGCTTCCCATATGATTATCGGCATGGGATGGCTTCATCCCCAGCGCTATTGCCATTTCGATTTGAGCAATTAGCTCTTCTTTCACTTGGTCCGGATCGGCTTGCTGTTCAACGGATTTGCTGTCCTTAGGGAAATAGTTTTCACTCGTGACCAGAGAATCGGTTTTTCCTTTACGATTAACCGGACCCCAGCGGTAAAGATCCCATTCGCTCGTAAGCGTAAAGTGAACGCCTACGTCAATTTGCGGATGACGTGCACTCCAAAGCGCAGCTTCCCGTGCCCAGCCGCAAGGCATCATTAATGTTGCCGAGCTGACCGTTTGCTCAAGCAAGAGCTGCTCGATGCCGGTATTAACAGAATGACATAATCCAAAATCGTCGGCGTTTATAAGAAGCAGCTTTTCTCCTTCATCGTATCCTAACGCTTTGGCTAAACTCATACCCTCTCATCCTCCCAATGTTCGTTAATCCATTTGCAGCCAAATGCTGATTGATCGATAATTTCGCAAAGAACATCCTGATGATCAAGCTGATCCCTTAAGCGCACAGCGAAATGCAAGGCAACATCGAGCAATCTTAATTTCATTAATAAGGGCAATTTCTTTAGTTCCTGTTCCGTTAGCGGATTCGTATCCTGAAAGCCTTTAAGCAAATGCCCCACTTTTTCATGCAATGCGTCGTTATTAGGCTTTATTAAATCTACAGCAATAACCGCAAGCTCCATAGCTCTTACATCCATTGTCGCGAATTCAAAATCAAGCACGCCAATGATCAGATCATCCTGTGACACCGTATTATTGAAAACAAGATCCCCATGTATCCATTGCTTCGGCCACTGCTCGAGCTCTGCGCATCCTTCTATTAATCTTTGACGCTCCTCTTGAAGTGCCAAGAAACCGGGCTTCCTAGCGGTAAGCGCCTCGGAACGGTCTGCCATTGCCAAGAATGTATTACCATTCATTGACGCGTACGTCTCCTCTAGCATGTAATAAGGACTATATTGCGCCTTGCGATCGGGCCGGATCAAAGCTAATGCCCGAGTTAGTTTCGCTGCTATAGCGCCTAATGCGTAAACGTGAGCAGGTTTGGACGAAGTAGGACGCTCACCATCTATATAATGAAATAATGAAGACAGCGTGCCGTCACTCGCAATGGTTATCGTATCTCCCCGTTTATTTTGAACTGGAATCGGAACTTGAAAGGGAAGCTCCTCCTGAAGAAGAGCGGATAGAATCTCCTGCTCAAGCCTTACAATCTCGGTATCCTTGTGGTTATTGTAAATACGCAGGACAAATCGTTTATCGCCCGAGGAAATAATCCGGGTCGTATTATTCATCCCGCTTTCCAGATTCTCGATGAGACAAGGACCAGAAAATTCATATTCATTTAAATAGGATGAAAAATCTATGCTGACAGTCAAACCGTTTATCCCCCTTGATTATCCTTGAGCAATCTTGTCAGTCGACCGCCAAGCTGTTCCTGCCAGCTCGACGCCAACTCCTTAACCTCCAGCAATGCTCGGATGCCGTCAAGATCTTCTTTGTCTTTATACATGATGCGGTTGGCTTCTGATATGGTTTTGCGTGCAGGATGCATATGCGTAACCGCAAACTCTGATCCTGCCGAGATGCTGCCTTCTTTGATGACACGGAAATAAAAACCCGTATAACCTTTCTTCTGGACATGAACCGGCAAGTCCGGAAGGTTATGTCTTAACCCGAGCTTAAAGCAAGGCTGCCTTGGTTGACTGACCTGAAGGATGACCTCACCGCATTGAATGATGTCGCCAATACATAAATCATCCTCTGTCCAATCGGACAAAGTGAAATTTTCTCCAAACGCGCCATATTCAAATGAACGACCAAGCTGTTCCCGCCAGTAAGGATACCTTTGCTCGAAATAAACACACACGGCCTTATCCGGACCGCCATGATTAACCGTGTCTCCTTGGCCATCGCCTTGAAGCCCTGTTAAGGTTAGTTGATGCGATACGGATGAAGGTTTTTTGAAAATGCCGGATAATATTTCCTTAGAGCCGTGTGCGATGGCTGCCGGCTCGCCAACGTTGAGCGAAATGAGTCTGGCTCTCCCCGTGAGTTGCGTCATTCTCCTCTTTCCTCCTAAGCGATTTTCTTATCAAACTATTATAATCTTCACAGGGAGATGTTGGCAAAGAGATATAACCACATTAATTATTAATTTCATTAAATAATATCCGAAAACACTTTCGACAACTTCTCCACGCCAACCGCTTCACGCTGTCGAAAAGCTCTCTTTTATGTAGCTTATTGCGTTTCCCCGGGAAATGTTTTTGCAATTGTCCGAATATTTCCTACAATTTATTCTCTTTATTTCCCGCGTTCATTTCCGGATATCACTGCTACGAAAACTTGTTTCCATTCGGTTAACCGCCGTTGGTTATCGAAGGCTCCTTCTCTGCATGCTTGCAAAATAAAAAACGATATCGAAGTTCGATAATCAAAACGGAAATCAAAATAATCTGCAGCACGCTAATTGCATATAAGAAAAAACCTTCCATCGAATACAATGGAAGGCATCGGTATTAAACCAAAATTCTATTCATCAGCTTGGGAGTGATGGTTATTGATAATACGCATAATTTCCACTCGCAGTTCAATGATATCAAAAGGCTTCGTAAAGCAGTGACTAATTCCTAAAGTTAAAGCATCTTCCATCTTTTCAGGTGCAGCATACGCGGTAAGCAGAACGACCGGAACGTCTACCGTGAGCGATCTTATCTCCCTTAAAATTTCAATGCCATCCATATCTGGCAGTTTCAAATCCAGCAAAATACAATCGAGCACTTGGTTCCTGCATATTTCTAATGCGGCGTCGCCATTAGCTGCTTCAAAAACAACCATTCCCTGCGCAATAAATAATTCCGACAACATCATCCGAATCGCATACTGGTCATCCACGATTAATAGATTATGTTTTTTGAAAGACGGTGTTTTTTGCTCATTTCCATGAAAACCACTGGATTCCATGCCTGCGCGGGCTGGTATTGAATGGATCGACTGTGATGAAATTGCAACGGAAGGCTGAATGGCGGGAATATTCTTCAAGCTGCCCTGCTCCTTTTCTAATTTACGCGGATGGTTGAAGACAAACGATAAAACAACAATCAATACTGCTGCGAAAAGGATGAAAAAATTCGTCAATTCATGGTCTCCTTGAAAGCCTTGCGTCTGTTATGCAGCTTAGCAAAATATGCTTATAAAGCATCAATCGTTAACAAGCATCGCTCCCAGAGGACCGTCCTCATTAATGATATCTTGAAGCTCGTAGACAGAAATCGGAAAATACACAAAACCAAAGACATACGCTGCCAGCTCATAAAGCTGAAAGTAAACAACGAGCGAACGATCGGCCACATAATAGTCTTGGTCTGGCCGGATCTCTTTGAAAGGCTCTAGCGTATCAATATTTCTTGCCTTGATTTGTGCGCTTACAATTGCGCTTATTCGACCCACATAGTCCGCACCCGGTTTAAAGAGTTGTGCGAGCGTATATGTTTGGCCTGTCGACTGTTTAAAGGTCAGTGATTCCTGCAGAGTCAAGCCATGAGCCCCGCCCGTAAAAGCATAATTGAACAATGATAAACTAAGGTAGTCCTTTTGATTATTCTTTTGTTCAAAATAACCAATCATTTGTGCCCTCGGATCGTCTAAGGAGCCTTGATTGTGAACCAATTGCTGTACGATTTTGTGAATCGTGTGGTTTATTTTGTTATCCGCGGCTTCGCTTTTCCCTCCGCTTATGTACGGCAATGACAAATCTGCCTTTGGAAAATGAGTCTTGGCAGTTTGTACGACGACTGGCGATTGAAATGGCATGTTGAAGACACCTTCCTATTCGGTAAGATGCTCAATTGTATGCAGCGAACGGCTCATCTCATACCAAGTTATTCCGCCATGCTTCGAGGCTGAAATGCCTCGAAGCTCAAACTGCTCTGCTTCATAGAACGGGATTAGATGCTCCTCGCACATTAAAATAACATTTTCGATGTCGGAAGCCTCACATTGTGCAATAAGCTTGCGCAGCAGTAACGCTCCGATCCCCTTCCTGCGATGCTCTTCGTCTACCGCCACCGTTAGGACACAAAAATTCATTCCATTTAGAATACTCGTTTGATTCCCTTTCATCTCATCTCCGCAAGCAGATTGAGACGTTCGAATGCCGTTTGTGATACCCACTAATTGCCGGCCAATCCATGCTGACAAGAAAAAAGGGCGATAATTAGCATATCGATATTGAAAGCCAGCCCAGGTTGCTGCCGCTTCAGGGGAATAACAGCGCTGCTCAAGCGCGATAGCTGCTTCAAGCTCGTCTTCTGCGATGATGCGGAGTTCGATATCACTCACAGCAGTGCCTTCTCGCGTTCTGTGAGTCTTCTGCCGCTGACATCAAGTACAAGCTTGCCTTTTTTTAAGCCGAGTATGCGATCCGCGAAACGTTCCGCCCAATCGCCTTGGTGCATGACCGCAATGACGATTACGCCCTGCTCTTTGCACAGCGCTTTCAAATCACTCAGAACTTGATCGGCCGTATGAGGATCGAGACCGGACACCGGCTCGTCTGCCGCTATTACCTTCGCACCATGAACAAGCGCTCTAGCTATTGCCATACGCTGCCGTTCTCCGCCGCTTAACGTACTTGCCTTCTGATGAGCTTTCTCGAGCAGCCCGCGCTTCTCTATCATATCCATGGCGCCCATGTAATCATCGTTCCGAACCATACCGGTCCATCTGCGCCATGCAGGCGTTTGCGAGACAGAGCCGATGATCACATTTTTGAGACCCGTCTTATTCGGAAATAGAAAAGGCTTTTCCTCCACGTAAGCAACCTCTTGCTTCACTTTTAGCTTGCCGGATATACCCTGCTTAAAAATATCCTTGCCATCAAATTGATAGGAACCCTCACTCCATTTCTCTTGCAGCGCGAGACAACGAAGAAGGGTAGACTTTCCGCTTCCGCTATCTCCTTTTATCGCAATAAAATCTCCGGGATATGCCTCAAAGCTAATATCATCGAGTACCTTCGGCCCGCCGGGAATACGTCTGGATAGGTTCTTTATTCTGATCATTTTCCGCGCTCCTTCTGTTTGTAGCAACTGCTTCTATGAATCTAGTTTACGTTAAACAAAAAACAGTTTCCATACGAACAAATGTTTGGTATAATAAAAAACAAGAACAAACGTTCTATTGATCATCGAATTCAACATTTTGAAGGAGGCCTGATCACCATGAATAACATCTGCGAAAATTTCCGTTATGTAGAGAATGAACGTCCTGGACGTGACTTAACCTTTAAGTTTTATGCCGATGGACGGCTTATTATCATTGATAATGTTGCAGAGGAGGTGATCACTCCCAAGGATTTGAAGGGCGCATGCAAGGACTTTTACGTTCGCAGGCGAATTGCTTTTATTAAAAATCAATTACGGGCTTCACAGCTTAAATATGCTTAAATATACGTAGGAGGAGAGCTGGAACCATTCACGCTCTCCTTTCCGTATCTTCAACGATTTCTATGGAAGCTGCTTATTAATTCCGTTTAGACTCGACGGGCGTTTCGCGAACTTGTCTGTTTTTAGCTTTCCTGACTGTCCACGTAAGCCAGCATGGTTTTGACGACTATCGTTTTTATTAATCTTATTAATTACCAAATCAATCACCTCCGCTGTTTATGATGCCATTTTTTCTGGATAACTATGTAAAAGTTGTTGAACCTATCCGCTTACATTGACTCACCCCCTCCAATTGCGGTAGATTGATCATACAGTTTCAAGTTCCGCAAAGGAGATCGCATATATGAAACAACAAATTATGTTTGACCTCGACGATACCCTAATACACTGCAACAAATACTTTTACTTGGTCATCGATCAGTTTATTGACGCGATGTCAACTTGGTTCGGCAGCTCTTCTCAAGTGTCTGTCCAAGCCATTCGAGACAAGCAAATGGAGATCGACATTGCGGGTGTTGCTGTTTTCGGCTTTAAGAGCGAGCATTTCCCCCAATCGTTTGTGGATACTTACATTCACTTCTCTCATTTGACGGGCCGAAAGCGTTCAACAAATGAAGAAAATTTTTTATGGAAGCTTGGTCTTAGCGTTTATGAGCATGATACCGAGCCTTATCCCAATATGGAACAAACTCTTTTCTCTCTTGCAGAAGCCGGTCATGAGCTTCATTTGTATACCGGTGGCGAGCTGCCGATTCAGCGCAGGAAGATTGAGAAATTGAATTTAGAGCGTTATTTTGAGTCGCGCATCTACATCCGACGTCTTAAGAATAGTGACGCGTTGGAGACGATTCTCTCTACTGGAGTCTTTGACCGAAACAGCACCTGGATGGTCGGCAACTCCATTCGAACGGATGTTGTGCCTGCGTTAACAGCAGGTATCCATGCCATTCATATGAGAGCGGTATCCGAATGGGAATATAACGTTATTCAAATTGACGTGGAACCTAAGGGCGCTTTTTTAACTCTCGATCATCTTAAGGATGTACCCGACGCGATACATGGTTACGTTAACCGATAATTTAAGCATTTTAACGAAAAGACCCGAATTCGTCTCATGGTGCATGAGACGAATTCGGGTCTTTGTTATACATTTTCACTGCTCTCTACTGCTCAACCGCCAACTCGCCAGTATCTATATTTCTAATTACGATTCTGCCCTCACTTGGCGTCCCATCTGCTAATTCAAGCTTGAGCTTCGTAGTCTTTCCCTTCTCTACTAAAGCCTTGACCTGTGAATCCGTTAAGCTCCGTCCGTAGCTTTCCTTCCAGATAACGAATTTACAGCCTTCTTTGTAATGCGAGCAGCCATAGCCCTTCCGACCCATGAAAATCGATCCGCCGCAGCCAGGTCGCGGACAAGCAGCAATCGTAGCCATGCTGCCTGTTGCTGTTGCTGTTGCAGCCGCTGCCGCGCTTTTCTTTGTTGATCCTGAAGCCTTCGGCTTCGCGGAACGAGTCCGTGCTGCTGCAGCAGGCTTGCCAGACGATCCTTTGCTTGCAGCAGCCGGATCGCTTTCAAACGATGTTTTTGCCGCGCGGGACTGAATCCGTACCTTGTCTACGATCATGGTCGCGAATTTCTTCACGTTTTCCATAAATTGTCCGTCAGAAGCAGTGCCTCTCGATATTTCGTTTAAACGTCTCTCCCAAAGCCCCGTCATTTCCGGCGAGGTAAGCAAGTCGATGCCTGCCCCGCGAATAAGCTCGATGGCTGTCCTGCCTTTTTGCGTGACTTGAATCTTCTTGCCCTGCATTTCGACATAGCCAACGTTTTTCAGCCTTTCAATCGTTGCAGCGCGCGTAGCAGGAGTGCCTAATCCCGAATCCTTCATCGCATCGCGTACATCCTCGTCCTCAATCTGCTTGCCTGCGCTTTCCATCGCTTTCAGCAGTGTTCCTTCCGTGTAATGCTTTGGAGGCTGCGTATCCTTCTCTTTCACAATAGCATCTGAGCATACAATACTCTCTTCTGCATTGATCGAGAAAGGCTCATTTACTTCAATTTCTTCCTCTTCTGCATCGTCTTTTTCCTTGCTTTTAGCTGTCGACTTCGCTTTTTCTTTCTTCTGATCGGCATAAATAACCTTCCAGCCTAAGCTCAAAAGCTCCTTAACCGTTGTCTTGAAATTTTCGTTTTCCACCTCGGTAAGCACCGTGTGCACTTTATATTCAGCCGGCGGATAAAACTGCGACAGAAATCGCCGTACAATTAAATCATACAGCTTCTGCTCGTCGGGACTTAGTCCGTTCGCCTTACGGTTTGTCGGCAAAATTGCATGATGGTCTTCTACCTTTGTCGGGTTGCAAATAAATTTGTTCCCCTTATGCACAAGGCTCCGATTTGCTCCTTTTACAAGATCATCGTAAACCGTGCCTTGAAGGGCATTCAGCGTCTTGTGCATCTCTGGTATGTTTTGCTCCGTAACATAGTTTGAATTCGTTCTCGGATACGAAATAACTTTATGCTTCTCATAAAGCGCCTGCGCGGTGTCTAGTGTCTTTTTCGCAGAAAAAGCATACTTACCGTTAGCTTCCCGTTGCAATAGCGTAAGATCATAAAGCTTGAAGGGATACTCCTTCGTCTCTTTCACCTCGTAGGAAGCAATCCTTCCCTGCTTCCCCTTGACCTTGGCAGCGATCGCTTCTACCTTCTCTTGATCGGTCGCCCGCTCTCCCTGCCACATGCCTTTGTAGGTCATCTCCATTTGGGAGAAATGTCCCTCCAGCTCAAAAAACTTCAAGGACGAGAACGCCTCAATCTGCTTCTGTCGGTCATAGATAAGCGCTAAAACTGGCGTCTGCACACGGCCCACAGAGAGCAGCACATTGTGCTTGGTCGTAAATGCCCGGGAACCATTCATCCCAATCAGCCAATCCGCTTCGCTTCTTGCCGTAGCAGCCCGCGTTAAATTCTCGTATTCGGCCCCTTCCTTCAGCTCCTCAAAGCCCTTGCGGATGGTCTCTGGCGTTAAATCTGATATCCATAACCGTTTTACCGGCTGGTTAAGCT
The DNA here is from genome assembly GCF_056398325.1 of Paenibacillus sp. 01T443. NCBI lineage: Bacteria > Bacillati > Bacillota > Bacilli > Caryophanales > Paenibacillaceae > Paenibacillus > Paenibacillus sp. 01T443. The sequence continues at coordinate 44,425 of NZ_JBFTPE010000001.1, forward strand.
TTAAATGACGCTGAATCAATGAAAAAATATATTGCCCCTCGCGCCCGGCGTCACAGGAGTTTACGAGCAGATTGCTTCGCTTTGCAAGATCTCCTATGACCTTGAGCTGATCGATTGTTTTTTTATTTGGTACAAGCTTGAACTGCGTTGGAATAATAGGCAAATCATTTATATTCCACTTCTTATAACGGTCATCGTAAGCATCGGGCTCTGCCAGTCCAATCAAATGACCGATTGCCCATGTGATAATGTAGTGTTCGCCTTCTATGTAGGAACGGTGATTTTTTGCTTTTGGATCGATTGCGGCTGCAATGTTTCGCCCCATATCTGGTTTTTCCGCAATGATTAATGTCTTCAAAAGATATTCGCTCCTTCGTTAAGCATTTCGCAAGCGAGCCATTAACCCAAGCAATATTCGGCTTAAGCTAGCTCCGCACTGGATTTCCACTTTAACATTTTACAGACTTCCGGTTCAAAATGGAATCCTTTTTGCCTAATCAGAGTATGGAAATCGCTGAAAAAAAATAAAACCCAAATGGACTTGTATCCCATCTGGGTTTTTAATAATGGCATTTTATGAATGCATGCAGCTCGCTATTATTGGCCTGGCGGGTTTTCTAAATAGCTGATAATCGATGCGAAAATAGAACGTACGCCGTCTGACCACTTTGGATCCTCCGCATATTTACGATTGATCCATTTGAAAGGGTCTATCTCTGCCGGCCTATCCTTGCTTAGATTATACACGGTTCTTGCTGCGATTTCTGAAGATTGTTTAATATCGGTATTAAACTCCTGCCAGCTATGAAAAACATTAAAAGGATTATTGGCGATTTGTTTATGCTGCTTATTCGTTTTAGGTACAAATCCCTGCTCCTGCCCCGTAATGGCAAATAAAATAACAGGATGAATGTCGAACGCCTGGGCAGCAGTGACGATGGCGTCAAAATACGGCTGTTCCGCTAAAACTGACGATTTGGACTCCAAAAATTGCGTCAAACGTTTACCATCAATGTCATGGTAACGCAGCTCGGCAGGAAGACCGTTCAAAGAAACGGCAAGCGGTTCAGCAGGCTTCATCGCAACCGGCGGCTGAAGCTTATAGAGCGACGGCTTGCTTAATGACCAGCCATACAACAAGCTTGCCGCGATTATAAACAAACAAAGAGTGCTGTAAATATACGAACGCCAGCTTGTTTTTCTCGATAAGTGATTTCGCCAATTTAATCGCGGGAGCGAAATGATCTCAGCATGAACCGAAATTGCATCCGTGCTTCCAAGCGCAACACCCTCAGCAATAAGTTTCCCTCTTAGCAGCGCCAAAATGCCATTCTCAGCAGTTTTCACAGCAGTACCCGATTGCTCCAAGGTCAAAGACAGCTCGTCCAATATACGCTGCATGAGGGGCCTCAGACAGCTTACATGAAGCTGTTTCTCAATCCAGTCATGAAGAGGCTCATAGATTGTAGAATCTGTTCGATCGAGAGCTAAACAAGCCTGAAAAATATCTTCGGCTCTTACGGGCCCTTGTTTTTCCAACACAACAGTCTTTATCAACATTTCCGTGACGGTACGCTTTATGCTGCTCTCGAAATTCGGCAATTGCTTATATATGATTCGTTTGACTGCATCCGCTACGATTTCCGCGCGCTTATCCTGCGGCATCGCAGCATATTTATGCTGAACGTAGCTTCTAATGTTCCGAACGTCTGTCGGTGACAGAACGTATGCTTCATCGGCTGGCATGACGAATCGCCCCTTCGCGTCATCTCAAACCGATTTTACCACAAACTTCCTTAAAACGGTGAGCTTAGTTTTCTAATCTTTTCTTGCACATCCGGCTGCAAAATAAAAGCAGAGATTTGCTCCTTCTCACTAAACGTGAATTGATATTCGCAGTCGCAGCCTTCATCATGCGGTACCATTTGTGCAATCGTCCCATCTATCGTACAGATCACAAGTGCCGTAAAATCGATCAGATCATCCGGGACTTCTGTCTCTGGTTCCAGTTCAAATCGCAGCATAATGTCGACCCATTGTTCATCTCTTTTCTCGATAATGGGCAGAAAGGAGCGGAACTTAAGCTCTGTTATTCGATCTAATCCATATTTAATCATAGGACAACCCCACCATTCTGAACTTATCATAAGACACTCAGCGGCGTAAACGACTGCTTATGCCGCCGTTCTCTGTCGCATAAGCAGTCGTTTAGCGTAGATATAATCACATTATTAATGTGATTACGTTTGAATTCATATATATCAAGAAAAGCGCCCGAAGGCGCTTCTCTTCTTGCTTATTAAGCTACTCTTGCCGACTTCTAAATCATCCATTAAGGAAGCATCGAAGTTCCCATCAAATACTTGTCTACCTCACGAGCTGCTTCGCGGCCCTCGTTAATTGCCCATACAACTAAGCTTTGTCCGCGGCGCATATCGCCTGCAGCAAATACTTTATCGACATTTGTCGTATATTTCCCATATCTTGCTTTTACATTAGTACGTTTGTCCTGCGCAAGGCCAAGTTGTTCGATCAGCGTCGTTTCCGGTCCTTCAAAGCCTACTGCGATGAATACGAGATCTGCAGGCCATACTTTTTCTGTTCCTGGAATTTCGCTATATATTTTACGACCAGTTTCATCAACTGTGCGTTCAATTTGAACGGTATGAAGTTCTTTCAGGTTTCCGTTTCCATCACCGACAAATTTCTTAGTCAATACGGAGAATGCCCGAGGATCTTCGCCAAATAGTGCTTTCGCTTCTTCTTGAGCATAATCAAGCGTGTAAACATTCGGGAATTGCGGCCAAGGATTGTTTAGGCTATCACGCTCCAGCGGAGCTTTGGCATGCGTACCGAATTGCGTAACCGACTTACAGCCATGGCGCAAAGCAGTTGCTACGCAGTCTGTACCCGTGTCGCCGCCGCCAATAACGATAACGTCCTTGTCTTTTGCGGAAATATAGTTCCCATCCTCAAGATTGGAATCAAGGTAGCTCTTAATTGTGCCATTGAGATAATCCATCGCCATGTGAACGCCGTTCAAATCGCGGCCTTCCATTTCAACGTCGCGCGCTCTTGTAGAACCGCCGCAAAGTACAACAGCATCAAAGTTTTCAACAAGCTCGTTAGCCGTAATATCTTTGCCGATTTCCGTATTGGTTACAAACTCAACGCCTTCTGCAGTCATCAAATCAACACGGCGCTGAACCACATGCTTCTCCAGCTTCATTGTTGGAATTCCGTAAGTGAGCAACCCGCCGATGCGGTCTGCGCGTTCATAGACGGTTACGGTATGACCTGCTTTGTTAAGCTGGGCAGCCGTTGCCATACCTGCAGGTCCAGAACCTACGACAGCTATACGTTTGCCTGTACGTACTTTCGGCGGCTGCGGAACGACCCAGCCCTCATCAAATCCACGATCAATGATCGCTTGTTCAATGGTTTTGATAGTAACCGCATCGCCAATCAATCCAACCGTACAAGATCCCTCACATGGAGCCGGACAAACGCGCCCTGTGAATTCCGGGAAGTTATTCGTTTTATGCAGACGGTCAAGCGCTTCGCGCCACAACCCGCGATAAATCAAGTTATTCCACTCCGGAATCAGATTGTTTACTGGACAACCCGAAACAGAGCCTGCAAGTTCGATTCCTGTATGGCAATATGGCGTACCACAGTCCATGCAGCGAGCTCCCTGCGTCTTTAGCTGTTCATCCGAAAAATGCTTATGAAACTCTTGCCAGTCCTTGATACGCTCCAGCGGGTCGCGATCGGCCGGCAGTTCGCGTTGATATTCCATAAAACCAGTAGGTGTAGACATGATCGCATTTCCTCCATCCATATTTCCCGTTAACCTATGTTTCAATTCTCTTCAAACTATATCGGGAATCAGCCAAATATTCAATAACAAACTTTCTCAAAAACGAATATTTTGTCAAAAGCACTCGTTTACTATTTTACAACATCCTAGCATTCAAGTGCTAAAATCGTTAATGGATTATCCGTACAATCATTTGCACTTTATGACATATCGTTCGTCAAATGTTCGCTTTTAGCCCCAAAGGCAACTAGGATTGCCGGATATACGTCTGAAACGTAAAGGAATACTTATTCTTTTCGTCGCTGTCCCGAGCTTCGCTTTCCACTTTATTCCATTCCGTTTCTGAGAATGCTGGAAAAAACGCATCCCCGCCCTCGATTTCGACATTTACTTCCGTGAGCAATATCTTATCCGCAAACGGAAGGAATTGAACGTAAATATCAGCCCCGCCAATCACAATCAGCTCATTTCCATTATATCGCTCAAGTGCTTCCTCAACCGAATGGACAATTTCACAACCCTCTGGGTGAAAATCGTTTTGGCGCGTCAAAACGACATTCAGGCGATCTTTCAGCGGCTTAGGGAGCGATTCAAATGTCTTCCGCCCCATCAACACGGTTTTCCCTAATGTAGATTTCGTGAAAAATGCCATTTCCGCTGGCAGGCGCCAGGGAAGTTTGTTACCGATGCCAATTGTACGGTTTCGATCCATTGCTGCAATTAGTGTGACAGCCATCCTCATCTGCACCTTTCTATCTATAGACTTGTCTTTGCTTTAAACGGCAACTGGCGCTTTAATGGCTGGATGCGGCTCGTAGCCCTCAATACTCAAATCCTCCACCGTAAAATCAAAGATCGATGTTTTATCGGCGTTCAGATTGAGCTTAGGCAATGCCTTTGGCTCCCGGTTAAGCTGCATATCGATCTGTTCCAAATGATTTGTATAGATATGTGCGTCTCCGAGCGTATGGATAAAGTCACCTGCTTCTAGGCCGCATTCATGAGCAATCATKTGTGTTAGCAGCGCATAGCTCGCAATATTAAACGGAATGCCGAGAAAGATATCCGCACTGCGCTGGTAGAGCTGACAGGACAGCTTTCCGTCCGTCACGTAAAACTGAAACATCGTATGGCATGGAGGTAGAGCCATATTGCTTGGCACGTCCTCCGGATTCCAAGCAGAGACGATCAGCCTTCTCGAATCCGGGTTTTTCTTTATCGTCTGGATGACATCTTTTAGCTGATCGATCGTTTCGCCTTGAGAGGTCTTCCACGCCCTCCACTGCTTGCCGTAAACATTGCCAAGTTCTCCAAATTCCTCTGCAAATTGATCATCTGACAGTACTCGCTGTTTAAACAATTCCATTTGCTGATCATACTCGGCTGCAAAATTGGCATCGGATTGCGCCCGCAAACCAAAGTTCGTCATGTCGGGGCCCGTATATGCATCGCTTTCGATCCATCTCTTAAATGCCCATTCATTCCAAATATTATTATTGTGTTGAAGCAGATAACGAATATTCGTATCTCCTTGAATAAACCAGATTAGCTCACTGGCAATAAGGCGAAAAGGAACACGTTTTGTCGTGAGCAATGGGAAACCCTCGCTCAGATCAAATCGCATTTGATAACCAAAGGTAGAGATTGTCCCCGTACCTGTGCGATCTTCCTTCTTTGTTCCTTGCTCTAAAACATATTTTAACAATTGCAGATAGGTATGCTCGCTTCTACTCATCCGGATATCACACTCCAATCATGAAACAAAAATCGTAAAAATAACAATTAATTATAACATTATCCGCGTTGTCTGTCCTGCTTTCGTTTCTTCCGAAGTGCATATCGCTCAGGTGCAGATGCATGCAGCTTCTTTTCCTCGTCGGTTACCGGAACAACGGTTGGTACAAGAGCCGGTTTGCCGTTTTCATCTAATCCAACAAAAGTAAAAAAGGCGGTAACGGTCGTTTTCCGAAGACCACTGAACAAATTTTCAGATATAACAGACACATATACTTCCATTGAACTGCGATTAGTCCAGGTAACAAATGCTTCAACCTCAATGACCTCGCCTACACGAATCGGAGCCAAAAAATCAAGGCTGTCCGTAGAAGCGGTAACGGCCTGCATACGGGCATGACGCATGGCTGCAATGGCAGCAACTTTATCCATATACTCCATTACCTTGCCGCCAAACATCGTCTCGTAAGGGTTTGTATCCAGTGGAAATATAAGCTGTGTCATAATCGTTCTAGATTCGCTTGCCGGTTTCGCCGTTTCTTCCATGTGTCAATTTACCCCTTTATGTTGGATTGGATGCTCATGAAGCACAAAGAGGCCCCGTCGGCTGGGGAGCCGCGTGACCTCTTTGTGTGCGCTGATGAACAGCGATAATTCCGATTATTTTATGAAAGTATGAATAGGGTGGCCTAACGCAACTTCAGCAGCGTCAAGTACGATCTCACCAAGCGTAGGATGCGCATGAATCGTAAGCGCGATATCCTCAAGTGTTGCACCCATTTCGATTGCCAAAGCAAGCTCAGCGATCATATTGGAAGCTTCAAGACCGATAATTTGCGCGCCGAGTACAAGGCCGGACTCTGCATCGGATACGAGCTTAACAAAGCCTTCGTTAGCATTAAGTGACATTGCGCGTCCATTGATTGCGAACGGGAATTTGCCGACTTTAACGTTGTGACCATTGTCTTTCGCTTCTTTCTCGCTTAGACCGACGCTTGCGCATTCCGGATCAGAGAAGCAAACAGCTGGTACGCATTTATAGTCAATCACGCTAGCTTGACCTGAAATGGCTTCAGCGGCAACGCGGCCTTCATACATTGCTTTGTGTGCAAGAGCAGGTCCTGCAATGATGTCGCCAATTGCGAAGATATGCGGGATGTTCGTACGGCACTGCTCATCAACTTCAACTAATCCGCGATCGGACAGCTTAACATTGATAAGGTCAAGACCAAGCTCGCCATCGGTATTTGGACGACGTCCTACCGTTACAAGCAAATAATCTGCCGTTACTTTTTCTTCTTTATCGCCAACTGTATAAGTTACAGTAACGTCTTTATCCGTTTGCTCAGCGCCTTTTGCTTGTGCGCCGGTAATAATATCGACATTTGTGCTTTTCAGTTTCTTCGCGACGATTGAAGACATATCTTTGTCAAAGCCCGGCAAGATCGCATCCGAGCCTTCAATTACGGTTACTTTAGTGCCGAATTTGGAATACATTTGTCCAAGCTCGATTCCGATGTAGCCGCCGCCGATTACGACAAGGCTTTTTGGAATTTCCGGCAAGGACAATGCGCCAGTAGAAGAAACGATACGGCCGCCGTAAGGGAATGCTTTTAGTTCAATAGGACGTGAACCTGTAGCAATAATGCAGTTTTTAAAACGGTAACGCGGTGCTTCTTGATCGTTGAAAACACGCGCTTCGTTTTCGTTAATAAACATAACTTCGCCTTGGAAATATTGGACTTTGTTTGCTTTCAAAAGAGAAGCAACGCCGCCAGTCAATTTCTTGACGATACCTGCTTTAAACTCTTGTACTTTAGTAAAGTCAACTTTCGCTTCGCCTACTTCGATACCGAAAGCAGAAGCGTGGCTGATTGACTCATATTGATGGGAAGCAGAGATAAGTGCTTTCGATGGAATACAGCCCACGTTCAAGCATACGCCGCCCACATATTCTTTATCCACGATAAGTACGTTCTGACCAAGCTGAGCAGCACGGATTGCTGCTACATAACCGCCTGGACCCGCACCAATGACTAGAGTGTCAATGTCAAGGGAAGCATCACCTACGACCATGTCTTATACCTCCATTATGAACAATTCTGGTTGGCCCAGAAGTGTTTTGATGTAATTCATAAAGTTTTGTGCTGTTGCGCCGTCGATTAGACGGTGGTCAAAGCTAAGGGAAAGAGCCATTACAGGAGCAGCAACGATTTCACCGTTGCGAACAATCGCTTTTTCCGTAATTCTGCCCGTACCCAGAATAGCAACCTCAGGGAAATTGATAACTGGAGTGAAGAACATACCGCCAGCCGAACCAATGTTCGAAATAGAGATCGTGCTGCCTTTCAATTCGTTGGCAGCAAGTTTGCCGTCGCGGCCGCGAGCAGCTAGATCACGAATCGAATCCGCGATTTTGAACAAGTTTTTACGGTCTGCATCTTCGATTACAGGCACGATTAGACCGTTATCTGTATCGGTTGCGATACCGATATTGTAATATTTGCGTAATACGATTTCTTGGTTAGCTTCATCAAGCGTCGAGTTCAAGATCGGGAACTCACGGCAAGCAGCCACGAGAGCTTTCACGATGAACGGCAAGTAAGTAAGCTTGGAGCCTTTTTTCTCTGCATAAGGTTTATATTTAGCACGAAGAGCGACAAGTTCCGTTACGTCAACTTCGTCCATAATGGTTACGTGAGGAGCCGTGTACACCGATTTGGACATCGCGTTGGCAATAATTTTACGAATACCTTTGAACGGTACGCGCTCTTCTGGACGGTAAACCGATCCGGAAACGGTTGGCGCTGATTTAGCATCGCCTGCACCTTTTGGCGCAACTTCAGCATTACTCGATTGTTCAACTGCCGGAGCTACATCCGCAGTAACAGCTGCAGGAGCGCCGCCAAAGCCGTTAACATCTTCGCGGGTAATGCGGCCATTCTTGCCAGTTCCGCCGACTTGAGTCAGGTCTACACCCTTCTCGCGCGCAAACTTGCGAATACTTGGCGTTGCAAGCACAAGACCGCCAGCTGCTTTAGGGGCTGCCGCTGGAGCTGCTTCAGGCGCTTCTGCCTTAGGAGCTTCAACTGCTGGTGCTGCTGCAGGAGCTTCTGCTTTAGGAGCCTCAGCTGCTGGTGCTGCTTGCTCAGGCAACTCGCCTTCTGCATCAATCAAAGCCACGATTTCGCCAACGTGGCAGACTTGACCGTCTTTTACAAGCACTTCAAGCACTTTACCGTTTACTGGGCAAGGTACTTCAACGATCGCTTTGTCGTTTTGAACTTCCATAATAATGTCATCATCTGTAACCGTATCGCCGACTTTGATATGCACTTTAATGATTTCGCCTTCGTGCAAACCTTCGCCAAGCTCCGGGAAACGATATTCGAATTTAGCCACCGCTAGTAACCTCCTTTAAAAGTTCAGAACTTTTTGAACCGCTGCAGAGATACGAGCTACCGAAGGAAGCCACGCATCCTCAACAAGAGCAAACGGATAAACGGTATCCGGTCCAGCTACGCGTAGTACTGGAGCTTCCAAGTGAAGAATTGCATTTTCATTGATTTGAGCGATTACTTCCGCCGCTGCGCCGGATGTTTTTTGTGCTTCTTGAACGACGATCGCGCGGTTTGTTTTTTTGATCGAAGCAACGATAGTATCGATATCAAGCGGAACAAGCGTACGAAGATCAATTACCTCCGCTTTTACTCCTGTTTTCTCAAGCTCTTCCGCTGCTTTCACTGCTGTATGAACCATAAGGCCATAAGTAATGATTGTAACGTCACTACCCTCGCGAACTACGTTCGCTTTACCGATCTCAACGGTATATTCTCCTTCAGGAACGTCAGCTTTAAACGCACGATACAAATTTAAATGCTCCATGAAGAAAACAGGATCATTATCGCGAATTGCCGAAATCATCAGGCCTTTTGCATCGTAAGGGTTCGAAGGAATGACTACCTTGATTCCCGGTGTTTGAATCGCAAGACCTTCTAGCGAATCCGTGTGCAGCTCTGCCGCTTTTACGCCGCCGCCGAAAGGCGTACGGAATACGATTGGCGAGTTGTAGCGGCCGCCGGAGCGGTAACGCATACGTGCAGCTTGGACAAACATTTGGTCAAGTGCTTCATATATAAAGCCTACAAATTGAATTTCTGCGATTGGACGGAAGCCTTGCAAGCCCATCCCTACTGCCATACCTGCAAGTGCAGACTCGGCAAGCGGCGTATCGAATACGCGATCTTCGCCAAACTCTTCTTGCAAACCTTCTGTCACACGGAATACTCCGCCGACTTTACCTACGTCCTCACCGAAGATGACAACGTTTGAGTCACGTTTAAGTTCTACGCGCATCGCATCGCGAATTGCTTCCAACATATTCATTTGAGCCATGATCGTCTGTTCCTCCTCTACTATTGAAAATCAGCCTTTTGAGCTTCCAAGTGCTGCGGTGTTGTTTCAAACATGCTATCGATCAAGCCTGCTACAGTCATTTTTTCAACCGATTCAGCTTTTTTGATGTGCTCGTTAACCGTTGCTTTTGCTTCTTCTTTCACGCGGTTTGTATCTTCTTCCGTCCACAAACCTTTTTTCTCCAAATATTTGCCAAAACGAACAAGCGGATCTTTAAGCGCCCATTCCGCTTCTTCTTCTTTTGTACGGTATTTTGTCGCGTCATCCGCCATGGAATGCGGACGGAAACGGTAAGTGATCAGCTCGATCAAAGTAGCACCTTCACCGTTGCGGCCGCGCTCTGCAGCTTCTTGAACAGCTTTAATTACGGCAAGCACGTCCATTCCGTCTACTTGAACGCCTTTGATACCGGCTGCTACAGCTTTGTGCGCAATGGACAGCGCAGCGGTTTGCTTAGCGAACGGTGTCGTAATGGCATACCCATTATTTTGAACGGCGTAAATTACTGGCAGTTTATAAGCGCCTGCAAAGTTCATGCCTTCGTAGAAGTCGCCCTCTGACGAACCGCCGTCGCCTGTATATGTGATAGCTACACGCTTTTCATTCTTTTTCTTAAATGCCATTGCAACGCCTGTTGCATGCAAAATTTGTGCTCCAATAATAATTTGCGGCATAAGGACATGTACATCCTCAGGAATACGTCCGCCTTCTTGGTGTCCACGGGAATATAGGAAAGCTTGGTAAAGCGGAAGACCATGCCATACCAGCTGCGGCATATCACGGTATCCCGGGCAAATAAAATCGTCTTTGTTTAGTGCGTACTCACTGCCTACCATCGATGCTTCTTGACCAGATACAGGAGCGTAGAAACCTAGGCGACCTTGACGGCCAAGGTTAACAGCGCGCTCATCCCAAGTACGGGTAAATACCATGCGCTACATAAGTTCTTTTAGTTGATCATCAGACAAAGCCGGCAATAAATCCGGATTAACAACTTCCCCGTCGAGTGACAAGACAGATAGCGGAGTTACCGGTTCCGTTTGAACTTCGTATGGCAATTTGCTCATTTTGAACGCTCACCTCAATCGAAATATTTGAAAATCGTTTACCTCTGTTATAGAATTATTATAAACCTGTTTAACGAAAATGGTCAAAGCAAAAAACAAAAAAACCGTTGTTTTTTCGCTGATTCTCATCATTCTCTTAAGAAATTGTATATGCTACAGACTTATTTTTTCAGTATAACAGCATAATACAACAAGACAGAAATAGATGTGATTCCCATGATTACCTTTCTATTGTTTACCCACAACTGTTCGTTTCCATTCAATGAATTAAAACATGAGGAGAGAAAGATATGACAGATGAGCGCTATTTAAAAAGAACGATAGTGAAGGAAACTGTGCCAAGCCGTTTCCTGCCGGAACAAGCTCGAAATTTACGTATATTTTTGCCGCCTGGCTATAACGAGGTATTGAGCTACCCTGTCGTATACTGTCAGGACGGAGAGGATTTTTTCAACTTCGGGCGTATCGCAACGACAGCTACCCGGTTGATTTTGGACGAAGGCCTGGAACCCTTCATTATCGTAGGCGTTGACGTCGACAAAAAACTTCGTACGGAGGAATACACGCCGGACGGCAATCGACATGCAAACTATATCCGCTTTTTCGCTGAAGAGCTGCTCCCATACGTTGAAGAGCGCTATGCTGTAAGACAGCAACCTGAGCATCGCTTGCTTGCTGGAGATTCACTTGGCGGCTCGGTATCGCTGCATTTAGCGCTAACCTATCCGCATCTGTTTACGCGAGTGATGTCTTTATCTGGCGCATACTACGGCGTCTCGCAAAATATAATTTCAGAGGCCGGCGATCTGAGCTGGCTGACTATTTATATGATTGTTGGACTTCAAGAGGACGCATATGAGACGGACCGTGGCGTGTTCGATTTCGTGGCTTTGAATCGGAACGCTAAGGCGCTGCTGGAGTTGAAGCAAGCCACGATTTTCTACGAAGAGAAGGATGGCAAGCATCAATGGGGCTTCTGGCAAAAAGAGCTTGATCAAGCCCTCACTTATTTTATCGAAGTAGAATAAATCAAGCGTAAACGGCTGTCGCCGTCCTCAGTGGCAAAAGCTATCGTTTCGCGGAGATATATAAGCACATTTATAAGTGAAAACTTATAAATTCTTATATATTCAAAAAAAAGAAGCTGTTCAGCAGTCTCCATTCGGAACTGCTGAACAGCTTCTTTTTTTAAACACCATCTTAAACAAATTTCATATCCGCTTGAATCCGTTTCAGCAGCTCCTTGCAGCCGCTGTCCACCAGTTCAAAAACAAATGGAAAGTTTCCGTCATAATAAGGATCAGGCACATCAGCTATTCCCCTATCCGGAAGAAGCTCCATAAAAGTAAATAGCTTGGCTCCGCTCTCCTCGATTCCTGCTTTCTCGAGAAGCTCACGGACATCACGGAGATTCTTCGTATCCATACACACAATATAATCAAAGGATTCGAAATCACTCTCAGCGACCAATCTAGCCTTCATGCCCTGATGAGAAATTTGATGCTGATCCAGCAGCTTCCGAGTGCCTTCATGCGGAGGATGTCCCAAATGCCAATCTCCGGTTCCAGCAGAATCAACCGCAATACGGTCGACTAAATGAGCTTGTTCCACTTGATGCCGCATAACTGCTTCTGCCATCGGCGAGCGGCATATATTGCCTAAGCATACAAACAAAATACGTGCTTTCATGAGTTACCTCTTTTCTGCTGTTCATGAGTGGTATCAATATGAAGCGATCGACGGGGAAGCTTCCATTTGTAATATACCGAAAGCATACGGAAGCTAATGATAACAACAAATAAAAATAAGAGCTCCAAGGTCGATTTAACCCATCCGAGTCCGACCACAAGGCCTGCCAGCATGGCCCAAACGGCATAAATCTCGTCCTTGAGCACTAGCGGCTTGCGCCCTGCCAACACGTCGCGAATAATTCCGCCGCCGATTCCAGTAAGCATTGCCGCAACAAGAACCGCGCTTAGGGGATGCTTCATTTGCGTGGCATATAATGCACCTTGAATGGCAAACGCGGATAAACCAATCGCATCGAAAAAAGCTTCACTTTTGCGCCACCGCTGGATCCATACTACCGGCAAGAGAAACGCAATCGTCATTGCGATCATTGCTATTTTGAACAAATAACCTTGATTCCATAGCGATGTTACCGGCATCCCAATCAATAAATTACGTACAACCCCTCCGCCGAATGCCGTTACCAAGCCTAGTACGAACACGCCCAAAATATCGTACTCTTCCTCCATCGCCACAATCGCTCCGCTGACAGCGAAGGCAACTGTCCCGATAATACTGAAAATCCCAAAAATGTCCATACTCACTGCTTTAACTCCTCGCTTCCCGTCCATGAACCGACCTGATTCGTCGGTACTTTCCTTCACCATTTTAGCTGGGAGCCTGCGGTTTCGCAACGACAAATTTCGCAGTATTCGACTTCAGCATAATGGCTTAATTGGGCTGCCTCTAGTTTTTAGGGGACAAAAGGCTTTATACTTAAAATGTTTGTAGTCAATTCTGCCAGGAAGAAAGGATAATATGTTATGCAGCCTCGTATCGCGATTTGCACAGGCGGCCAGCTCGGCGCCTTTGCCCTTGAATATATAAAATCAGCTGATTTGCTCATCGGGGCCGATAGCGGTGCCCGCTTTCTAACTTCCCAGGGCTTTCGCCCGGATATTTCAATCGGTGATTTTGATTCGGTTTCGGAAGAAGAGCTGGCCATCATTCGAACGAACAGCGGCCAGACCATAGCTTGCGACCCCATTGACAAAGACTATACCGATACGGAAATGGCAGTTAGGCTTGCCTTGGATATGCAGCCCCGGGAGCTCGTCCTGCTCGGAGCACTTGGAACAAGGTTCGACCATTCGCTTGCAAATGTGCATTTACTTGCTCTAGCCGCACAGCAGCAGGTTCCTGCTACCATCATTGACGAACATAATAAAATTACACTGTTAACGGATCAAGCGACGATTGAGCAGCTAGGCTATCCAAACGTTTCCCTGCTCCCTCTGTCTTTGCAAGTAAAAGGCATTACGCTGACAGGCTTCCAATACCCGCTCACGGATGCAGAATTATCAATTGGGCAATCTCTTGGAATCAGTAACGTTCTGCTCTCGGCAGTTGGCCGCATCGAAATCAAAGAAGGTTTATTGCTGGTCATCCAAAGCCGAGATTAGTTAAATCAATAAAAAACCGATGCCTTTTGGCAAGGTCAAACCGAGGGTGAAGAAGCAGGGAGCCATAAATCAAAATCGATAACGGATTATGGTCTCCCCAATCTTTTCCTGCAAGATCAATAAATATCTTCATCTGGCGTAACAATCGCAAGACCTTCCACATGCTTGCGGCTCATCAGCTTTCGTGCTTTTCTGTTTTCCTTAGATTCAAACACAATATCCAAATCATATTGCTCATCTGGATAAAGCTTCGTTTTCGGGATATAAAGCTTCATGCGCTTGTGATTAAAGGTAAGCTTTTGCCCCTGAACTTGAACAATCACATTACCGCGTTCATCGGCAGGACGATAAACAACCCCCATTCGATTAAGTGGGTAAATCCAGACGGCGTCCCCTTTTACGAAAGGCTTGGCTGACGCTTTTACGGTAACATCTTCCGGATTCCCGCTTGCATTCTTATTGGAGCCTGCTCCCTCAACTGCTGCGTATTGCGTACTTTTTTGTTCATCTGTGTGGTTTGATTGCTTAGGAGCTGGCTTCTCGAAAGCTTCAGAAGCGTTGTGATCCTTCTTCTCTAACAATTCCTCCGCGCGTAACAATACTTCCTCTGGCAAACCGAACCGCCTGGCTATCGCAAAAGCATGGCTGTCTCCTGCTTCCCCCATTTCTAATCGATAAAGCGGCTTTAACGTTTCTGCGTCAAAGGCCATTTTCCCGTTTTGGCAGCCGGTTGTACGAGCAGCAAATGCTTTGATTTCATTAAAATGCGTCGTAGCCGCCGCTAAGGCCCCGCGCTTTAGAAGCTGCTCCAATAATGCGATGGAGAGGGCGATTCCTTCAGAAGGATCGGTACCTGCTGCAAGCTCATCAAGCAAAAGCAGCGACCTTGGACCGGCGGCTTGAAGCATTTCCTTCAGAACGGTGATATGAGACGAGAATGTGCTTAGCGATTGCTCAAGACTTTGGCCATCGCCTACATCCGCAATTACCTGATGGAACACACCTATTTCGCTTCCTTCATCTGCGGGAACCAATAAACCGGATTGCACCATCAGCACAAACAGGCCAATGGTTTTCAAGGTTACGGTTTTTCCGCCAGTATTGGGCCCCGTAATAATAAGCTGCTTCCAGTTATAGCCTAGCTCGACATGAAGCGGTATGCTGGTTTGGCCTAACAATGGATGGCGGGCGCTTACGAGCCGGATGACCGGTTGCTCGGACAGTTTGATTTTTTTTCCATCGTAGAAACGTGAAAGCTTGGCACGGGCAGTTATAAAATCAAAGGATGCCATTGCTTCTACATTGCGAAACAGCTCCGAGGAAAACGATTCTGCCAGCTCAGATAGCCGAGCTAATATGACCGTGCGTTCCCGCTCCTCTTCAGCCTTCCATTGCTGCAGCTCGACCTGAAGATCAGCCACATCGAGCGGCTCGATAAACAGAGTCTGCCCGCTTGCGGATTCATCCCATACGGTACCGGGAACCTGCTTTCGCAGCTCTCTTTTGACGGCTATGACAAAACGGTCACGCCGCTTGCTAATGACCGCTTCCTGCAAGGAAGACCGATATTTGTTTAAAGCATGGTCCATCTTTTTGTGAATTTTATCTTCAGATGCATAGATATGCCTGCGGATATAAGCTAGATCGGCGCTCGCTTGATCCGTAATTAAGCCGTAGCGTATACAGCGGTTTAATTCTTCGCGCAGGACGGGGCAATCATACATGGACTCAGCGTAAGACGCTATCGTTGGAGCGATGTCGCGCTTACTGTACATATATTTTTTCATTTGCACCACGGATGTCAGCCATACCGACAGCTGCTCCATTTCTTGTTCGTTATAGATGCGCCCTTTGCCCAGAAGCGCCAAGAAAGGATCGATGCCATCCATTGCGGATAATGGGATGCTTGCCCCGCTTCCAAGCAAAAGCGCCGCTTCCTCCGTCTCCTGCAGCCATGCTTCAACCTGACGCTGCTTTGCGCTAGGCACATGACGCACTGCTAATTGCCGGCCAGCAGGCGATACGGTAAAGCTAATCATAGCCTCCTTAACTTTATCAAATTCCAATCTTCGCCAAGATGCTTCATTCATTTTTATAGCCTCCTCTAATTTTGAATAAAAAAAGACAGAAATAGAACGCGGGTGCGTTCCACTTCTGTCTCAATCGACTAAGCTCCAATCCCATTTCCAAACGCTCATAATAAACGTAAAAATGGGTACAAAAAAACCGTGCTGTGGTAGCACGGTGATTGGGCCGCTGTCGACTAGCTTCAGGCGGAAATCCTCATGTCCATAACTCTTGGTGCCAGATCACGAAATAGAGCCTTGCAGCAGGGCATAAAAAAACGCCAAGCCTGATTCGCAAGACCATAATGCATCTATCTGACCATATCCAATTTATGAGTTAAGGACACCAGCAAACATTAAAATTTCCCCTTTAAGCGTAATTCATAAATGATTAGATGTTACCTAAATAATGTACAAAAAAGACGAGCTATTTGTCAAGCCTAAGGTATCCATTATCGAACCTACAGGGTAATCTTTAATCCCGTGTGAGAAAAACGAATATGCTCAGGCAGATTATAGGTTCTTCGAATATCAATGTCATGAGACATATGAGTAAGTATCGTCCGCTTTGGTTTCCATTTATGCACTAGCTCGATTGCTTCCACCACGTCATAAACTGATCTCGTTTCGTAGGCGAATGGCTCATGATAGAAGCTGGTTCCAAGTACAAGTAAATCTAAAGCCGCCAACTTCTCTTGCTGCTCCTCCGTCAAGCCGATCGAGTCGGAACAATAAACCCACTTAAAGTCCGTAATATCGTTCTCGAAACGAAAGGCGTATGCATAACCATTTTTTCCGTGATTGACTCGCCAGCTAGATACCTTCCATTTACCCAACTGAATTGGTTGATCAAATGACTGAAATTGAATTTGATTTCCAAGCCATGGAAACCGATCCAAAATCTCTTTAATCACTTCAGCCGGTGCGTATGCACGGCCTTTTTTATTAGTCCAGCGACAGGCGTCCGCCCACTCCACTAGACCCCCGATATGATCAAAATGAGCATGAGTAATGAGCAGCGTATCAATTGCTCTCAATTCGGCTGCTTCTAATTGCTTTGCGAAATCCGGTCCACAGTCAATCCATATCGTTCCTGCATCCTCATCCTCGATTTGGACAGATGAACGCAGGCGACGGTTGATCCCCATGTTTCTAGCTTCAGCGCATACTTCGCAATCACAATAAATACGAGGTACGCCCATTGAATCACCATTTCCTCTGAAGATAAGTTTTGTCATAGCGGCAGCAGCTCTAATGTGTMCGCAGCACGAATTTTCTCAACCATGCGTAACCATTCCTCTGGCTTGTTCGGCAAGGCAGCATAATACCGATCTAGAAATTCAGCAACAAGGGCAGCATCAATGGAAGTCATCTCATCATCCTGCGGCAGGAAGCATAAATCTAATTCAGAAACGGCTTGACCCTCGTGGTCCCAGGAAGGATGAACATATGCGATATCAATTCGCTTATAACCGATATGCGAGAGCACTTCACGGCGTACAAACGGATTCATTGGCGAAACGCCGCCGAAAGCATGTTCTTCTGCACGGTAAGGATCATACACTTCGGCAAACATACCGATTGGCGAGGTACCCGATTGCACGGCGAGCTTAGCCAAATCACGCTCGCGGTTACGAAGCAGAAATCTTCCAATACCTAAGGAAGGCTTGCCTATTATCGTAAAATCAGTCATCGCTACGCGAAGCTCCGGATAATAACGGTATTCCGTTGACCCGACTACTTCCCCCTCATGAATGGCAACATAGACATGAATCGCTTGATCCTCAAGAGGCTCTCTCCAAAGATCATATGCTAGTACTTCCTCAGGAGGAAAAATCGTTTGCAAAAGCTTATGTAGGGGAGCAAAATAAGGATCCTCAATGGATGTAATCCGATGATAAGTCAGCATTTTCGTATATCTCCTTTATTTGAACGGATTTCGCCATTCCATAATGGCTGCACAGTTGTTGGACTGTTCATCTTCTAAATATCCGTGGGCGATGCCGATTGGCATGCGACCGCATCTAAGCAAAAAGGTTATTACAGGATCTTTCAAATCTCCGCTCAGCACTTTTTCCAAATAGGACTCCGGCGTCATTTCATGGGCACGAGCTCCATAACCGGGCATGCGACCACCTCCGAGGAGTCTGAGGAGTCCACGCTGTACAACGGTCTCATACATCGACTGCATCAGCCATTTGCCAATTCCTGATTTCCTAAATTCCGGAA
This sequence comes from Paenibacillus sp. 01T443, assembly GCF_056398325.1. Lineage (NCBI taxonomy): Bacteria > Bacillati > Bacillota > Bacilli > Caryophanales > Paenibacillaceae > Paenibacillus > Paenibacillus sp. 01T443. Next base: position 62,948 of record NZ_JBFTPE010000001.1, read on the forward strand.
TCACACAAATATCCACGATGTACAGCGTATCTCCTACCGGATTGTGATTGCGAATATATCCGCCGTCGGTAACGGTTTCCCAATCATGTGTATGGCCGTACTCCATCATATTGACCAAGAGACCGGACATCGAGCCGATCAGGATGCCATCAACCTCTGCACACAACGCACCTTCTGGAAAACGGTTAACGTGTTCGGAGAGCTGATCGACATTCCACAATAGCTCCTCAGGGAATGGCGGAGGAAAGCTTGCACGTTGAACATCGATTAGTGCCTCAAAATCAGCCTGACCATAATTACGTATGATTGTTTTTTGAGGTTTGTCTTTTACATATAAGTACAGCTCTTTGCGCATCCCAAGCCGCCTTCCAAAAAAAGGATGAACTCGAATAATTACACTACTGCCAGTCCGTATATAAATCCGTACGCCGGTCGCGCCAAGTTGTTACTGCACCTTTCAACCTTACATCCTCCAGCAGCGCCAAATCTAAATCAGCGACAACGAGCATATCGTCATTGATGATTCCTTCGCTTAATATGCCAGCCGGCGGAAATGGAATATCATTAGGCGCAATTACAGCAGCTTGCCCAAAATTCGCGCGCATGAGATCTACCTTGCGAAGCGAACCAACCGTGCCTGTGGTAACAATATAAACTTGGTTCTCAACAGCTCTGGCATGGCAGCAATACCTTACCCGATAGAAGCCGTGACGGTCATCGGTGCAGGAAGGGCAGAATATGACGTCTGCTCCCTTTGCCCTAGCCATCCGGACGATTTCCGGGAATTCAATATCGTAGCAGGTAAGCATTGCAATGGTGCCGTATGCGGTCTCAAACACTTCAAGACCTTCACCCGCCGACATATTCCAGCCTTCCACTTCCGATGGCGTGAGATGAATTTTATGCTGGACATCAATTTTGCCATCGGGGTGAAAGAGATGGGCAGCATTGCGAAGACTATTATCAGCCGTTTTAATAACATGGGTCCCGCCTATAATATAAACCCTATATTCAACTGCCAAAGAGCCGAATAAATGCAAGTAATCTTCCGTGAAATCAGGAAGGCGGTCGATAGTAAGCGCGTTTCCTTGCTCATCGCCGATAGACATTAATTGCGTTGTAATAAACTCTGGAAATAAAATAAATTGTACGCCGTATTCAGATGCATTTCGCACATAATGAGTCACTTGCTCCGCGAATTGCTCAAATKAATCAATGTCAGCTAGCTTATATTGAACGGCTGCCGTACGAAATTTCATTTTCGGGAAAGCCCCCCTCGATATGTTATTGTTTACGCTGCTTAAACTGCAGAGTAATCGTCGTGCCTAAATCCGGCAAACTAAAGACATCTACCTTTCCCTCATGCAGATCAATGATTCGTTTCGCGATCGATAGTCCGAGTCCCACACCGCCAGTCGCACGGCTTCTTGCTCCGTCAACACGATAGAAACGTTCAAATAAATGGGGAATTTCATTTTCAGGAATACCCATTCCTTTATCCTTAACCTCGATTTTTACGATATGCCTAACGAGCGTTATCGTAATGTCTATCGGGTCCTTCGAATATTTAATGGCATTGTCCAGCAAAATGACAAGAAGCTGTCTAATTTTATCCTTATCACCGACCATCCGCACCACCTTGGACATCGCTTTCACCCTGATTGGACGTCCAAACGTCGTTTGCAGCATTGTCGCAAGCTCATCGACAACCTGGACAACATCAAACAGCTCCTGACGGAGCCAATCCTCTTGCTCAGCCTCCGCCAGCATCAGCATCGATTTTGTTAAGTTCTGCAGTCGATTAGCTTCCTTATCAATGGCCTCGATAGCTTCATTCCGCAAATTCTCATCATCCCGCCCCCAGCGCTTCAGCATGCCTGCATAGCTGCTGATAACGGTTAAAGGTGTTTTCAGCTCATGAGAGGCATCTGCAACGAACTGCTTCTGTTTTGCAAAGGTACGATCGAGCCGTTCGATCATTTGATTAAATGCACGGACAAGCTGAAGGAGCTCCGCAGACTCTTCCCGGCTGCTCAGCTCGATCTGCCTGAGCTTACCGCTTCGATCAATTTCCCTCATTGTATTAACCATTTGTTGAATAGGCGCCGTCAGTCTGGACGTGAACCAATACGTGCCGAATATGGCAAACAAGATGGCTCCGCCGCTGGTCACGCTTAGCGCCGCAACCAATACCTGCAAGTAATTATCAAGCTCATCCAGTATTCGATTAACCTCAAGCATTGCAATGACGCGATTTCCGTCATACAACGGAACCCGCATGAACAAGATACGTTCTCCGCCCTTCGTAATCATCCCCGTATGGTGATGAGTCTCAAAGGCAGCAGGAAGCTCTTGCAGCAGCTCGTTTGAGCCGGTTATATTGACTACTCTGTTATTAGGCGCAATAATGCGGATCATTTCGTTAACGTTGTAATACTCATTGAGCAGCTCCGGATAGTTCAGTCCTCGACCGCTCTGAATTCGGGGATTCTCAAGCATGAGATTCACCTTATTCGCAATAACCTCTTCTTCGCTTTCCGTCGTAATTTTGATGACGTAAAAGTATACGAATATATTAAAGAGAATCAAAATAAAGATGAGCCAGAAAATTGTAAAAAGCGTAAACCGTTTGCGCAGTGTCATGCATCCGGCTCCTTAATCATATAACCGACTCCACGTACCGTATGAATTAGCTTATGACGGTAACCCTTGTCCAGTTTCTGGCGCAAATAACGTATATAAACATCGACTAGATTCGTTTCACCGATAAAATCATAGCCCCAAACCTCGGATAAAATATCTTCGCGGGACTTCTCGTCATTTTTATTCTCTACGAGATATACGAGCAGCTCGAACTCTCGCGGCGTTAATTCGATCAAAATATCCTTGCGGTAAACTTTTCGAGTCCGCAGCTCAATCGTTAAATCTCCAACTTTTATCATGTCCGAACCTTCCGCTTCCTTCGGATATTGCTGGAATATACGCAGTATGTTGCGCACACGGGCCAGCAGCTCCTCCATCGCAAACGGTTTCGTTATATAGTCATTGGCACCGTGTTCGAAGCCGCTTACCTTGTCAGGCACGGTATCACGTGCTGTTAATAATATGATAGGTACGGGATTACCCGCTTGCCGCAGTAATCGCAATACTTCAATTCCACTCATTTCAGGAAGCATCACATCAAGCAGAACTAGTCCCCACTCCCCTGTTGATGCCATTTCATAGCCTGTTCGACCATCGGCGGCTGTGCCCACCGTATAGCCCTCATGCTCTAGTTCAAGCTGAAGTATACGAGAAATACCAGCTTCATCTTCTACGACAAGAATATGTTCTTTCATCTTTGAGGTACACCTGCTTCCAGTTGTAAATAATCGATTTTCAAATCAAACTTCGTGATGTTCTTCTACAAGAACGCTTAAATTTATCATAATGAAGACGTTTCACAAATGCAAGTAAGCCGATCTACTGGAAGAGTAGACCGGCGATTGCAGCGAGCATCACCGCTTGCCGCAGCATGCGTTACCGCAGCTTATTATTAGCTTTGCGTTTGCATCGCCCAAGCTTCTACATCCCAAGTTTTGGTTACCCAATCCTCATAAAATTCAGGCTCATGAGAGACGAGCACAACTGTACCTTTGTAAGCCTGGAGCGCGCGTTTCAGTTCCGCTTTGGCGACAACATCCAAATGGTTCGTCGGCTCATCGAACAATATCCAGTTGCTCTCGCGCATCATCAGCTTGCAAAGACGCACTTTAGCTTGCTCGCCCCCGCTGAGCTGGTTGAGCGCGCGCGTAATATGCTCGTTTTTCAAGCCGCAGCGGGCAAGTGCAGCACGTACTTCATGCTGGTTCATGAATGAAAACTCATCCCAAACGTCCTCAAGCGGAGTCATGGTCGGCGCTTTAGCTTCCTGTTCAAAGTATGCTGCATTTAAATAATCGCCAAGATAAGTCTTGCCGTCAAGCGGCGGGATAACGCCGAGTATGGTTTTTAGCAGCGTTGATTTTCCGACGCCGTTACAACCAACGATTGCAATTTTATCTCCACGTTCAATGACCATACTCATCTCAGGCAAAAGCGGCCGGTTGTAGCCAATAACCATGCCCTCAGCTTCAAATACCGTTTTGCCGCTTGTTCTGGATTCTTTAAATTGAAAGGTTGGTTTTGCTGCTTCTTCCGGCTTATCGATACGGTCAATGCGATCAAGCTGCTTTTCCCGGCTCTTCGCTCTTCCCGAAGTCGAAGCACGAGCCTTATTCTTTTGAATAAACTCCTCTTGCTTCTTAATAAAATCCTTCTGCTTCTCGTATGCGTCGATATGCTGAGCTTTGTTCAAATCTGCCATCTCAAGGAATTTATCATAGTTCGCCGAATAACGAGTCAGCTTCGTGAATTCAAGATGATAAATAACGTTGACAACCTGATTCATGAAGCTAGTTTCATGCGAGATGAGAACAAAAGCATGCGGATAGTTTTTCAGGTAGTTAGTCAACCAGTTAATATGCTCTTCATCCAAGTAGTTCGTCGGCTCATCGAGCAGCAAAACGCCTGGTTTTTCAAGGAGAAGCTTGGCTAGAAGAACCTTTGTCCTTTGTCCGCCGCTGAGAGCTGTTACGTCACGGTCAAGACCGATTGCATTTAAGCCTAGACCGTTTGCCATTTCGTCGACTTTTACATCGATCAAATAAAAATCGCCGATTTCCAGTTCCTCTTGAATCTCGCCCATACGCACGAGCAGCTCATCAAGCGTATCCGCATCCGCGTCACTCATTTGCGATGCAATCTGATTGAGCTCTTCTTCTAACAAAAGCATAGGCAGAAAGGCGTCTTTCAACACATCCCGAATGGTTTTGCCCGCATCAAGCTTCGTATGCTGATCCAAATAACCATATCGAACGCGAGGCGTCCATTCCACCTTGCCTTCATCCTTCAATAATTTACCGGTCAAAATATTCATAAGTGTAGATTTGCCGGTTCCATTCGCACCGACAAGTCCGACATGCTCACCATCTAATAAGCGGAAGGATACATTTCTAAACAATACCCGGTCGCCGAACGTATGTGATAATTGCTCAACTGTTAACAAACTCATTTTCGTCTTTATCTCCATTCATATACATATATAAACCATATTCAATCGATGTGAATTCACACTTTTTGCCCGTATCATTGTACCACATAAATGATCAGTCTGTGTTTATTTCATTAGAAAGAAGCTTTAAAATGGGCGATAATGCTTGTTTAAGTCGTTTTTGGATTCGTTTGTCATCGGTTGCCCATAGCCCCCGCCATTGTAAGGAGAGCATTGTTTCCACCGCAAGTTTAGGCACAATGGCTAAAGGACGGTCAGGAAAAAGATGCAGCCACTCGTTTCGACCATGAAAAGCAATGTCCTTATTTGCAACAAACAGCATTCGAGAGTTGCTTAGTCGCAGTTCATTCTTCAAATCAACCAGAAGTCTTAGCTCACTGCCCTGCCATTTTACAACGAATGGATCGCCAACGACAATAACAAAACTTGCCTGCTTCATTATCTGCCGAGCGCGCGGTTCGGTCCATTTTCGCGATAAATCGATCAAATTAATCTTGGCACCTGCTTGTCGAAGCATTTGCTCAAAACGATGTTCATCCTGTACGAGATCCAAACGCTGTTCCGACTTCAACGCGAAACAATCGATTGCCTGCTTATCGAAGCTATAACGCTCGTAGCGTTTATCAAGCGCACTTCTATCGTGTGCATCACTTTTACGCAACCTTTTGTTTCCTGAAAGCCAAGCATGCCATTCCGGCCTTGCTTGTTCATACTCGGCTGCCGTAATCGAGGCTCGTTCGGATTCTAACAGATTGGCAAGCGTATGCGTCAAAAAGGTGGATCCGGATCCCGATGACAGTGAGAGCAAGCATACGGTATGTTGTCTGCGATATGGACTTTGTTCACTCACCGAAATAGGATTCATAGCCTGCTTTAATCCATAATGTTGTACAAACGGCGCTAATGCTTCTTCCACCTCCTGCATGGAACCATATCGCATTCGCGGATCCGATTGCAGCAAGCATCGCAGCACCCTTTTGAAAGCCTCCGGAAAATCACGAGGAATGTGTCCGAATGGCTCCTGGCTATTTAATTCCCCGTGCGGCTGTCGATAAATCATTCCTCCGCTGGCCATATAATACAAGAGTGCTCCGAGACCGTAAATATCCGTTTTCTCATCGCTTTGCCCTTTGCCTGCCTGCTCCGGTGCGGCAAAGCCATAGGTTCCAAGCCGGGCTGTATCCTGTTCTTTCCCCAACTTAAATTGTCTGGAAATACCAAAATCAATAAGTTTGACCTTCCCATTCTCTTCGAGCATTACATTTGAAGGCTTGATATCCCGATGAATAATAGGCGGCTCATTCGCATGCAAATAGCGAAGCGCAGAGCAAAGCTGCAGAGCAATATCCAATATTTTCGCAAACGACAAGGTAATAGGCTTTGTACGATATAGCTCAGCGATGGTGCGGCCTTCTATATATTCCATCACAAGTGCTTCAAAAACGTGTTCATTCGGTGGAAAATAATCAACGATTAATGGCAAATGAATATGATTTACCATCATAAGCATTTGTGCTTCTTCCGCATATCTGCCTACGCCCGGCATCGGAGCAATTACTTTTATTGCTCTGAGCTTACCCGCGAGTCTTAAATCATCTGCAGCGTACACGACGCCCATACCGCCTCTTCCCAAATTACCAGCGATTCGATATCGAGTACCAATTACCGTTCCGATAGGATAAGGATCAAACAGCTCCACTGTGCTTTTCATATTAATCCTCCAAAAATGAACAAAAAAAGCATCCTGACGCCGTTTGTAAGTTTACAATCGGCATCAGGATGCTTTCCTGATCAAACATTTATTAGAGGAATTTTAACATAAATACAGAGGTTTAAACAATAAAATGTCTAATTAAAATACACGTTTCTTGGAGTTAAGCAGTTCTGCCAGAAAAGCCAGCGCCAATCCCTGTCCCCAGCCTTGAACTCGTTTGTGAGCTACATCGCGGTATCCTTGCAAATCATTCATAACAGCGGTTCCGGCAGATACGTTCAGCACGGCCCCGTCATCGGTAATTTGACTTAAAATACCATCGATTGACCGCTGAATGTATTTGTTATACAAGGATCCAAAGGCGAATAACCCCGTTGCTATTCCTGCTGAGCCTGATGTCTCAAGGTAAGAAGTTTTATCATCCAATACGGTATGCCACAGTCCGTTGTCGTCCTGCAAACGGACAAGCGTGCTAAGCTGATCCCGCATGGAGCCTTCGATTATCATAAAGGATGGATGCTGAACCGCGATATGAGGCAAAGCTTTTGCCATAGTCAATGCAGCCCATGAGTTGCCGCGTGCCCAAAAGATGGAAGACATATGGTTTTGAGCAATGTTATCCCAGCCATGGTAATACAGATTCGATACGGGGTCCTGGAGAAAATGCTCATGGCCATGATACTGCTTCAAACCATCCTCCAAATAATCCGCACGGTCAAGCAGATGTCCCATACGAACAAGGAAATAGCCTGCCATCATCATCGTGTCTACCCAAGCTTGCTCCGGAAAGTTGTAGGTTTCGGAATTTACCGTATGTTGAAAAATTCCATCCGCAAAACGTACAGCGTCATTTTTTAAGTATTCAGCCATTTGAATAGCCACATCTAAATAATTTTGATTATCCGTTGCTTTATAAAGGGAAATGAGCGCATGTCCAATCGATACGCCGTTCACGGATAGCTTAGGAAGTCCATCCTCCAGCTTCTCATCAACCCACTCTTGCAAAAGTTGAATATAGCGTTTATTACCAGTTGCTTCGTAAGCTTCTGCCACTCCATAAAATGCTACGCCGCCTGGCCAATCCCAGCTAAAGTCCATTCTAAAGGTACTGTCTACTACGCGCTCAATGACTTCCCGAATATGATTTTCATCAAATTGAAGCTGAGGCATTTCCATCTTCCTCTCCCCTAATTCAAATGATTGACTATTTCAAACCGCTTGTACTGATGCCTTCAACGATGTATTTCTGAAAAGCGAAGAAAATGGCAAGCACAGGAATCAAGCTTACGATCGACATCGCGAACATCGCGCCCCAGTTGGAGACGGTATCGCTGTCTAAGAACATTTTTAGACCCATGGATACCGGATATAAGCTTGGGCGGTTCAAATAAAGGACCGGTCCGAGCAAATCCTCCCATCTCCAATAGAAGGAGAAAATCGAAGCCGTCGCCAGTGCAGGAACGACGAGCGGCAGGATGATCCGGAAAAACAAGCGGAACTTTCCACAGCCATCGATGGTTGCCGCTTCATCAAGCTCATTTGGAATGGTCCGAATGAATTGAATAAGCAAAAAGATGAAAAACGGAATTCCGAAATATTGCGGGATAACAATTGGTTTAATGGAATTCAACCAGTGAAGCTTTGCGAACAAAATATATTGCGGCACAAGCACGACATCATGCGGCAGCATGAGCGTTACCATCATAATGCCAAACCAGAACGTTTTGCCCGTAAAGTTAAGTCTCGCAAATCCGAAAGCAATAAATGCCGATGATAATACCGCTCCGATCGTTGAAATCACTACGATTTCCAGCGAGTTCATAATGAAATTACCGAAGGATTGCCCCGCGATCCCCACCCAGCCTATCTTGTAGTTCTCCCAAATCCATGGCTGTGGAATGAGTGAATCTGCGGTTGCGAAAATAAGGTTACTTTGCTTGAATGAACTCATTAGCAGCCATAAGACGGGATACACCATAACTAATGCGAGCGCTGCGACAAAGATATGGTAGATCGGCCACTTCAGTTTTTTTAAGATCATGATTAATGGCCACCTTTCGACTCGTAATGAACCCATTTCTTAGAGGTATAGAACAGAATTCCTGTCAAAATGGCAATGATGATCAGCATAACCCATGCCATAGCGGACGCGTAGCCCATATCGAAATAAACAAACGCCTGACGGAATAAATAAAGTGAGTAGAGCAGCGTTCCATCAAGCGGACCGCCTTCCCCTTTGGAGATAATGTACGCTGGTACAAAGGTCATAAATGCACCAATGGTCTGCATGATCGTATTAAACAAAATAATTGGACTTAGCATCGGTATCGTGATTTTGAAGAATCGAATAATGGGTCCCGCACCGTCAACATTTGAAGCTTCGTACAATTCTGGCGGTATGTTTTTGAGTCCTGCCAGGAAAATAAGCATCGAAGAACCAAATTGCCAAACTGACAAAGTAATGAGCATCCAAAGCGCCGCCACCGGTTCCGCGAACCATCTTACGCTATCTAAACCGAGTGCATTCAGAAAGATGTTTATAACCCCTTCATCCCCGTAAAGGTTGCGCCACATAATAGAAACCGCAACGCTGCCTCCGATAATGGAAGGAAGATAATAAACCGTCCGATATAACCCGATTGCTTTCGAGGCTGTATTCAATATCATTGCAATAAATAGGGCAAAAGCCAGTCTAAGCGGAACACCGATAAATACGTACAAGAAAGTCACCTTAAGCGATGCCCAAAATTTCGAGTCATCCGTAAACATCGTCGAGTAATTCTCTAATCCAATAAAGGATGGTGTCGAGAGGAGATCATAATCCGTAACAGAAAAATATAACGATGCAGCAGCTGGGATCAATGTGAATAATAGAAATCCAATAACAAATGGTCCAATAAAGGTGTAACCAATCAAGTTGTTTTTCAGTGATAGCGATTTCATCTTATCCAACTCCTATACGAAGTCTATCTAATCGATTCTTCTGTATTAAAGAAAACGCGATGGCCGATCTTCCGACCAACCATCGCATCTGCTCAAACAATATTACTTGTTTTTCTTAAGAATGGAGGTTGCTTCGTCTCTGAACTTCTTAGCTGCTTCTTCTGGCTTAATTTTGTTGTAGTTCATTTGCTCAGCAAGGCTGGTCAATGATTTAAATACTTCAGCAGAACCGATCGGATCAGCTGGATCCATTGGGGAGCTGTTTGCTTCCGCCCAAGCAACGTAGTCATAAACTTGGATTTGAGCTTCCGTGGAAACGGCTTTCAAAGCTTCTTTAACTTTAGACGATACAGGAACACCGCGGTCGCCCAGGATCAATTTGTTTGCTTCGATATCATTTACGAAGAAGTTGATAAACTTAGCTGCTTCTTCTTTCAYTTTCGAATTCTCAGACACGGAGAAGAACATACTTGGTTTCAAGAATAAACCTTTTTCCATGTTAGGACCAGCCATTGGAGCGATTGCAAGCGGACGGTTTGCAACTTGCTGCAAGCCTACATATTGGTTTGACCACTGCCATACGCCGATGCCTTGGTTAAGTACAAGGTGGCTGTCTTCCGCGCCTTTGATTTGCGCAAGCACGTCAGGTGATGGTACTGCGCCGTCAATTACCAGCTTAGCTAGCATTCCGAAGAAATCTGTAAACATTTTGTCATCTTCATAACCAAGGCCGGTACCTTCTGCATTAAACAATGTTTTGCCTAATGTACGGAGGTAGTAGCCGAAGAATACTTCAGGACGCATGCCGTTATCGAAGTAAATTCCAGCAGCTTTAGCTTTGCCAGCCATTTCAACGTAATTATCCCAAGTGAAGTTTTCAGGGATGGAATCAATGCCAGCCTTTTTCAGAAGCGCCGGGTCATAGTTAAAGCCGAGTGCGTTAACGCCAAGGTTGATTCCGTAAAGTCCGTCGCCTAATTTACCGCCGTCAATTGCGTTTTGGCTGATGTCGGTAACATCGATTTGGTTGCCAATGAACGGTGTCAAATCAGCGAGTTGATTTCTGCCTGCATATTGCGAGTAGTTTTGCGTATCGATTTGGATAATATCAGGAAGCTCGTTTGCAGCCGCTTGAGGCGCTAGCTTCTTCCAGTAATCATCGTAGTTCGCATATTCCATTTCAATCGTGACATGCGGGTTTTTCGCTTTGTACATTTCAATGACTTTCATCGTGTAATCATGTCGAGGCTGCCCGCCCCACCATGCGATCCGAAGAGTAACTGGTTTCGCTTCTGACGGCTCCTCTTTCACTTCATTGCTAGTCTTAGGTGTGTTAGTGGAGTTAGTTGCGTTACCATTGCCTGAATTTCCTCCGCAAGCGCTTACGAGAACCAGTGCAACAGCCATGAGCATTAAAAGCATTTTCTTCGGTGCTTTCATTGTGTTACGCCCCTTCCAAACTCTTTAATGTTGTTTACAAGCTTTATTATAGGTCGATTGTCGAATTGTCGGAATTAAAAAAACCGCTTTCTTTGTTAAAAAAACAGAGGTCGCCATTATGGCGACCTTTTGAATTCGGATGGCGTAAATCCGGTATGCTTTTTGAAAACCTGGCTAAAGTATTGTGGATTATCACCGAACCCGAACTTTTCTGCCAGCTCAAAAACCTTTACATCGCCGGTCTTTTCAATTTCCTCCATGGCCCGTTCCATTCTTAAACGCACGACATAGTTGGAAAATTTCTCGTTCGTTTCCTTCTTGAACAGCTTGCCTAAATAATCAGCGTTCATATATAAAATTTCACTCGCTACCCAATTGAGTGATAGCTCCGGGTTTGAGATCTGCTCATCGATGACATGGAGCATCTTATTGATAATGAGCGAATGTTTTTTGGAATGAGTTTGAAAATTGTTCATGCAAATTTGCTCTGCATTTTCGGTAACAAATTGCTCAATGGTTCTAAGCGTGTGAAATTGCTCGAAGCTGGCGATTTTTGTTAAATAATCATTTATCTCTTCCGGTTTTCCTTGCCGTACGATCGAAATATACAGCGGAATGACATATGATTTTGAGAGATGCGTATCCATCCGGCTTTCCGCCAACTGAGCAAAATAGCTCTGAAGCTCCGTTTGGACGAATGCCCAGTCTCCCGATTTTACATGCATGCATAGCGGTTCTTCATCGTAAATGAACGGCTTCAGCACGTAGTCATCGCCTCGTTCAACATCATTTTGCGTAATGATGCTGCCTTCACCTAAATAAAATTGGTAATTTAAGCACTCTAACGTTTCGCGGTACATTTTGCGGGCGTGGGTAATGGGACCGGCATCACTTACGGCTACCGTGGCATCAAGCTTGTAAAAGGTCGAGAAGGTTTGCTTTATTTCAATCAGCTTTGTGAATAAAGCTTCTGTCCCGCTGCTCGCCTTAATCAACAGCAGTACATGCTTCCCAATCGTGGTGCTGAGAAGAACAATCGATTGACCAATAACATCCTGCGCTATATTTTTGACTGCGAACATATGCTCAAACTCAAATTTCCCTTCGATTTGAAACAAAAGCAGCTGCACCCTATCATTATCTACAGTAATGTGAAACAAATTACCGTAGTCGTCCCAATCGCGTTGCCCATACGTCTTGTTCGTAACAAGCTCCTTCAAAAATTGCTCCTTCGCGTGTGGCAGCACCTTTGACAGTTCCTTCTGAATATTTAGCATGAATTTTTCTTGCGATTGCTGTTCCTCAAGCTCTGAAATCACTTCTGTCAGCGCATCTGTTATCGTGTTCTCATTACATGGTTTGAGTAAGTAGTGTTTAACCCCGAACTGCATGGCTGTTCGGGCATAATCAAATTCGCTAAATCCGGATAATAAGATGAAGGCAATGTGCGGAAATTTCTCATACACTTTCTCAACTAATTGCAAACCGTTCATTCCCGGCATTTTAATATCGGATATCACAATATCCGGCATATGGCTTTCAATAAAAGCCATCGCCTCGAGTCCATTGCGCGCTGTTCCTGCAAGCTCCGTATTAAAATCATTCCATTTAACCGTAAGCGATATTCCCTCAACTATTATTCGTTCGTCATCCACCAGCAACACCTTATACACGGGAATCCCTCATTTCATACGGAAGTATCAGCTTAACTGTCGTGCCCCCATTTGGTTCGCTTTCAACCTGTAGACCGTAAGCGTCTCCATACAAAAGCTTTATGCGATCCTCAATGTTTTTCAATCCGAGTCCTGAGCCCTTCGTTTTCACTTCTCCGCTTAGCAGCTGAGCAACAAATTGCTCCTCCATACCTGGCCCATTATCCTCGACCGTGATAAACAAAAGTTCATGTTCTGCATAAGCATGAATTTTTATCGTACAGGTGTCAATCATTTGTTCAAGTCCATAGTTGATTGCATTCTCGACAAGCGGCTGAAGCGATAGCTTAGGAATACTGCATTGCAGCAGCATCTCAGGAACATCTACATTAAAATCAAGGCGCTCCTCGAACCGGTATTTTTGAATGGTCACATAATGATTGATGATGTCAAGCTCCTTGCTAAGCGGTATAAGCGGCTCCTTTAGATTAATAGAGGTTCTAAGCAGCGAGCCTAACGCTTCAACCATTTGGGAAATATGCGTTTGATTGCTTAGCTTCGCCGACCAATTGATGGATTCCAAGGTGTTATACAGGAAATGCGGGTTGATTTGTGCCTGAAGGGCCTTGAACTCCGTATCGCGAATCGTCAGCTGTTTTACATAGTTTTCATGGATGAGCTCATTGATACGTTCAACCATAATCCGGAAATTCCTGTGCATTTGCCCTGCTTCATCCATCGCAAGCGTTCGTTCATTCGGTTCATCGATATAAGAAAAATTGCCCAGCTGCACCCTTTTCATTTTTGCATTCAAACGTTCGATGGGTTCGGTTATTCCATTTGCGAACCCTACGGCAATCAATAGAATGACAATAAAAAGGATAGCGAAAATAATAATAATCGTATTTTTCACCTTTACAACACGGTCAAAAATATCATCAAACGGAATCAGCGTATAATACGTCCAATCGGTATACGTTGAGGCGATATAGGTTACAAAATATTGCTTCCCCTCATAGCGAATGACCTTATATCCCTCATTTCCGGATAAAGCCGCTAACGAATCAATCGGGAAAGCCGAAGCCTCCGGATATACCGCTTCATTATTTTTCATAATAATTAGCTGCGCATCGTTGCTGTTCAGCCCTTTTGCTAAATCCCTGAACAGCTTGTCCATATCAATACGAAGCGCTAATGTGCCAATGTAATCTAGATTCAGCTGTTCAAACGAACGAACCTCACGCGCAGCAATTAGAGACTTGTCATTACTGTAGGGGGTAATCCATGTATTTCCCCCTTTATTCACGGCTGTTAATTGCTTATATAAGTTCAAGCGGTCCTGGTACACGGTAACCGAATTCGCTCCTACCGCGTACTCGTTATCGTTTACGTCATAAAGCTGCGCAGAAAGTACATACTTATCCAGCGCGCCAATATTGACCATCCGCTCTTTAACTGTCAATCGCACAACATAGTTGTCATAATCGGACAACCCGCTTTTAATCGATCTTAAATAATGTTGAATGGTTGAATCCGTTGTAAGCATGAATGTGAGCTTCTCCATCTTTTTCAGTTCATTCTCGATGCTAATCGAAGATAAGCTCAGTGCCTTTGAAGACTGCTTGTATATTTCTTGATCGTAAAAGTCAAAGGCATATTGTTGAATAATGATAGCAAGCACAGCAACGACCACCATGATGACAGAAATAAGTACAAACATTTTATGCTTTATTCTCAGGTTCGTATAAAGCGCTTTCAAATTGGGCACTAAAACAGCCTCCTTCCAGCGGCATAAGATCCTTAAAGACAAGCGCCGTCCTTTAGCGGCTAAGCTCGTTTCGCGGATATATATAAGCTCATTTATAAGTCAAAACTAATAAATTCTTATCAATTCAAAAAAGAGCGCCCTGCCTTGAGGCGGGGGCGGCTCATCTTATTTCCTAATCAAATATAACGTAATTTCTTCACGGTTATGGAACAACTGCTTTGCTTTTTGAAGCACAAATTCCGTTGATAGTCTGGAAATGACATCTCTGATGGTTTGCAGCGGCTTCCGATGCATAAGCTTCACCGTGATGATGGCGGTCGCACCACTCTTGAGCGCAGCTTCAAGGTCAAGCACCAGTTTGCACATAAGCATCGGACTCCAGCTCATATCACAGACGAGCAGATCAAACGTACCAGCATTAAATTTCACTTCCGATGCATTGCGTTTTAAATACGTTAAGGTCGGATAAGCCATTAATGAAGGATGTAATTCTGCAGGATCAATAGCGGTTACTCGTAATCCCCGCTCCAGCAGCAGTGATGTCCAGCCGCCAGGCGCTGCTCCGACATCAAGTGCATTTTGATAGCTGGCATAATTCAAACCAAATTCCCGCTCCGCTTCAAGCAGTTTGAATTTTGCCCGTGAAACCTGTCCTTCCTCACGCTGAAAGCGAACTGCGCCGCCTGGCCAATCCGATAGCATATCCGATGGCGCTCCAAAACCTGCATAAAGCTGATTGGCCGCAGCGTATATCGCAATAATGATATCCGGCTGTTGTACGACAGGCTCTGCACCGATCTCTTCAAGCACCGCATCAAGCACTGCTTTCGTGTCAGCGGCAGAATAAACAAATTCAGATTTTGAGGTTCGTCTAATATGCACGGCCACTCGTTTATTTTCAAAGGACAGCACAGCGTTGCGAACCATATTCGATAATTCCTCAAGATCATTCGCGTTTCCTGTTATTTCAATCGTACGATCCACCGGCTGGATATGTCGTAAAAAGATCGGTTCTTGCTGATGGATAGCTTGCAGCGTCTCTTCCCGATTTTGCGGGCTGGACATTAAAAACACTTCACCTGCTGCAAGCTGCGTGAAGGCCACTCCTTCAAGGATTCTGCGAATTTCTTCCATTGCATAGGGTGAATAGGTTTGATTGGCCGTTCCGATCCATTGACTCACGTATGTTAGACCTCTTTCGTATATGAATTACTCTCGGTCCCTTGGAGGGACCTTTTCTCCCCTGCCCTCAAGGGAGTTATACACCCAAACCCTCGAGGGAGTTAAACACTCAAACCCTGAAGGGAGTTATACACCCAATCCCTCAAGGGAGTTATACACCCAAACCCTGAAGGGAGTTATACACCCAAACCCTGAAGGGAGTTATACACCCAATCCCTCAAAGGTGTTAATTCCTTATCTCTGAAAACTTTTAAATTTAATTTTTAATAGGACTAATTTTAAAAAAATGATAAATAAGTGAAGGGTTATTTTTATATTACCTTTATTAACTTTTCGAACCCACCCAAACCCTCCCTTCCAAGGGAGGGCTCCAAGGACTGCGTCCTCTGGACACCTGCAATTGGAATAACGTGAGAGGCAGCGGCGTTCATTTGAGTGTATGTTTGCGTATGATCGCTTTCGTCCCTGGGGGACACGCTTGCATTGGGAGTCATGCATTGGTTACTTTTAAGTTCATTCGATTAGACAGCTAAAGTAGCAATAATGTTAGACTATCTAGATTGTCGAGCTGCGTTGTTACCAAGCTGATCCATCGCATATGCACATCTTTCGCATATCCTTCACTGCATTATCAGCAAGCCGAACACCCTTAGCACATTAACTGGAAAAACTACCGCTAATTCTCCACATTGAGCTCGTTTTACTCACTTAACTGGAAAATCTCCAGCTAATTTTCTATATTCCCCTCAGTTTGTCCCAAAATAATCAAATTAACGGGAGAAATTGCTGTTAAATGTACGAAAAAAAACATCAGGTGTTGATTAGCAGGAGTTTTTCCTGTTAATTATTATCCAATAGATCACGAACTACCTATTTCAAATGAAAGATCCACTTCTGCTTCGATCCACTCACGTACAGCTCATCTGTTTGCTTTATAACGAATAAGTCACATTTCGTGAAACTAAACATGATCATTTATTTAGAAATATTAACTAATGAAGCCAATTACACCACAAACTCCATTTAGTATCACGAAATAAAACCAATTGTAATTCTATTTCACCAAACATAATGAACGAAAAGCTTGTCCAAAAATACCTTAAACTTCAATTCCCCATGTAAGCGTGTCCCCCGGGACAAAGCGTTCCCCGCTCTCACCTAACCAATAATCGCGTCGGACTAACAAATACGTTACTCCAATTGCGGGTGTCCAGAGGGTGCAACCCTTGGGGCCCTCCCTTGGAAGGGAGGGTTTGGGTGGGTTCGGAAATTTTTAATAAAAAGGTAAGCATGACATTGAGTTGTTCAACGCTCCTAAGCGTTTCTTAAAACTAAAACCCTAGAGGGCAAGGGTGATAAGTTAACCAGCAGCTATTTCATTTAAAAGCGCGTCCGGCATCGGACCGTTATGCAGCTTGGTTTCAGCCGGCGCGCTAGTTGATAACATATGGTACATTTGCATACGGCCCGCTGCACTTGAAGTGTGTAAGTAGATTTGTTCCGGATAACGGCCTGTTTCCACGATATGACGGACCACTTCATAGCCAGTCGGTTGAGCCCAGCCAAGATCGTAATCAAGCGAAAGAATGCCTATTTTCTCGAAATCCAGAAGCTGCTTGCATTCTTCGGCATTACTCGCCAGAACGAACCCTTTGGGGCATACTCGGTAATCGTCTAAGTACACATGGATCATGAATGAAACCCCCGTTCAACGAATAGATTCAAAGCTTGCTTATTCATTGCTCCTTTTGGCAATTTGAACAAACGAATGCTTTCCGGTTCGAAACATCGATTTTCTCGATAGTTGTCCCGCAATTCTGGCAGACTTGGCCTTCACGGTCATAAACTTGAAACTGATCACGATGTTTACCCGTTAAGCCATCCTCTGCGGAATAAGCATGCTCGCCTGCCCCGCCATGCGAAATCGCTTCCTTTAATACACTATGCATCGCTTCATATAGGCGTTCCCAGGTTTCGTTCTCGAACATAGGAATTTTTGCATCTGGCCGAACCGAGGCAGCAAAACAAATCTCATCCGAGTATACGGCGCCGATACCAGTGATTACGTTTTGGTCCATTAACGCTGTTTTAATTGATCCGCGTTTTTTTGCAAACCGCCCGATGAAACGGTCTAACGTCAATCTTTTGTCCAGCGCATCAGGTCCAAACTTACCTAGCTTTTCCTCAATTCCCTTTACCGTTAAAAGCTGCAAATCATCCGCACGCAATCCAACACCGTAAAGTACGGTTTCGCCGAAAATAAGTTTCAACTGTGCGGTACGGCTTGGTTTATCAGCTTCGCTTCCGCTATACAAATAAGCCCCTTGCCCCAAATGTAGCAACAGACGTTTCCCATTATCCAAATGCATAACTAAATAAAAGCCTCTTCTTTCTACAAACCATACTACCTTACCAATAACATCTCGCTGTATTTGCTCGTCGGTTGCTTGAAAAATCTTTGTATTTGATATTTCAATACCGGTTATTTGACCTCCTACGAATTGCTCCGCGATGAAAGTCCGATAAATATCCAGTTCCGGCAGTTCCTGCATGAAAGCTCGCTTCCTTCCTATGTTCTTCGTTAGCGTAATCTCATATTTGTCTGTGATCAGATATATAAGAACGAAGCTCTTCTAAGTGATTGCAAATAACGCTTGGCTGACAGCCTGCTTGCTCCATGTAATATGACAAATTCTCAGCAGTTGTAAGTCCGGTTAAAACAAGAATCGTACCACAGCCTGCTGCCTCACCGAAAGCGATGTCTGTAGCCATATTGTCTCCAACTACCCACGTTTCTTCAGCCTTTAATCCGATCTCTCTCAGTGAATATTTCATAAGTATCGATGAGGGCTTTCCGATCAAAATTGGTTCTTTTCCACCCGCTGCCCGCAGCATAGCTCCAATGGAGCCCGCACCGGGAATGAGACCGTCTGTGGATGGAATCAGCAAATCCGGGTTTGTCATAACAAAAACCGCACCGTTATGAATATACCGGACCGCTTTTGTTAAACGTTCATAGGTAAAGGAACGGTCAATGCCCTGCAGCACGAAATCGGGTTGTTCCTCCGTCAATGCTAGACCAGCTTCTTGAACGGCTTTCTTAAGTCCGGTTTCGCCAACTACAAAAACAGACGCTCCCGGCTTAATTTCCGCGATATGCCCCGCAGCTGCTTGCGCTGATGTGCATACATCCTTAGGTACCGCAGGGATCCCCATGTTGTTCAGTCTATCTGCGACCTCTTCTGGGGTAGACGATGAATTGTTCGTAACAAAGCGGAAAGGAAGCTTCGTGTCTCTCAGATAAGAAATAAGCCGATCTGCATCGTCGATGCGATGCGTTCCATGATATAAGGTGCCATCCAGATCAATAAGTAAACCGCGCATTGTCGGTAGTTTTTTTGTCATTATTATAAAATCCTCTCAAGCAAGAGCGGCATCGCTGCAATCTGCTGTATAAACTTTAATTTTCCGTTATAAAATATCCCCGATCATTCAATTGCATCAATAATCCACGAATTTGCTCTATTTAATGAGAGCTCGCTTATTGGATTTGTTTTGCTGATTTTCGTCGCAAGCGCGTGATTCGATTTCTCAGCGCCTCGAGCTCTGCTCTTTTTTTGGTATCGCGACGAATAAGCAGAGAATGATTCATAGCATGTTCAAACGCCATATTCGCATGCCCTAAAGCAGCCTCGTAATCCTTCAGTTTATGCTCGTAGTACATAGCCAGTTCTATGCTCGCTTCATGAGCAGCAGGGCCAAAATGCGAGCTGGAATGAATAATAGCCTTCTGCCACAATAACACAGCACGAACCCAATTTCCAGCCTTCTTGTCGCGTGCGGCAAGCATAAGAAGCGTTGAAGGATTCGATTGTTCCGCATTCATTGCCATATCGAACAATTGAATGGGAAGCTTATTTTTGCCCATCCGTTCCAGCCAAAGGCCGGTGCGCACCATCTCCTCCGGCTCATCCGGTAGGGGAATATAAGATTCAATATTGCCATTCAATAAATGCCCAAAACGAATAGCTAGACAAGCAAGAGAGAGCATATCCGTTTCATTATGACGAAAAACGCCTTCAAGCGGCGCTGGATCTCCATTCGCTAAATATTGAAAATAGAGCTGAGGTGCCATCGAGCCCGGTACATCATCTTCCCGATGTATGCCAAGCCGTTCTTCCTCAACGTGACTTAACCGACATGAAACTAGTGTGTTTCTCCATATCGACCGCGCCGGATGCAAAAAATCGAGATGCTGAGGCTCCCACATTTTGCGTCCAAGCCCATTCATGATAAATCGATTTTGGACGAGCGGCCAATCGAATGTCTTGCCGTTATAGGTGGATAGAAAAGTGAACTGCTGCAGCTTTTCCGCCAAATACATGAGCATCGCTCTCTCTTCGGCAGGATGCCTGATCAAGGTTTGCTCGATAACAAATTGGCCCTTTGACATATAGCCTATGCCAACCATAAACGGAACGTTCCCCGCCCCAACGCCTAAGCCTGTCGTTTCTAGATCCAGAAACAATATCTGCTCGGCGGCAGTTTGCTGATTCGAATGAAATGCCGATAAACCGGGAGCTGCATCTTGCAGCTCCCGGAGAGCATGCAAACCGTGACGATAGTCTATTGGATATTCTATTTTTCGAAGTAAGAAGCTGCCTGTAGCATTCGTAACCAGCTTAACTCCGAAAGCAGCCCAAACGGGTGAAAGCTTCTCCTCATCTTCTCCGGCAAGCTCCGCCTTCGGTTCTTCAGTCAGCTCGACTGCTTCTTCAATCACCGCTTCCTGTTTGGAGCTTTCACCGCGCAAACGGTTCATTCTATCGCGCATACCGCTCATCGCGTACCCTCCGCTTCGTTCAGCAGCTCCAGCGCCTGCTGCTTCCCAAGCAGCCCCACTTCTTCAATGGGGCCCACGCAGGCCGGACAGCCGCTTAAGCATGTACAAGCGCGTATTAAGGATTTGGCCTGACGAATAAGGTCATCATGCACCTCGAACAAACGCTCGCTTAGACCGATTCCTCCCGGGTAACGATCGTAGAAATAAATCGTCGGCTTTTGCGTATGAACGGCTTTTACTTGAGGTACGACTCTAATATCGAAAGGATCGCACATTAAATAGAGGGGCGCGATATGCACGAGCACGTTCGCAATGCCCAGCAAAGCAAACTGCATTTCGTTTTTGCTTTTGCGGGCAGCGGCCTCCTCGCTAAACGAGAACCAGTAACCGCTCGTATGCAGCTCTTCCTCCGGCAAATGAATAGGTCCTGAACCGATATTTTCATGCGTGCGAAGCTTTATTTTTTTGAAAATGGTGGGTTTGGCATTGACCGTGAGTTCACCGTATTGCCTAATCAGCTCTCCCGACTCTCTTTCCTTATCTACGTACAGCACCTTTAGCTCAACCGCTAGGTTGGCATCTGTATAATAATCCACGCTAACCTCACGTACATAGGCTTTTTTCTCCGGATAGTCGAGCTTCTCGACCTGGTACTGCACGCCTTCATGAATATAGATTGCTTCCTCATGAATGAGCGTCGGAGCACTGAACCGATCAACCTCTCCCAGAACCCGGCTGCCGTTCGTATTATCAATAATGACAAAGTTCTCCTGTGCCGCCGACCGCAGCGAAATGTTATGTGCAGGGAAGGATTGCTCCATCCAGAACCATCGGCTTCCCGCCTTATGCAGCACCTTCTCCTCCACGAGAAACTCCATCATATCCTCTAGTGATTCCGAACCGAAAGTGTCCCCTGCCTCGAATGGAAGCTCGTATGCCGCACATTTGACATGATCCATAAGCACCAATAAGTTATCAGGATGGATCAATGCGCGTTCGGGTGGCCGATTAAAGAAAAAGTCAGGGTTTTGAATCATATACT
The DNA here is from genome assembly GCF_056398325.1 of Paenibacillus sp. 01T443. NCBI lineage: Bacteria > Bacillati > Bacillota > Bacilli > Caryophanales > Paenibacillaceae > Paenibacillus > Paenibacillus sp. 01T443. Next base: position 84,624 of record NZ_JBFTPE010000001.1, read on the forward strand.
GATCCAACGGATTGCTGCTCGCCACCATAAAGGTGATCGAGCTCTCTTGTCTTCGTCCCGCACGTCCGGATTGCTGCCAGGTGCTTGCGATTGTGCCGGGATAGCCATTCAAAACGCAGGCTTGAAGCTGACCGATATCAATGCCAAGCTCCAGTGCATTTGTGCTGACAACGCCGCGAATTTCACCCGATCGCAAACCGCGTTCAATTTCTCTGCGCAATTTGGGCAAATAGCCGCCGCGGTAACCTCTGATCGACTTATCATTGATTTTATCGCGAATCAATTCCTGCAAGTATGTCAGCAGCAGCTCAACACGAACACGGCTTCTAGCGAATACAATCGTCTGAACCCCCTGCTTAAGCAGCAGACCGGCAAGCTTGCGCGTCTCTAGCACACTGCTGCGACGAATGCCCAGCTGTTTATTGACAACAGGAGGATTGTAAAAGACAAAATGCTTTTCTCCCATAGGTGCGCCGTTGTTGTCGACAAGTGTTACTTTCTCCCCGATTAAACGTTCTGCATGCTCTTGGGGATTATCGATCGTGGCTGACGCACAAATAAACTGCGGCGTCGACCCGTAAAACTTGCAAATGCGTTTTAACCGCCTTATGACGTTTGCCACATGGCTTCCGAACACGCCGCGATAGGCATGGACTTCATCAATAACGATATACTTTATATTTTCGAACAGCTTGACCCATTTGGTGTGATGCGGCAGTATTGCTGAGTGGAGCATATCTGGATTCGTGACCACGATATGGCCGGCATTACGTATCGCTGTTCGTACAGTTGGCGGCGTATCCCCGTCGTAAGTGTGTGTCTTAATGCCTACATCCATTAAGTCGGCGAGCGCTTGCAGCTCTGCAACCTGGTCTTGTGCGAGTGCCTTCGTCGGAAACAAATAGAGCGCCCTGCCCTCTTCGTTTTCGAGCAGAGACTGCATAACAGGCAGATTGTAGCAAAGCGTCTTACCTGATGCAGTTGGCGTCACTGCCACTACATGGTTTCCGGCCCGTACTGCGCGGTATGCTTCAGCTTGATGCGTATATAATTCGCTGACCCCACGGGAATTCAGCGCTTCCTTCCATGCATGGTGCAGGCCTTCCGGCAGCGGAGCGGTACGCGCGTCACGCGGAGCGAGGGTTCGCCAGTGCGTAACATTGTCCATAATTTCGGTATTTTCCCGCACCTGCGTCAGCCACTCCTCCAAACCGGAGGTTTTTCCCGTAAACCGGTTCATTACCGTCCATCTCCCATCAAACATATGTTTCTTTTTATTTTACAGAATACATGTTCGGTCTGCAATTTTAATTTAAGGAAATTGCTGGTTCCTTGAAAATTGACAGCCTTTTGCGTAAACGATATAGTAGTTTCATATCTATCATTTAGATACTTGTTTAACTATCTAATCGTTTGAAAAGAACACGGTGAAAGGATGGGTTCTATGTCCATCAACCTTGCCTTTAAAGCGTTATCCGATCCGACTAGAAGAACCATATTAGATCTGCTGCAAGAGCGGGATTTGACCGCCGGAGAAATTGCCGAACATTTTCAAATGACAAAGCCCAGCATCTCGCATCATCTCAGCCTATTAAAGCAAGCGGAGCTCGTATGGGATGAGCGCCAAGGCCAACATATCTACTATTCTCTAAATACGGCGGTATTCCAAGACTTGATCAAATGGATCATGTCCTTTCAGCAATCCGACTCCAGGGGGAATAAAAAAAATTGAAATCTACCGTGCTCTCTTGGATCATTATATCGATCGCAGTTGTCGCAAGTATCGTAACTTATCCCTATTTGCCTGATCAAATGGCAATTCATTGGGATATCAATAATGAAATCAATGGATTTGCGCATAAAGCTTTCGCTCTTCTGCTGCTTCCCGCGCTTATGGTCATTTTGATCGTCATTCTCCCTAGAAAGCAAAACTACCATAAACACAAAGCCGCTCTACTCATTATCCAGAATGTCATTCTGCTTTGTCTACTGGTGCTGCATAGTACCACGATCGCATTAGGATACGGATTCGCTATCGATATTGAGAAGGTTGTTATTCCCATGATTGGTGTCATTTTGACCGTTTCGGGTATCTATATGCCGCATTTCCAGCATGATAGCTTCATCGGCATAAAAACAGCCCATACGTTAGCAAGCGAGTCTGTTTGGAAAAAAACGCATCAGATGGCTGCTAAATTTTATTTTTTTGGTGGCTTGTTGATGATCGCGAGCGCATTCGTCCCGAGCCCTTATCAAGTGTTTATTTTTTTCGGCATAATTCTTATCATCGTATTAGCTTCTGTATACTCGTCCTTCCATTACGGCAAGGATCATAATTAAACAAAAAAACGCGAGGATTTCCTCGCGTTTTTTTTCTTACTCGTTCAAAGCCCGTTTAATCTCAATATGAAGCAGATCCGTCGCAGCCGTTACCGGTTCAAAATGGAGAGCAGCCTCTCGCTCCAATTGCAAAAGATCCTCGTTACTGTATCGTCCGCTAAAATGTGTCATAACCAACCTCTTGGCCTTCGCTTTTGCAGCCGTTTCGGCGGCTTCCTTCGTTGTGCAATGGCCGAATTCATGAGCCTTCTCCTCTAAGCCTGCAGCAAAGGTAGCTTCATGCACGAGGAGATCCGCATCGACGGCAAGCCTGTGAGCGTTTCCACAAGGCTTAGTGTCGCCCAGAACCGTGATAACCCTTCCGATATGTGCTGGCCCAGTTACATCCTCGGTATGTACAATCATACCGGTTGGCGAAGTGACAGACTCCCCTTGCTTTAATTTACCATACAAAGGGCCAGCTTCGATGCCGAGCTCCTTCAGCTTGTCTACGAGCAGCCTGCCAGGCTGATCCTTTTCCGTTAAGCGGTAGCCGAAGCTGACCACACGATGCTCAAGCTTACCAACTTCCATTTTAAACCGATCATCTTCGTAAATAATCGTTTCATTTTCTGATATTTCATGGATAATCAGTTCATAATCGAGCTGAGTTGCGCTGATATTGAATATCGTATCTATAAACGTTTTTATTCCAACAGGACCATAGAGTCGAACAGGAGTAACTCCTCCATCGAACGAACGACTGCTGAGCAAGCCCGGCAAACCGTATAGGTGATCGCCGTGTAAATGTGTGATAAACACGAATTCCAGCTTATTCAGCTTAAGCGGCGTGCGCATAATCTGATGCTGGGTCGCTTCGCCGGCATCAAACAGCAGCCAGCTGCAATTTGGCTCAGGCAGCTGCAGCGCCATGGCGGTTACATTGCGATACTTCGAGGGTCTTCCAGCACCCGTCCCCAAAAACCACATGTTCATTTTCTCGATCACCTCACTCTTAGCTGAAGCTGTCTTACCTTCAATAATTGAAACGAAGAGCCCTTACAAGCTCGTTAAACGAACGCTTAAGGGCTCTCCTTTTATTATAAGCTATAGTTTCTCTACATTAAAATATTGAGCTTCCGGATGGGCAAATACCATCGCTGATACGGAGGCTTCAGGCTCCATCATGAAACCTTCAGTTAATTCAACACCGATATCTTGTGGTCTCATCAGATCGAACAGAGGTTCTTGATCCTCTAGATTCGGACACGCCGGATATCCGAAGGATACGCGGATACCTTGATAACGTGCGCCATGACGCTGTTTCATCGTCATTTCTGCCGGATCCGGATAACCGCAAATATCCCGCATAATGTGATGAACACGTTCAGCCATGCCTTCAGCAACTTCCAGTGCTACAGATTGCAATGCATGCGAACGCAGGTAATCCCCGTTGTCTTTCCATTCATTGGCGAGCTCTCGAATGCCGTGACCAGCCGTTACGACTAAGAAGCCTACATAATCCATGACGCCGCTCTCCACTGATTTCAAGAAATCAGCTAAGCATAAATACGGCTCAACCTGCTGACGCGGGAACGTGAATCGCTTGATTTCCTGCAAAGGATCAACCGGATTGTAAATAATAACATCATTGCCCGAGGATTGAGCCGGAAAGAAACGGTACATGCCATGGGTTTTGATAATACCATTAGTTGTGCCTTCTTGCAAAATCTCATCGACGGTAGCTTTAAGCTGAACCGCTTTCTCATTGCCTTCTTTTAGCAAATTGTCTACATTGCCTTTTAGCCCAAGGTGATGACCGAGCAGCATTTGCATATTCACATAAGGAATAACATGCGGAAGCGGTACATCACGAAGTACGTGGCGCTCCAAATCCGGCGGCGTAAACACAGGCGCATCCGGTGAAATTTTAGAGCGTACAGCCCGTGTCAGTTGAGGCAAAGGCTTTTTCTCTTCCTCTTCGAGGCCGCCGGATGCCTTAAAAGCAGCCATTTCGTCCTCCATCCGCGAACGGTGATCAGGATCCATCAGCTTATTTGCGATGTCTAGTCCGTCCATTGCATCCTTCGCATATAACACGAGACCGTCATATTCAGGGCCGATTCTCGTCTTTGTAAATTTCCTCGTCAATGCCGCGCCGCCAACAAGAATTGGTGCATCGATGCCAGCCGTACGCAAATCCTGTGCGGTGATGACCATCTGTTGAGCTGATTTTACGAGCAAGCCCGACAAACCAATCGCATCGACCTTCTCTTTGCGATAAGCCTCGATCAATTGCTCAGGCGGTACTTTTATACCCAAATTTATGATTTTATAGCCGTTATTCGATAAAATAATTTCAACAAGGTTTTTACCGATGTCATGCACATCGCCTTTAACCGTTGCCAAAATAATTTTCCCTTTTACGGATGATTCATTTTTCTCCATAAACGACTCTAAATAATTTACGGAGGCTTTCATAACCTCGGCGCTTTGCAGCACTTCAGCTACGATCAGCTCATTACCGTTAAATAACCGGCCTACTTCCTCCATCCCGCGCATTAGCGGTCCGTTAATGACTTCCATGGCTGAATATTTCTTCAGCGCTTCGTCTAGATCCGGGATAAGGCCTTCCTTTGTTCCTTCCACAACGTATGAGCCAAGACGCTCCTCGAGGGTTAGATTCGAAATTTTTTCTTTCTTTTCAACTTTCTTATCGCGGAATGCAGCCACAAATGCGGCTAACGTCTCGTCCGTCGTATTATAGATGAGCTCCTCAGCCAAACGACGCTCTTCATCGGGAATCGAAGCATAACGCTCCAGCTTCTCCGTGTTAACGATCGCATAATCAAGTCCCGCTTTGGTTGCATGGTACAAATAAACAGAGTTCAGCACTTCACGACCCGCATCTGGAAGGCCAAAGGAAATGTTGCTGAGTCCCAGAATTGTTTTGGCAAGCGGGAACTTCTCCTTGATCATCCGGATTCCTTCGAGCGTTTCGACCGCGGAACCGATATATTGAGGATCGCCGGATCCGACCGGGAACATATTCGGGTCAAAAATAATATCCTCAGCGTTCATCTTATATTTCTGAGTCAGCAAGTTGTAGGAACGCTCGGCAACCTCCATCTTCGCTTCACGTGTTACGGCTTGACCTCGCTCATCGATGAGTATCATCACGACGGCAGCGCCATAACGATGGATTAACGGCAAAATTTGTTCAAATTTAGACTCGCCGTCCTCCAGGTTAATGGAGTTAATGATCGCTTTTCCTTGCGAATATTTTAGCCCCAGCTCGATAATATGATCATAGGTGGAATCGAGCATCAACGGCGCTTTTATCTTCTTGACGACCTGCGGCAAAAATTGATGGACCGCATAGGCCTCATCGATATCCGTGTCCTGCAGGTTAATATCGATAACATGCGCCCCGCCCTTCACCTGGGCCCTTGCGATTTCAGAGGCTTCATCAAACTTTTCTTCCTTCAGAAGCCGTTTGAATTTGCGGGAACCGGAAATGTTCGTGCGTTCCCCAATCATAATCGGCCGATTCTCAGGCTCAATGAATACCGTTTCAATACCAGAAACCGCGTTAGGATGGGATCCCATTTTTGTACGAGGAGCGAATTTCGCCATGGTCTCACCCATTACGCGTATATGCTCCGGAGTCGTTCCGCAGCAGCCGCCGGCGATGTTCAGCCAACCTTGCTCTGCGAAAGCAGACATTTTTTTGGCTAATGATTCAGGCGATTCATGATAATTTCCGTTCTCGTCTGGTAATCCCGCGTTCGGATAACAGCTTATCGCAGAATTAGCAATCTCGCTGAGCGTGCGAAGATGATCCCGCATAAACTCAGGTCCTGTCGCGCAGTTCAAGCCAATGGAGATTGGCTTCAAATGCTCTAAGGAAATATAAAAGGATTCAATCGTTTGTCCCGCTAGGGTCGTGCCCATTGGCTCAATCGTACCGGATATCATGATGGGCAGCTCTTTGCCTAGCTTATCAAAAGCGTTACGTATACCGATACTGCCAGCTTTAACGTTTAGCGTATCCTGTGAGGTTTCGAGCAATAAAGCATCAACATCCGCTTCTATTAAAGCTAGAGCTTGCTCATAATAGCTCTCTACAAGCTCATCGAAGGTCACCCCGCCGGTTACCGACAATGTTTTGGTCGTAGGACCAAGTGCTCCGGCAACGTATCTAGGCTTGTCAGGCGTGCTGTATTTATCGCAGGCATCACGGGCCAGCTTTGCAGCTGCAAGATTGATTTCTCTCGCTTTTTCCGGGATATCATAATCAGCCAAGACGACACTTGTAGCTCCGAACGTATTGGTTTCCAAGATGTCCGCKCCTGCTTCAAGATACTGCTCATGAATCAATTGTATGACATCAGGACGAGTTAGAACGAGCATTTCATTACAGCCGTCCAGCTCAGGTCCTCCAAAATCATCTTCATTTAATCCAGCCTGCTGGATCATCGTCCCCATTGCGCCGTCCAAGATAAGTATGCGCTCCTGAAGCATTTGTTGTATGGTCGGTTTCGACAATTTACTACACCCTTCCCAAAATCATTAACACATAGTTTATCAGAATACCTTCTGCGTGAAAAGGTAATCCATCGACAATCCATTTGATTTGTTTTATAATCATTATATCATTTAATCTCTATAGGAAAAGAGGGAATGTTCATGGCTGAAATTAGAATTCGCAATACAGAGGAACGGATTCAAGGGGAAGAGGCTGTCCGTTCATTTCTAGAACAGCAAGAGGTGCTTTACGAGCACTGGAACCCAAGCAAGCTGGCAGAAGGACTTCAGCAAAAATTCGTACTTTCTGACGAAGATAAACAAGAAATTTTGGCAACATATGACGAAGAAATCAAAGACCTCGCTGAGCGCCGCGGTTATAAAACATGGGATATCATTGCCTTATCCGATGCTACTCCTAATCTAGACGAGCTCCTTAAAAAGTTCGAAAACGTACACACGCATACGGAAGATGAAGTTCGTGCGATCACTGCAGGACGCGGCATCTTCATTATTAAAGGTACAGATGATGTAGGTTATTTTGACGTTGAGCTGGAAGCTGGCGACGTGATTTCCGTTCCGGAATACAAACCGCATTTCTTCACGCTGATGGATAACCGTCAAATCGTTGCCGTTCGTCTTTTCATTGAAACAGAAGGCTGGATCGCTCATCCTTTTGCTGACGAGAAGTTCGCATCCAACCAGGCTTAATACGTTCTAAAATAATGCAAGCCCCTCGTAAGCTGCAATTGCAGACAATGAGGGGCTTTTTATTGCTATTATTTAAAGCTCAAGCAGCTGCAAAAGCTCTTCTAAATGTTTGATTTCATGGGTAGGAATGATTTCGTCATTACGGACGGCGCCATGGCGATTAATCCATACCGATGTCATTCCAATCGTATTCGCGCCGAGAATGTCCGTTGTCAGCTTATCGCCAACCATAATCCCATGCTCTGTCTCGATACCAAGTCTCTCAAGCGCATGCTGGAATATCGCAGCAGTAGGCTTCCCTTGCCCAAACTCGCCCGAGATTATTATATGATCAAAATAAGGCAGCAGTTCCGGAACGCCAGCTAACTTTTCTCTTTGCAAGTCAGGAGATCCGTTCGTAAGCAGTAACAACTTATACTTACCTTTGAGTGCGTCCAGCACTCGGAATGTTTCTTCATATACGATGGGACGTGAGCGGCGTTCTGCAGGGAATTGCTCAGCTAGAATTGCGCCTAATTCTTCATTATCAACGCCAAGCGCCTTCAAACCCTGTGTCCATGCCGCTTTCCGGTATCCTGGCGCAAGACTCTCGAGCTTGCGGAATTCCTCCTGCTCACCTTCGCGGAAGGGCGCCCACAATCCTTCAAAAGGATTGATTCCGATCATTTTTGTAAATGGAAAAGTTTCATACGATTCATAAAGCGCTCTTGCTTCACGGCGCACCGCCTCCTCAAGGGCGTCTGGATCAACTCCAGTTGCTGCAGCTGCCGCTTGGCATGTTGCTTCGAAAGCTTCCTTAACGCTGCGGTCATCCCACAGTAAAGTGTCATCTAGATCAAATAATACTGCATGTTTAGCCATCGTTGTTCGAACTCTCCTACTTATTTATTTTTCCTGAAAAGGAATGCCGTTTGCTTGCGCAAACACTTTCAGCTTCGCGCTAATTTCATCCGTTGGAAAACGGTTCGTTAATTTAGAGAACACCCAGTTACCGCCTTTGTGCTGCTCTACGATAACATAACCCTTTTGTGCGCTAAATCCTTTAATTGCAGAAGCAGGAATGCGTTTATCCCCTGTCAATCGGCGTGATTGTACAAAATCTTTGCCAATCGTAATATACGGGCGTCTAAAGAAAAAGAGGACCGCGAGTAAAATATAGCAGCCTACCGTGATCCAAAACATCGTATCCATTTTGAATTGGGACGAGCTTTGCATCAAAATAACGTACATTCCGATAAATAAAATCAATAAGATTGGTGCGATGTAATTACGTCCAATAATTTTATCGGATTTCTCGGCGTTAAACACGATTTGGCCATTGCCTTGTTTTTTGCGTTGTTTATTTATTTCGGTCATATTTTTGCGCACCTTGCGCTCCCAGGAACGTGACAAGCTCATTCTCCTCCTAATTTAAAAAGCCCTATTCAAACGGTCTGCGGAATTTATCGATAAAGCGATTCGGATAATCATCTGGAAGCGCACTGACTTGCTCCAAACGGTTCCAGACTTCTTCTGGCATTTCCCAGCCTATTGCACCGATATTATCTTCAAACTGTTCTAATTTGCTGGCACCGAATATCGGCGAAGTAATTCCTTCGCGTTGAATCAGCCATCTTAACGCAACTTGTGCAGGCGTTTTACCAAGCTCATTTGCTGCTTCCAGCAGTGTATCAAGAATGACGAAATTTTTGTCCGAGGCTCGATTAATCCAGGCGCTCTCGCCTACCTTCGAAGTCATCCGACCTTCCTTAGGTTCTTCTCTGGTATAACGCCCAGTAAGAAATCCTCCGCCAATGGGAGCCCATGGAATAATGCCTACCTTTTCCTCTAAGCAGAGCGACATCATTTCTCGGTCCATTTGTCTGCTTACTAAGCTGTATTGCGGCTGAATGGATACAAAACGGACATAGCGGTTTGCATCGCTACATGCCAACGATTTCATCAATTGCCATGCAAAAAAATTAGAACAACCTATGTAGCGAACCTTGCCTGAGGTAACAAGGTCGTCAAGCGTGCGAAGCGTTTCTTCGATTGGTGTTGCATGATCCCATACATGTACCTGGTACAAATCAATATAATCGGTTTGAAGTCGTTTTAGGCTGGCTTCAACACCATCCATGATATGTTTGCGCGATAATCCCACGCCATTGATATTTTTGGATGTGGTCATCCTTACCTTTGTTGCCAGTACAATATCAGAGCGATTGTGTTTAATCGCTTTCCCGACGATCTCCTCGGAACGGCCGCTTACATATACGTCAGCAGTATCCAGAAAATTGCCGCCTCGGTCAACAAAACGATTGATCATCTCAATCGAATCCTCTTCACTTGTTGTGTTGCCGAAGGTCATCGTTCCCAAACAAAGCTCAGAAACCGCCAGTCCACTTTTGCCTAATAGTTTGTAATTCATCTAATCACCCTTTCTTGGATATTAAATGATGTCTTTAGACAATAATTAATGCTTGATATTATCCTTATCATCCACAATTTCAATCGTTTCAAGCTGTTGTCGAAAATTGTTCTTAAAATTCGTTAAATACTGCTTGCGAAGCTCATCTCTTTCGGCAATTTCCGCATCGGTTAAGCCTTCAGATTTATTTTTACGAGCGAGCTCGTTAATCCGTTCAATTATTTTCGAAAATTCCATACCTTGCTCTACTCCTCTCATGATGAAAAACCACTACTCTATACTTTGACATTTTCGACGATCAGTTGTCAAGGCAAGGCATGTTCAAAACCTATACTTTTCACGTGGAAAATAAGCCTCTGGATTCAATTCCTATCCTCTGAAATGAGATGAATGAGGCAAATCAATCATTTATGCAAAAAAGCTTTCTGAAGCAAGTAGATTTAGTAATCCGCTTGTTCCAGAAAGCATATAGGTTAGTGTTATTAGCAAGCCATTGTAAATATCATTCAAATTATATATTTGGAATTATAAGCTTCTGTCCGGACTTAATCTCTGCTGAATGTAGTTCATTCCGATCCTTAATCAGATATACAACATATCTTATATCATGCTTAGAGTCAGTGAATTGTCTAGCAATCTCCCATAATGTATCTCCAGTACGAACAGTGATAACCTGCTCATCATTTGTTGCTGCTTCAGGAGAGCTCCCTGATGCATCTGTTCCCATCATTAAAAAGCTCGTGAATAATAGGATAAACAAAGCAGAACATACAGTAACCTTAACCGTATGACGCTTTAATAAGCGTACAATTACCTTTGAAAACTTCATTGCTTTGCTTGCTTCCGGCTTATGGATCGTTCTATAAAAGCTTGGACTAGTTATCATTTATCAGCACCCCAAACGTTTGTTCTGTTTTTAGATTACACGAACAGACGTTTGGTGTCAATGAAAAAATGCGAACCTTTGTACTTAAGAACTTATGTTTGTACGAACTCCGGTTCTATGTTATAATTTTTTGCAAACCTACTAATGGAGTGATTGCAGTGTCGAAGATTTCTAACCGACAACATTCGATTCTTGAATTCATCAAGAATGAAGTCCGGGAGAAAGGCTATCCACCCTCCGTTCGAGAAATCGGCGAAGCTGTTGGATTGTTATCCAGTTCAACCGTTCATGGTCATCTTGACCGCCTGGAGAAGAAAGGTCTGATTCGCCGAGATCCTACGAAACCCCGTGCAATTGAGATCTTAGATCAAGAAGGCGTCGATGGCATTATCCCGCTTTCCGTAGCTAAGGTGCCGATTGTGGGCAAGGTTACAGCTGGTGTGCCTATCACTGCTACGGAGAACATCGAGGAGTATTTCCCGCTTCCTGCCCATTTTGTCGGAGACAGCAGCGTTTTTATTTTGAATGTTATGGGCGAGAGTATGATCGAAGCCGGCATTCATGATGGAGATTACGTTATTGTTCGGCAACAGCAAACGGCAAATAACGGTGAAATCGTTGTCGCCATGACAGAGGATGACGAAGCAACAGTTAAAACGTTCTATAAGGAGAAAAATCATATTCGCCTGCAGCCGGAGAATTCCACGATGCAGCCGATTTTACTCCAAAATGTAACGATACTTGGTAAAGTCATTGGACTTTTCCGCGACATACATTAATCGGATTGTAAATGTACATAAAGAAAAGGCTGGATCAGATGCACATGCGTCTTTGATCCAGCCTTTTCTTTGTTCGCTAAGCCCCTTCAACTTTCAACCAATCGTTTTCCTTAAAATTAGGCTGCTGGATGAATGCCTCTCCCAGACAAACACCCAATCAACGTACAATTATCCCGCATAACATACTGTGTACTCAACACGTAAGGAGGTGCATTGAAAAATGTCCGGTTACGTTGGTGGAGCTTTTACAAACACAGGCACAATTTTGGTTCTCTTCATTTTGTTGGTGATTATAGCTTGCAGCTGTATGGGTTTCGGCGGCTACTAATAACAGCCCCTATCCATTCTTTCTCTCTTAGCCTCTCGACTCAAACGCAAAAAGGCCCGTAAATCGGGCCTTTTTGCGTATCCGTTCCGATGAAACGCACAATCATTAACGAAACGTAAACAAGTATTGATCTTCACTTGAGCGCACTAGTAAATAATGATGGGCAAGTTACATAGGCAACCATAGAAGCATAGGCTGATCATATCAAAATAAGTATTGGAGGAGAACGTAATGGCATTCGGACCGCTCCAGCCCCCATTTTATCCCTATCCGCCTTCTTATCCTTATCCGTACCCTTATCCCTATCCTTATCCTTACCCAGAAGTGCTTCCACTCCCTTTTCCTTCGCCTTTTGGCTCTTTTGGAGGACCATGGTGGCATGGAGGGTTTCAAGGAGGCGGCTTCCCTGGAGGAGGTCCTGGCGGCTTTCACGGGGGGCCTCCAGGAGGCTTCCACGGCGGTGGCTTTCATGGCGGACATCGTCATTATTGTAAATAAATCAAATTAAAAGTCTTATCGATTCCAATCGTTCCGGCGGGGAATGTGTAGGTTTAGCCTAAACATCCCCCAGCAATTCGATATCAAAGATGCATCTTACCGAATGAATCCATCAAGAAGCTAACTTTTATCAGCTAGTTTGGCCATTTCAGAAATCATCTTGCTGTCCAAAATGGTTTTTGCATGTCCCGATTTTGCCGCTTGGATCATTGCTAGACCAATTTCCTTTAATGAAATCACATGCTTCGGCAATAGGGCGAGGAGCATTGGATACATCCACTTCAATGCAGAATAGTATCCGTGTGTATTATTTAAACCTTTGGTAGGATGAATGTATCCAGGCCGGAACATATATGCGCCTTTTAAAGGTAGCTGTAACAGTGCATTTTCTGTTTTCCCTTTCACTCTAGCCCACATGCTTTTCCCCCGCTCCGTACTATCGGTTCCACTGCCTGATACATAACAGAAAACCATATCCGGGTTCTTGCTCGAAAGAATACCTGCCATGTATAGCGTCAGATCATACGTCAGATGACTATATTTTTCTTCATTCATGCCAACAGAGGATACGCCTAGACAAAAGAAACAAGCATCGTAGCCCGTTAACTGCATAGCAATGGAATCGATTTGAAAGAAATCCACATGGACAATCTCTTTTAATTTGTTGTGAACAACTCCGCATGGTTTCCGATTGATAACAAGGACCTTTTCAATATCCGGATGAAGCAGACATTCATGCAGCACGCCTTCCCCAACCATCCCAGTAGTTCCTGTTATTATTACATTTAATTTCTTTGCATTTTGTCCCGTCAGTGAGCCTTGGTCAAGCATGCTTAATCACCCAATTCCAATTTCATCTTCGTGTCTCATGTCCCTATAATAAACGATCATTCGGTTAAAAACAAACAATATTCTTAATTGTACGTCGATTACATTTGAACTATACGGCTCGCTTACCAAAAAGAACCGTTGGATAATGTGGTTTTTGTAACTGACCTAATCTTTGACGATCTAGCTTTGGGTACTCATATAATGGTCCATCATATATGACTTGAACGCTCTCATGCACAAGAAAATCATTCGGTGTCACTAAAGTTGATGGACGATCCCACATATGGATTCCGCTGGACTTCAGCGTCTCGGCAACAAACTGCGAGCAGAAATAGGAATGAGCGGGCTGCAAATCCATCTCTAACAATACACCCAACAGCCCAATTAAATTATACCGATACCTATTCTTATCCTTTTCGAATTCGCTAATCACCTTCATTAAGGCCGTTTTTTGATGTTCCGTTACAGCAATCCGTAGCAGCCTGCAGCGAGTTTCCGGAAAATGCCGGAATGTTCCTTGATAAACATCCTCCTTCACAAACCCGGCATGCAAAGGATTATTTACACGCTTTCGTCCGAAACTATAGATTTCTTCTAAATTCTCATCCAATACAAGCGAAGCATGATTGTAAGGGGCACCCGTAAACCCTTTGATTAGTCTAGTAAACAAGGTCCCTGTATCGGTAAGTAATATATATATGCTATCAGTTATCTCGTTATTTAAACTTGTTATTGTCATTCTGCTCATCTCCTGATAACCGTTGTTATATTCATCCGGCAGCCATTCTTAACTGCTCTGAATATAACAATTCGACAGACAAGCGAATAGTACCAACTATGTGTAGTACTGTTTAATCAAAAAAAATCCCTCAACGCTAATCGCGTCAAGGGATGATATTCTTAATATAGAGTCAAATATTGATCTCTTTCCCATTGGTGAACCTGAGTACGGTACATATCCCATTCGATTTCTTTCAGCTCGTAGAAATGGGCAAGCGCGTGATCGCCAAGTGCTTCACAAATGATATCGCTTCTTAGCATTTCATCGAGTGCTTCCTTCAAATCGAGCGGCAAGCTCGGAATACCTGCATCCTGACGTTCTTCCTCAGTCATGATGTAAATGTTCCGGTCCGTTGGAGCAGGCAATGGCAGCTTGTTCTGAATGCCGTCAAGACCAGCTCTAAGCATAACTGCAAGCGCTAGATACGGGTTTGCCGCCGGGTCAGGATTACGTACCTCTACGCGTGTGCTAAGACCGCGTGAAGCCGGAATACGGATCATTGGCGAGCGGTTGCTCGCGGACCATGCAACATAACATGGTGCTTCATAACCAGGGACTAGACGTTTATAAGAATTGATCGTTGGGTTCGTAATGGCAGCCATTGCACGTGCATGGAGCAGTATTCCTGCCATGTAATGACGTGCAGTTGCACTAAGTCCCAGCTTGTCCTTCTCATCATAGAACACATTCGTATCACCTTTGAACAAGGATTGGTGACAGTGCATACCGGAGCCGTTAACGCCGAACAATGGTTTCGGCATAAAGGAAGCATGCAGGCCATGCTCGCGTGCAACCGTCTTAACGACTAGCTTGAACGTTTGGATTTGATCTGCAGCTTTAATGGCATCTGCGTATTTGAAATCGATCTCATGCTGACCTGGAGCAACCTCATGGTGAGACGCTTCGATCTCGAAGCCCATTTCTTCCAGCGTCAGAACGATTTCACGACGACAGTTTTCACCCATATCCATAGGAGCTAAGTCGAAATAACCCCCTTGGTCATTTAACTCCGTAGTCGGCTCTCCGCGTTCATCGGTTTTGAACAAGAAAAACTCAGGTTCAGGACCGACATTCATTGCCGAGTAGCCAAGATCTTCGGCTTCTTTCAAGGCACGTTTCAAAATACCGCGCGGATCGCCGGCGAAAGGCGTACCGTCAGGCATATAAATATCGCAAATCAAACGGGCAACACGATCTTGCGTAACCCATGGGAAAACAACCCATGTGTCAAGATCAGGGTAAAGGTACATGTCAGACTCTTCGATACGTACATAACCCTCGATGGATGAACCATCGAACATCATTTTGTTGTCGAGAGCTTTTTCAAGCTGACTTACAGGGATCTCTACGTTTTTGATTGTTCCAAGCAGATCCGTAAACTGCAAACGAATAAAACGAACATTTTGTTCCTGTGCTATACGTCTAATATCCTCTTTAGTGTAACTCACAGAATCATCTCCTTAGTTTGCGAATCAATGGTAGAAATAGTCCAACTAGCGCTTATTTAAGAAACGAGTCAATTGTCCTTGGATTAGCGATGCTTGACCCGGTCTTTTCTCGAGCAATTGCTGTTTAAGCAATCGGTGCAGTTGTTGATCGGATAACTCGCGACGCTTAACTTCCGATTGCTCGCTTACGATCGTTGCATCATCCGACTCTTTCGAAACCGGATTCATCACTTGCTTAATACCGGCGATATTAACGCCCTTCTCAATCAATGATTTAATTTCCAAAAGCCGTTCTACGTCATTAAACGAAAATAACCGCTGGTTTCCTGCTGTTCTGGCAGGTACGATCAATTCATGCTGTTCGTAATACCGGATTTGGCGGGCCGTTAAATCCGTCAGCTTCATTACGATGCCGATTGGAAATAAGGCCATATTTCTGCGAATATCATCAGCCATGTCGCATCAACCTTCCAGTCGTTCATTTATATGTTCATTCTAACCGTTCCGACGCAAATGTGTCAAGTTATGTAAGGTTTAATCACAATTAAACCACTATCCACAAGACGATATAACGCAGTTAGAATCCCATATTTTGCATGAGCGTAAGTAAGGCCGCCTTGCATATATGCAATGTAAGGTTCACGTATTGGAGCGTCTGCAGAAAGCTCTAGACTTCCCCCTTGAATGAACGTTCCTGCCGCCATTATGACAGCATTCTCATAACCAGGCATATCCCAAGGCTCGGGTACGACATGTGAATCGACTGCAGCCGCTTGCTGTATCCCTTGGACAAAAGCAATCAAATGCTCAGCTTGTCCGAAGCGAACAGCTTGGATCAGATCGGTTCGCGGTTCATTCCATCTCGGCTTCGTTTCAAATCCAAGTTCCTCAAAGAGGGCTGCTGCCAGCACGCTTCCTTTTATAGCTTGTCCAACTAAATGGGGAGCCAAAAACAAACCTTGGAACATCGGCCTGAGCGTGCCTAACATTGCGCCTACCTCGCCGCCGATCCCGGGGGCTGTCAAACGAAAGGCTGCAGCTTCCACCGCAAATGCTTTTCCAGCAATATAGCCGCCAGTTTCAGCCAATCCGCCTCCAGGGTTTTTGATTAAGGAGCCGGCCATTATATCTACCCCAACTTGAGTCGGCTCTAACAGCTCCGTAAACTCTCCATAACAATTGTCAACAAAAACAATGACATCCGGCTTAATCGCTTTGACACGCTGGACGATAGCCTCAATTTCAGAGACCGTGAAGGATGCTCTCCAATCATAACCGCGAGAGCGCTGAATTCCGATAACCTTAGTTTTCACAGTTATCGCTTGTTCAATTTGATTCCAATCAAGTCCGCCATTCTCAAGAAGCGGCACCTCGGAATACTTAATGCCAAAGTCCTGTAAGGAGCCTTGCCTGTCTCCCGGCTTCCCAATTACCTTATGCAGTGTATCATAGGGTCTGCCAGTAACATAAAGCAGCTCATCGCCAGGCCGAAGGACACCGAACAATGCGCAGCTGATTGTATGTGTGCCAGATACGAAATGCGGTCTAACGATTGCTGCCTCTGCACCCATGACATCTGCGTACACAAGATCAAGTATTTCACGTCCGCGGTCATTATAGCCATAACCCGTTGAGCCAGTAAAATGAAAATCACTTACTTTATGGCGCTGAAACGCTTCAATAACCTTCCACTGATTACGTTCAGCTATCTTATCTATGCTGCGGAAAGCTTCTGCAGCAAGCATCTCGGACTGCTCAGCCACATGTTCGAGATGCTCCCACAGCTTCTGATTATCGTGTTGCCTGTTCATTTCGTTATCTTCTCCTTAAAGTTTTGCGAAGCAAAACTACATCGTAAGCATGGACCTAAGTTTTGCGAAGCAAAACTACTTCGTAAGCATGAACCTAAGTTTTGCGGAGCAAAACTGCTTCGAAAGCATATGTAACCAACTATTCGATATATTGCTTCAAACGATGTCCATGCTGCTCATAATCTTGCTTGCTGACTTGGACAGTGAGCCGCAGTGATTCTTCCGTCACTTCTTGGCTGATTACCTCGCCGCTGCGATAGGCTAACGCGATCAGGTCACCGCGTTCGGCAGGGACGTTAAAAGTCAGAACATCTCCGCTAAGCTTATCCTGAACCGTTTGCTTCAGAAGCTCAAGATCATCCGAATCGTATGCGCTGATAACTAAATTATCTCCGCTTGTTATGGGCATATCCGCTAATGAACCGTTGTTGATGCATATGTCTTTCTTATTATAAACCTTGATAAAAGGTTTATCGGATGCGCCAAGATCGCCCAAAATCTTATTAACGACTTTAATTTGCTCGTCGCGCATTGGAGAGCTGCTGTCAATGACATGGAGCACGAGATCAGCCTCGCATACCTCTTCTAGTGTCGCGCGGAAAGCAGCTACGAGATCCGTGGGCAGGTTTTGAATAAAGCCTACCGTATCGGTCAGTACGATTTCTCTGCCGTTTGGCAGCTCCAGCGTTCTAGACGTTGGATCAAGAGTAGCGAACAATTGATTTTCGACATAGACATCGGCATTCGTCAGCTCGCGAAGCAGCGTAGACTTGCCCGCATTCGTATATCCGACCAAGGCGACTTGTGTCACGCCTGATTTCTTACGGCGCTCACGATGAAGCTTCCTGTGACGGACAACCTCTTCCAGCACCGTTTTCAGATCAAATATCCGATCACGGATGTGACGGCGATCCGTCTCGAGCTTTGTTTCACCCGGACCGCGCGTCCCGATTCCTCCGCCTAATCTGGAAAGGTTTTTGCTTTGGCCTGACAACCGCGGCAACAGGTAGCTTAGCTGGGCAAGCTCGACTTGAATAATTCCTTCACGGGTTTTTGCTCGCCCGGCGAAAATATCAAGAATCAGCTGCGTGCGGTCAACGATTTTCAAATCCAGTGATTCTTCAAGGTTACGAACCTGGGCACCCGAAAGCTCTTGATCGAAAATGGCAGTCGTGGCACCCAGCTCATCAGCCAAAGCTTTAACTTCCTGCACCTTGCCCTTACCGATAAACCACTTGGAATCGACGGTTTCTTTGTTTTGTGTAATAGTCGTAAGCACTTCGACGCCTGCTGTCTCCGTGAGCTGCACAAGCTCTTGAAGAGACATTTCCGGATCTCCGCCTTTACGTTTATCGTTTGAAGTGACTAGACTGATCAAAATCGCTTTCTCAATTATGTTGGGATTCGTATCGAATGTTTTTTCGCTCATCACATACTCCTTCTAAGCACCAGCATTATATTGGCTTCGTGTCCCACTTCAAATCCTCTGGCCTGATCGTCATTAACTCCTGCTTTGCGGGAACCGAGCTTGCATAATGCGTTAGCAGACGAACGGCTTGATACCTAATCGCCTTTTCAATCGAATTTCTAACATATCTGGCATTGCTAAATGAAAACATCGTGCTCTGCTTCTCCTGCATAAGATGCTGCCTTAATTTAAATACGGTCTGCGGCATCAATATATAGTCGCGGTCCTTAGCCATCAGCTCGCTAATTTGAATCAATTGATCCACCGAATAATCCGGAAACTCGATCTGGATCGGGAAGCGTGAGGGAAGCCCTGGATTAGTCAGCAAAAAATCATCGATTTCTGCAGGATAGCCGGCAAGAATGAGCACAAATTGGTTTTTGTGATCTTCCATGGCTTTAACAAGCGTATCGATAGCTTCCTTCCCGAAATCCTTCTCTCCCCCGCGCGCAAGGCTGTAGGCCTCGTCAACAAATAGGACGCCTCCAATGGCTTTTCGCACGAGATCCCGCGTCTTCTGAGCAGTATGCCCGATATATTCGCCTACAAGATCCGCACGCTCCACCTCGATCAAATGTCCCTTTGTCAGGACGCCCATCTTTTGGAAGAGCTTCGCTACAATGCGTGCGATGGTCGTTTTCCCCGTACCGGGATTACCCTTAAAAATCATATGATACACATGAGAGCCGCCAAATAATCCTGCTTCCGAACGCATTCGGCTAATGTATAGCAGCGCGTATATTTCATAAACGAGTGATTTTACGTTTTCCATGCCGATCATCGGCTCTAGTTCTTTTTGAATATCGGCATAATGATCCACGCTAGGCAGCGGCTTCACAGCGGGAAGCGGCTCTACCTCCAGTGCATGAGCCGATGCACCTGTCTGAAATGTTTCTTGGCTTCTAAGGACCACATTAATTTGACGGGAAGGCCTTGCGGAGCCATTTCCGGGTCCCGATATGACGTGTCCACTCATCTGTCGCATCACCTATCCTTTGCATCGAAAGCTGTAGCGGCTGACCGCACTACAAGTTTATTCTACCTTGCAGCTGCATATTAGCAGATTTACAGCGACGAATCTAAAGGAGGAAATCCAAAAGTATGGAGAAGCGAATCAAGCTTCCATTTGGTGAAAGCCAGTACTTCACGGGACTCGTTGTATACAGGATTCAGCACTTTGGATTTTGTAGCGGCCACCTGCAGCGGCGAAAAATCAAGCTTTTTTGCGATCTCCTTTGCTCTCGCTGCATGATAATCATGTGTGATGACAAGAAGCGTCCCCAGCTTGTTCTGCTCTGCTATCCTTTTGCTGAAAGCTAGGTTCTCATACGTACTGGTTGATTTTTCTTCTAGCAACAGCTTGTCAGCCGATATACCTTTTTCAATAAGATAGTCGCGCATACCCTCTGCTTCCGTTTTTGTTGCTTCGTTCGCATCCAGACCGCCTGACAAAATCAGCTTGTCCACTATGCCTTCTTCATATAGCTTTAAAGCGAATTCCAACCGTTCTTTCAGCGCCGGACTGGGCAAATCATTCCATAAAGCAGCTCCGAGCACAATACCCACATCTGATTTAATCAGCGGCTTATCTGTCTGGTAGCCATTAATTAACCATAATAAATATCCGCACCAAAACACGCCTGCACATATGATCCAGGCAACAACACGAAACAAAAGCAGCCACGGACGCCTTTTTCTTGATCGTTTACGTGAGCTGCTCCTCCTACCTGTTGCCGTATTCATGATTCGCTTAATTCCCCAGTTCGCTCAAGTAAGCTTTTCCGATGTTTGAGACTCAGCGTAAAATACCGGAAACGCCCATTTCGAATACTTGAAAGTAATTTTCCTGCCGTTTTGCGGGCTAATGCTACATCTTTGCCATTGACGTCACCTGATCTAAGCGCATCCTCCAGCTCATCTTCATCCATAAGGAATACTTCCCCGCTAGGCAGCACAACGACATCTAAATATAGATCATCGAACCAAGGCACCTGCTGATCGGTTAAGCCTTGTGTTTTGCATACATCGATATACCATTGGACGACGCGTCCCTTATCATCGAACATCGTCGTGACGACAAAATGCTCGCCTCTTGGAAAATGCTGCATCCACAAGTATCCGCGATCGGCCAAACATAGTTTCCGTCCGTTATATTCCTTCCATAACGGCTCACGCAATTCATGAATCCGATAAAACGTAACGAGACCTTTGAACTCCTCGCCGTCAAGCGCTAGGCATGAATAGCTTTTGCGCAAGATACGCCGCCAGTTGGCGCGGTCTGAAAATTTTCTCTTCATACGGAACGTACCTTTCCGTTCAATTGGGAAAAGCTTGCTTGAAACCTGCACAGCTCTTCTCGGCTTTGAATTAACTGTGTGCCTTACATCCAACGACAGTTGAAATTTACCTATAAAAAAAGATTACCATATCTTAACGTCCATCTCCAGCCGACAGACAAAATAAACCAAGCTCTATGCTGGAAAATAAAAAGAATACCACCTCAGAGGGTGGTATTCTTCTTTATTTCTCTAAAATTTCAATCGAGTTGATGATGATTTTCTCAGATGGCAGGTTATTTTTCATCGGAGTCTTTGCGATAGCCTGCACGATATCCATGCCGCTCTCCACCTTGCCGAAAATCGAATAATTAGGCTCTCGATTCAAGTTTTCCGCGTCAGGCCCCGTGCAAATAAAAAACTGGCTCCCACCCGAATTGGGTTTGCTGGCATTGGCCATGGCCACAATGCCTTCTTCGTATTTCATTTCCGTGCTGAGCTCATCCGGTATGGAATACCCTGGTGTGCCAGTCCCATTCCCCTTAGGGTCACCGGTTTGGATCATGAAGTCCTCGATCATATTATGAAAGGTGAGTCCTTCATAAAAACCTTCCCGGGCCAGAAAAACGAAATTATTAACGGTGACCGGAGCTTCGTCCGCAAACAGTTTTACCGAAAATTCGCCTTTTGTCGTTTGAAACTTGGCCACATACGATTTGTCCAGATCAATTTGCATATCAGGCATCTTGTCCCAGTTCATCGTCTTGGCAGAAGCTTGTGCACTATTCCCGCCACTCACTCCCGACCCATTCTTGCCGCAGCCTGCTAGCAGCATAATAACTGCGACCAGAATAAATAGAGAAAGGGTTCGTGCTGTCCTTCTTTCTGTCATTGCTAACCACCTGTTCCTTGCGTATTGCCGCCGGTTTCAGTGTTTCCTAGTGCATTCGTGCTGTTATTTGTACCAAGGCMGTCATCAGGTGTCGGCGTTGGTGTCGGTTCGCCCGTTCCATCCCCAGGATCAACAGTCTCTTCTGGCTCCGTACCGTCGGTCGGGCTTGGAGAAGGTGAAGCGCCATCGCCGTCTCCATCGAGAGGAGGCGTGATTTCACCGCCGTCAGGGTCGACTGGATCCGGTTCCATCGGAATATCCGGAATGATTTCCGTTTCCGGAATGACAACCTTAATTTTCTCAGAAGGTGCACTTTCTTGATCATTTTCAGCATCGTAGGCAACGACATAATATTCATACGTCATTCCCGGGAATGCGCTCATATCGTCTACCCCTGTAGAGGTCAGGGAATCGACGAATCGGATAAATTCACTCTCCGAAGCTTCCTTACGGAAAACCTGGTAGGTAACTTTACCATCTTGGAACGGGTCCCAAGACAATTGAACCTTCATCTCTTCTGGAATGAATACCGCATTAAAATTCGTTATTGCTGCCGGCGGCTTATCTTCTTTAATGCCTTGCGGTTTGTTAAAGCTTGATTCCGGTACGTTTTTCATGGCTGGCTTCATTACCTTGGAGAACATCGCTGCAGCTTGGCTGCTGCCAGTCTTCAAGTAGTGATCCAAGTCAGTCCTATCGTATCCCATCCATACGGATGCTGTCCACTCCGGCGTATAGCCAACAAACCAAGCATCCTTCACGCCGTCCCCGCGAAAGCCTTTAATCCCATGCTGTGTCGTTCCCGTTTTACCTGCTAGCGTACGGCCGATCGCTGCCTTCGTTCCCGTACCGCCTCTTTGAACAACAGTTTGCATCATCTCCGTCAAATAATAGGCAGTCTCGGCGGACATCAGCTGCTTAGCGGCAGGTGCTTTGTAGGTATAAGAATTATTCGATTTCCCATCAATCTTGCGAATCGAATGCGTATCAACGGACTTTCCGCCATTAGCGAAAACACTGTATGCTGTCGCCATCTGTATAGGCGTTGCTCCGTTTGTTAAGCCCCCGAGAGCCGCTGATAAGTTACGATCATTATCTACCAAATCTATGCCCAGCTTAGAGGAGAAAGCAAAACCCTTTTTGAGGCCGACCTGATTCAGCATCCAGACGGCAGCCAGGTTCCGTGAATCCTTAATGGCCTGCGTCATGCTGACCGGGTTCGCTCCCCACCTGTCAGTCGGACAATAATCTCCGTAACATCTCTTGTCGTTAGCAAGAACGGTCCATGGATAGTATTGGCCTGACTCAAGCGCTGGACCATAGGCTATAATCGGCTTGAAGGCTGAACCCGGCTGGCGTTTGACCTCAGCGCGATTCAAACCTTTCTTCACATAATCACGTCCGCCGGAAATGGCTTGAATTGAGCCGTCTCGGTGATCGATAATAATCATCGCGCCTTCTACCTGCTGCTCATCCTTGCTCTTCTCGAAATTATCATCGTCATCGAATTGAACATCCATTGCGTCTTGCGCCTGTGTGTTAAGCGTAGTATAGATTTTGAAGCCGCCGATTCGAAGTTCTTCCTCTGACAGCTTCATTACCTCCGTCGCTTCTTCCACCACATAATCGACGAACGCCGGGTATTTATCCGAGTTGCTTTCGTTATGGTTTTCTGGAATTTCGTACACGACCGCTTTCGCCTTCTCCATCTCGGCTGCCGTAATAAAGCCTTGATCGAACATGAGCTTCAGAACAACCGCTCTACGGTTCATCGAATCTTCCGGATGGGCGATTGGATTGTAACGGTTAGGTGCCTTCGGCATGGCGGCAATCGTTGCGACCTGCCAAAGCTCCAGCTTATCAAGGTCGGTGTCAAAATAAAATTTCGCAGCCTCCTTAACGCCGTGAACCCTTTTCCCGAAAAATATTCGATTCAGATACATTGTCAATATCTCGTCCTTCGAGTACTGCTGCTCCAGCGCAACAGCGATCGAAGCCTCTGTCGCTTTACGAAAAAACGTTTTGTCTGCCGTCAGGAATACGTTTTTTGCTAATTGCTGCGTTATGGTACTTGCACCTTCTACGGCGCTTCGTGCGATAACGTCCTTGACAACTGCACGCCCGATTGCGAATAAATCAATGCCCGAATGTTCGTAAAACCGCTGATCCTCTGTTGCCACAATCGCGTTAAGCAATTGCTTCGGAATTTCGGAAAATTCGGCAATTTCACGGTTTTCATTCGGATCCGACAATCTTGCAATCTCAATGTCATTCGCATCATAAATGATGGATGACTCCCCAAAAACCAGCTTATTGGCGTTCTCGGTCAATACTCGCTCACCGTTCAAAATAATGAGCAAGTAACCGATAACGCCGCATATTATTGCGATTACCGCCGTAAAGAATAATCCATAAAACCATTTACGCCCCGATATTTTTTTCTTCCTCTTTTGTTTTGGTGCAGTCTTGCTGCGCGGTCGTTCAGCCATAGCCGACTCCCCTCCTGTTGATCCAATATTCGTCTATTTTATCTTTCCCACGAAATGAAAAGAGCAACCCAGCTTGGAGCGGGTTGCTCTTGCATGCCGCTATCTAGTTAAACGTTACACGTTATTAGAAAGTTTCACTAAGTGCTTTAGCCTATGAATCTGAAGCGTTATGATCCTGCTGCATAAGAGAAACATTTCGTTGCGGGGTAAACGTCGAAATAGCGTGTTTATATACCATTTGTTGGCGACCTTCGCTGTCAATAATAATCGTGAAATTATCGAACGCTTTAATAACGCCCCGAATTTGGAAGCCATTCATTAAAAAAACCGTAACCGGTATGTTGTCTTTGCGAAGCTGATTCAGGAACGTATCTTGAATATTGATCGATTTGTTCATTGGACGTTACCCCCGTCTTAAAAAGATTGATTAGAAGTATATTCAAGATTAACTTGAAACTTTCCTGCTATTATAGCATGAACGGTTTGCAAATTGTTGTGAAAATTTTCCCCCATGTCGATCCAATGAATGTCATTCATATGGCGAAACCATGAGAGCTGGCGTTTGGCAAACCTTCGCGTATCTCTTTTGAGTCGCTCTACCGCTGCTTCCAGCGTGCAATTCCCGCGCAAATAATCCGCGATTTCCTTATAGCCAAGACCCTGCATCGCGACTGCGGCAGGCGGCACATCCCTATTAAGTAGCTGCCTCACCTCATCTACTAATCCTTGCTCCATCATCTCATCTACCCGCTGCTCTATTCTACGATACAACTCCGCACGGTCCATAGTCAAACCGATAATGCAAAGCTCATAGGGAGACACCTTCGTTTGGCCTGCCTGCTGCTCGGAAAAGGTTTGACCTGTCATATGATAAACCTCTAGCGCGCGAATGACGCGTCTCAGATCGTTCGGATGCAGTCTCTCCCCCGCAGGAGGATCGATAGCTGACAATCGTGCGTGAAGCGCTTCTGCGCCTTGTTCAGCAGCAAAACGCTCCTGCTCCTGCCTAAAGGCTTCATCCGAGCCGATCTCAGCGAACTGAAATTGATAGCAAACGGATTCCACGTAAAGGCCTGTACCGCCAACAATAAAGGGAAGCTTCCCCCGCTTGGCAATTTGCGAAATCGCTTGTGTTGCGCCAGCTTGGAAATCAGCTGCGGAATAAGGGACTTCCGGCTCAGAAATATCGATGAGATGATGCGGAATGCCTTCTCGTTCATCGAACGGTAATTTGGCTGTACCAATATCCATACCCCGATAAACCTGCATGGAATCGCCGGAAATAATTTCAGCATTCCAGGCTTTAGCAATATCAAGGCTCATCCGGGTTTTACCTACCGCAGTGGGGCCTATCAGAACCAAGAGAGGCTGCTTACGCTGCGGTATACCTTCTTTTTCTTGCTTTAAAATATTGGAATCCTCACTCAAAGCTGTATCACTCCATATGCAATTTTCGATGTGTTCACATGCCGGCGTTCGAAGCCAAGACGAGCAAACTCCCCGCTTGCTTGATGCTCCTTAAGCACTACCGTTTTAGTGGCAACACGCTTTGCCTGCTCGATGACTTGATTGGATAATGCGTCCATGTTCGCGATCGCACGAAGAGGCTCCATCGAGCTCGATTCATTTATCGGCTGCCTGAACATCGGGTCGAAATACACGATATCCGCGCTTTTATCAGGTAAACCAGTTAAATAATCCAAATGATTCATGCATTTCATTTTTATGCGTCTCATTGCTTCATCCACATCCGCCAGACTGGTCTGATAACCAGCCAGACCTTCGCGAACGATTGCGCATAACACAGGCTCGCTTTCGATTGCAGTCACGCTGCCCTTAGGTCCAGCGGCATAAGAGAATACAAGAGAATCCGAGGCAAGGCCGGCCGTGCAATCAATGATTCGGTCACCATCCTCGCAGCCTGACAACTGGATAAGCGGATCCGTTTCGCCTCGGCGAAGCCGTTTCACCCGCACAAACGCCATGCTCGGATGAAAATAAAGAGGCGTCTCCGACTGGCCATCATAAAATCGGACTTCTTCCTCAGTCACAACGATCAGTTTTTTATCTTGGCTGAGCGTTAATAGCTTCGAGACTGTTAAATTTCCGCGAGCTCTGAGAGGGCTTGCTAATTCTGCCGCCAGTCTGCCGGCTTGCTCTAGCGCCCTGGCAGAAGGCTTAGACGTCGTTGTAACTATCACGACATCACCCGCTTGAACATTTTCTCCAGCTGGTAGGTCGATAGATGCACGATAATCGGACGACCATGCGGACAGGTATAGGGTTGCTTGCAATTCGCAAGTCTTGCCAGCAGGGTTTCACCTTCCTCGCGATTCATCCGATCATTCGCTTTGATCGAAGCCTTACACGAGCACATGATAGCCGCCTTCTCGCGAAGCTTGCCGATATCAATCGATTTTCTCTCCGCAATTAGCAGCTCTGCCATCTCCTCAAGCAGGGCTTGCTCTTCCCCCTGCGGCATCCATTCCGGATAGGAACGAACCAGAAACGTCTGTGCGCCGAAAGGCTCAAGCTCAACGCCTGCCTGTGTAAATAGAGGGATAAGCTCTCTAAGCTGCGAAGCCTCTCCCGTCGTAAATTCAAGCGTCAACGGAACTAGCAGCTGCTGGCTTGCGGCCTGAGGATTCCCAAACTTTTGATAATAATATTCGTAATTGATCCGCTCATGCGCGGCATGCTGATCAATGAGATACAAGCCATCCTCTGATTGTGCAACAATGTAAGTACCATGATGCTGACCGATCCAGTAGAGTTCCGGGAAAGCAGGCTCGCCGTTAGGCGCGTCTTCGTCTGAAGGAAGCTGTGCCACAGGAGCCTCGGTAATGTAGGTTTCCAATGGAATGTCTGCTTTAGCTCCTGCCTCTTCAGCTATCGATTCTCCTGCGATCGACTCATATTTCGAATCAGGATCAAGCACTATCAAATCCGAAGCGGCAGGAGCGGCTTGCTCCCAAGCTCCGGCAGTCTCGCGAACAGCCATTTTTTCCGCATCCACCGAAGCCGGCGGCGCATACAGCTTTTCAGCCGCGTTCCGAGGTACGTACTCCCGATCTATGACAGGCGGCTTGTACGCAGGCGAGGAACCTTTATTCGTTTGGGTTGGTTGAAAAGGTTTAAATCCTTCCGCGATCGGTTCCGGCCGGTGGAATGATATGGCATCCTGCACGAACAGCGGTTTGGAGCGCTCCGGCTTAATGCTTGATTCAGGGCCTGGAATATGGCGTTGGCGTCCGAGTACGGCTCTTATAGCATCCTCAATCATCGTGCGAAGCTCCGGCTCTTTACTGAATCTGACCTCCATCTTGGATGGATGAACGTTTACGTCCAACAGGCTGGGATGCATCCCCAGCTCCAATATCACAAGCGGATACCGGTTGATTGGCAGGAGCGTATGATAGGCTTGCAGCAAGGATTGATTGATCGTATGGCTGCGAATATAACGACCATTCACAACAGCCGTAATCCCATTTCGGTTAGCCCGAGTAAGCTCTGGTTTCGAAATATAGCCGCGGAGCTCGTAGTCCGAGGTTTCCGCTTCAATCGGAAGCATCACCTTTGCCGTATTGGAGCCATATACAGCTGCGATCACCTGCAGTCTGTCTCCTGATCCGAGTGTGCGCAGGAGGACATTGCCGTTATGCTTAAACGTAAAAGCGATGCCGGGATGCGCAAGCGCAATCCGGTTAATATAGTCGGAAATATGACCAAGCTCCGTTTGAATAGCCTTCATGTATTTTAAGCGCGCTGGTGTATTATAAAATAAATCTCTTACCGTCATTTCCGTTCCTTGCGGCGCGTTTGCCGGTTCGTCAATGGTCACCTTGCCGCCTTCGATTACGATCCGCCTTGCTAGTCCCGATGAAGTATCGGATGACATGCACTGCAGACGGGAAACTGCCGCGATACTCGGCAGCGCCTCCCCTCGAAAGCCAAGGCTCGCAATGCGAAAGAGATCGCTGCTCGTCGAGATTTTGCTCGTAGCATGCCGTTGAAACGCTGTAACGATATCAGAAGCCTCGATGCCGTAGCCGTTATCGATCACCTTAATAAGGGACAAGCCGCCTTCTTCAATCGAAATATCAATGGTCGTGCTGCCTGCATCAACCGCATTCTCCACAAGCTCTTTCACGACCGATGCCGGCCTCTCGACCACCTCGCCGGCCGCGATTTGGTTGGCAAGCTGCTCGTCCAGCACTTTGATTTTTCCCATGAGGTTAACGTTCCCCCTTTCGTTATGCTAATTATTTAATTTACTTTTCATATCATTCAGCCATTGCATCGCTTGCATCGGCGTGAGGTTAAACAGATCCAGCTTGCGTAATTGCTCCGCCAGCTGCTCAGCTTTTGGACTGGCTTTCTTGCGAGACGGTTCCGCTTCGCTTGCGGCAGCCGGCTCATCGAAGATGGAGAGCTGTATGATGCCTTGTGACTCTGCTGCCTTTTGGGGCTGAGCCTTTTCTTGTGTTAAAAACGTTGAAGACTGATTATAAGAGAATGAATTTGAAGCAGGCTTTGGCATATCCGGCGCAAGGGTCTCATCAAGCAGCTCATAAGCCCTTCCGATGATCGACTGCGGCAAACCGGCTAATTGAGCGCAATATATGCCATAGCTTGTGCTTGCAGCGCCGGGTATGAGCTTTCTTAGAAATGTTACATTATCGCCGCTTTCTTCTACTGCCATACGCGCATTTGTAAGCGACGGCAGGGATTCCTCCAGATGCGCAAGCTCATGGAAGTGAGTCGATACCAGCGCCTTGCAGCCAATATGGTGGTGGACATACTCAATGACCGCCTGCGCAATCGCCATTCCTTCGCCGGTCGAGGTTCCCCGTCCAAGCTCATCAATAATAACGAGGCTGTTTGCAGTCGCCTTCTCCGTCATAATCTGGATATCCTTCATTTCGACCATAAATGTGCTTTGTCCGCCAATAAGATCATCCGCAGCGCCGATTCGGGTGAAAATACGATCGATAAGCGGTATGACCGCTGCCTTTGCAGGAACGAAGCAGCCCATTTGAGCCATGATGCAAATAAGCGCTACTTGGCGCATATAGGTGCTTTTGCCGGCCATATTGGGACCGGTAATTAGAAGCATCCACTGCTCGTCCTTGTGAAGCGAAGTACCGTTCGAAATAAACGGTATCCCGTCCATCATCGCCTCTACGACAGGGTGCTTCCCTTCCTCGATGCGCAAATCAAAGAATTCGGTTACTTTAGGTCGAGAAAAACGACGCTCTGCGCTGACTGTGGCAAGCGATTGGAACACATCAAGCTCCGCAATAATCGCTGCTGCCTTTTGAAGCCGGTGCAGATGAAGCGATAAATGATCTCTCAGCTCAACAAAGCGTTCATACTCCAAGTCAACCATTTTATCCTCGGCCTCAAGAATCAATCTTTCCTTCTCTTTGAGCTCCGGCGTCACAAACCGTTCGGCGTTGGCCAGCGTTTGTTTTCGCTCGTATCTTCCCTCAGGAAGCGCCGACAAGTTCCCTTTCGACACCTCTAGGTAGTAGCCAAAAATACGGTTATATCCGATTTTTAAGTTTTTAATGCCCGTAGCCTCGCGTTCTTGCCGTTCAAGCTCAGCGAGCCATTTCTTTCCGTTTGTGCTTGCTTCGCGCAATTGGTCCAAGTAAGCATCGTAGCCTGCCCGAATAAGCCCGCCTTCCTTAATGTTTACGGGAGGCTCGTCAACGAGCACGGTCTCGATAAGATCAGCGAGATCTGAGCAATCATCCGTACCCTCTACGAGCGCCTTCAGCACTTCAGAGCCTGATYGCTCGCACAATGCTGTCAGCTGAGGAATACGTCGCAGCGAGCTTCGCAGCGCGTTGAGATCACGCCCGTTCGCGCTGCCGAATGCCACTCTGCCTACCAATCGTTCAAGATCATATATGGGCTGCAGCTCAGAACGAATGTCATCTCTTAAAATCAAGTTGAGATACAACGTTTCTACCGCATCCAAACGAGCTTCAACTGCTGCGCTGCTGAGCAGCGGCTTGTCGATCCAGCGGCGCAGGAGCCGCGCCCCCATTGAGGTTTGCGTTCGGTCGAGCAGCCATAGCAGGGAGCCCTTCTTGCTGCGGTCGCGTACCGTCTCGGTAAGCTCCAGGTTTCTTCTCGTATAATGATCCAAAATCATATATTGACTGGGTTCAAAGCTCGTGATTGTTCTCACATGCCCAAGCGATCGTTTTTGGGTCTCATCCAAATACCCCGTAAGAACGCTCACAGCCTGCAGGCGGGCGCCAGAAATTTTCGCTATTTCTATTTCGCCGAACTGCTCAAGAAGCTTATCCGCCGCCATCGGCTCGCGCGCCGTGAGAAGCAGCTGTTTGTTCCAAACCGCGGAAGCTTGGACGAGATCTAGCAGCTCTCTGTCGCCTACCAGCTCAGAAGGCTGATAAACATTGATTTCATCGATAAGAGCTTCTACATGCTCCGGAAAAGAAGTGACATAGAGCTCACCGGTCGATAAATCGCAGGCGGATAGTCCAAACATTCCACCGACTCGAACAATCGCTGCGATGAAGTTGTTCGAGTTGCCGTCCAGCGCCTTCGACTCCATAACTGTTCCAGGCGTAATAATCCGGACGATTTCTCGGCGAACAACGCCTTTCGCAGCTGCCGGATCCTCTACTTGCTCGCAAATGGCTACTTTATAGCCTTTATCGACAAGCCGGCTTATATAATTTTCTGCGGAATGGTAGGGTACACCGCACATCGGAATTTTTTGCTCGCCGCCGCCCTCTCGTCCCGTAAGCGTAATTTCCAGCTCGCGCGATGCCGCTATCGCATCCTCAAAAAACATCTCATAAAAATCGCCTAGACGAAAAAATAAAAAAGCGTCCTTCGCTTCTTCTTTAATTGCAAGATATTGCAAAATCATTGGCGTATATCCAGCCATTCCGAACCTCCTCAAAAGCGTATACAGTGTGATGGTATATAGGGAATTCACTATTTAATGTCATTAAATACGAGAGCGCGGGTGAAAAATGAATGCCGCTCAGGCAGTAAACATCAGATATTCATTATAACAAGCGGAACAGATGTGCGCCATAAGCGAAGTGAATAAGGCATTTGTTCTATTATTAGGCTAACATCATGGTACGGAGGTGATTACACATGGATATGAATGAGTTTAAAGACCGTTGGGAAACAGCGTGTGAAAGGCGTATACCATATCCAAAACGTCAACAGTTACCACAGCCGCCTGAAAAAATGGATGGACCGCTTCAACGGCGTTGCAACGAAGTATCTGAAATATTACTGTAATGAACACGAATGCCAAACTTCGGCATAAAGCTTATTCTTGTTGAGCTAACAGGCAGTTTAGTTCAATAAGGAATGGTATAATTCCTATATATGGCCAATTGAATAGGAGAGGTAATTATGGATTATTGCGAAAAAATGCGAGAGATGATCGGAAATGCTCCACTAATTATTATGCGACCAAGTGTAGCGATCATTAATCATTCAGGTGAAATTTTACTGACTCGATACATAGGTGGAACCTGGGGTATATCTGGTGGCATATTACAGTTAAATGAGTCTGTTGAGGAATGTATAAGACGAAATGTACAAAATGATTTAGGAATTAGGTTAAATACATTACGGTTATTCGGTGTCTATTCAGGCAAGGAATTAATTAATCGTGTTGAAGAAAGTGGCGATGAGTATCATACTGTTGCAGTAGGGTATTTATGTACAGACTTTGAAGGGAATCTTACACCTGATGAAAATCAAGCAATTGAAGCCAAATTTTTTCAATTTGATCAATTACCTGAAGAAATAGATCCTTTTATTAAAAACAAGTTAGTTGAACTTAAAGGGCAAATTGAAAAAATGAATTTTCCTTATTGAATTAATGGAGAACGAAAGTTCAAAAGCCGCTCTTCTTTTGAGAGCGGTTTTTCTATGGTCAAATATCAACATTATGATTTAACATAGCATAAATTTAAAAAACAAGATTGCCTGTGCGAATGCACGGACTACCTTGTTTGTATTCGAAGGCGTTCATGATCTCTTATTTCTAGATCAACCATTCAGGTTGCAAAGCGTTTCCGGCAGCCTAAATAGGCAGTCGCCATTTAATTCGTATGTCGGCTCGCTCATCCCAAGTCGTCCCGCGCCTTGCTGCCTCGAGCAGCGGTTCGATGTAAGGCGCCAGCTCGGTAAAGCTCGCAGTGGCCGAGAGAGACTCGGCCACCCCTTCCAAGCAGCCAGCCAGCTCCGAACGGTCGCCGCTGTAATACGCTTCTACATACCGCTCCTCGAGAGCAGGTATGTAGGAGAGGTGCTGCTCCTCTCGCGCGCAAAGCAGGACAAGCGCGAAGGCCGCTTTGGCCGCTGCAGGCGAGACCAGCCAGCTCGGAAGCGTCCGGTATTCGAACCCGCCGTGCGGCTGCTGGCGGAAGTCACCGAGCGTTCCGTACCTTGGACGGCGTGCCCGCCCAGCGGGGTCCTCTACAAGCGCGAGCGGGAAAGCCGCGAAGCTGTCGAGCAAGCGGAGCAAGCGGCCCGTAAGCGGCGCTCCGCTGAGGTGGATGTGCCCGCCGAGCGCCAGCCCCGGCACGGGCATTGCTCCGGCGGCCCAGCGCAGGGCGGGGTCGCTGATGCGGTCGGCGGCGCGCTGCAGCAGCCGCCGTAAGTTCGCGGCGAGCGCGGCCGGATCTTTGGCCGGCTCTGGCCGAAGCTCGGCGACGGGATAGAGCAGCCGTCGCCCGACGAGCAAAGCGTCGGCACCAGCCGCCCCGCCGACGCCGGCTCCAAAAAAACGTGACGCCGAAGCGATCTTCCCTTCCTTCGTCACAAGCACAAACTCCGGATCGGCGCCGATAAGCAGCTGCCGATCCGCAGTCCCCGTTCTCGCCGCGTCATGCCACGCGGCGAATCGGCGCAGCGCTGCCGCCTCCAGCCTCGTATCCCTCAGCTTCGGCCAAGCCTCGCGGACGGCAGTGCGCCCGTCCCCGCCTAGCGACACCTCAGCCTCGCCGATATCGAGGCCAAGTGCATACAGCGCTGCTGCCGCTGTTCGCGCCACTCTCCGCAGCGCCGGATCCTCCGGCCAGCCCCCGGTTCCCTCGGGGAGCAGCGGCTTCCCATGCATTATTTTACCGGCGGCATCTATGCGAAGCATCTCCACCGGCTCCAAATTCACAACGCTCACGCGAAAAATCCGCTCGCTTTCAAGAGGAGGGCCGCCGCATAAGCCACCACGCTTCCATATTCTCAGCTTCTCGTCGAGAGGCTTCTGCCCGGCAATTCGGCCGTTCACATTCAGCACCCATACTCCATTAAAGCGACTGCAATCGATCATACGGGCATCTGACCAAGCCAGAACGGCGTCTCCTGCCTTCACTTCCGTCCACGGCTCGGCAAAAAGCGGCTGACCGCCGCGTTCGCCTGAGATAAGCGGTTTTTTTTCGTTATAAGCAATTTTTTCAAGCCGATCGTAGCTGCCCCGCCATATCCACGTCGAAGCCATCACTGTTTCCCGCCTTTTTACGATCCAAAATAGTGAAATTTCGTACCTTTAAATATTTCCAAAAAAAAGAGGGCTTTCGCCCTCGAATTTGCTGCTCGCGCAGCATATGATACCTTGACAGCAAAGCTTCCCGGCTTGCTTACAACTCGTCGTCCAGCAAATCTGGATCCAAATCCTCATAATCCGCATTGCCGAGGCTGAACTCCAAATCCTTGCCGTCCAGGTCGTCGCAACCGCCTGGAAGTACCGCTACGCAAACCTTAGTCTCGGCAACAAGTTCCACCGAAAACTCACGCTCTACACGAACCACCACTCCGGAACCGTTCGAAGAGATATTCGCTTCGATACAGTTCGGCTCCTGAATCACATCGGCTGACACTTCCACAGTAGATGGGCGATGCTTAGGATCTACATAGGAAAGATTAACATGCTCGACGTAATGCACGGATTCCTTAGCTACGTCTGTTTGCGAGTTTTTGCTGTACGAATACCAAATGTTGATATCGTAAGTACCAATTACCTCAATGCCGTCGCCCGAACGAACCGCTTCATATTGATGGTTAATTATCCATGCTCCGAGAATACTGGTCGGATTATGAGGCGGCGTTACGGTATGGGTTACAGTGGAAAACTTACGACCTTTGCCGCAGACAGCCTTCGTAATTATTTCTCTGTACTGGAGCTGCTTATCTGCAATAGTCATTGATTTAACCTCCTCCATACAATCATTCATTTAAAGTGTATGCAGGACATTCGTCTAGGGTGACTGTTTATTTTCTCGAAATATAAGATTATATAAGTTTTTCTACTTATAGGCATCCATATAGATCTCTGCGGAACGTTTGCTAGGCCGCCCGAGGTCGGAATTAGCCGTAACGCTTGAAATATAAGAATACATAAGTCTCACACTTATACTGATGCTTATATTTCTCAGCTAAACGTATGCTGCGCCGAAATAGTTCCACAGCCGTTTACACTTGAAATACAAGATATTATAGGCTTTTCTCCTATAAYTACGCTTGAATTTCTACGCGAAACGAAAGCTGTGTCTCCCATTGTCGCCACAGCCGTTTACGCTTGAAATACAAGATATTATAGGCTTCTCTCCTATAACTACGCTTGAATTTCTACGCGAAACGAAAGCTGTGTCTCCCATTGTCGCCACAGCCGTTTACGCTTGAAATACAAGATATTATAGGCTTYTCTCCTATAATTACGCTTGTTTTTCTACGCGAAACGAAAGCTGTGTCTCCCATTGTCGCCACAGCCGTTTACGCTTGCCTTCGCAACGAATTTTTCCCTTTACATTCTATGGCTGAAGTTCGGACAACATGACTTTTCTTTTTTTTAGCCGCTTGGCAATGCTCAAATACCGCTCCAGCTCACGGAGAAGCATAAGCAGCGATGCACGAATCTCAAACTCATCCCGCGTTTTCGGAAGCTCCATCGCTTTAAATGATCGCGACAGTTCATGCAACCGTTCCTCAACGGTGCCTTCATATACATCTGATTTCACATCGCTCGAAAGCTGGTCAAGCAGATCGGCAATCATGACGGCTTGCGGAAATTTCTGATAAACGAATGCGAGCTCGACGAGCATCTGCTGCACCGATTCAAGCTGCTGCCGTCTCATTTCGAAATAACTGGACCAATAATGCTCCTGGCCCCACAGCCTGTTCTCACGATTGCGAACGGAACGCTGCGCGCCTTCTTCAATCGCGCTGTAAGCCTCCAGTATTTCGCCGCCGTTCCATATATGCGATGGATTTCGAAGCGTGAATGCCATCTCTTGAAACATGATGCCTAAGCTTTGTTCAATCGATGACCGATAAGAGCTCAGCTGATGCTCATCCTTCGGCATGTAAATGATGTTCACGATCGTTGCCCAGCCTAAGCCGGCAAACAGCAGCAAAATTTCATTGCCGATAATATCCGTTGTCACTTCAGCCCGGTTAAACAAATGAAAAACGATAACCGAGCTCGTGACGATGCCGTCTTTTAACTGAAATCGCGACAACACGGGAAAGGTGATGAGAATAAATACAGCCACTGCCCAAATATGAAAGCCGAATAAGGTAAAGATAAGCGATGCAAAAAAAAGTCCGAGCACCGAGGCGACAAACCGCACGAAGGCGCTTTTAAGTCCTTTCATCCGCGTCACTTCAACGCCGAGAATGGCAAGAATCCCGGCGCCAAGAGGCGGCTCCAAACCTAGATATACAGCGGTATAAATTGCTGCGATGGCGGCTAACGCCGTTTTAATGATACGAATGCCCATGAAATAACCTCGCGAACCGTAGGATTTATTCCTACATCCTACCGCTCCCGCCAGCCCGCCGTCAACCGTCGTTCAAGCGCAGCGACGAGCTGGTACATCACGGTCGCTACGACCGCAATTACAATTAAACTGGATAGCACCAACGTGAAATTAAAGACCTGAAAGCCATATATGATCAAGTAACCAAGGCCTAGCTGAGCAACAAGGAACTCACCGACGATCACGCCAATCCATGCTAAACCGACGTTGACCTTCAAGGTGGAAATAATCACGGGAAACGAGCCCGGCAGGATAACAAGCTTGAACAATTGCAGACGGGATGCTCCTAGCAGTCTGACTACCTTGATATAGCCGGAGTCTATTTCTCGGAACCGGTTGTATATATTTAAAGTTGTAATAATGACCGTAACCGATAAAGTAATGGCTACTATCGACATGAAGCCCGGGCCCAGCCCGACGATAAAGATCGGACCAAGCGCTACCTTCGGCATACTGTTTAAGACGACCAGATAGGGATCGAATACGCGCGATAAAAAAGGAAACCACCATAATGCAGCCGCAATCGCTGTCCCAAGCACCGTTCCGAGCAAAAAGCCAACAACCGTCTCAGTCACCGTCATGCCAACATGCGGCCAAATGGAACCGTCAGCCATCGTCTTCCACAGCTGGGCTAACATCTTAGAAGGATAACTGAAGAGCAAGGGATCGATCCAATCATTGCGACCGGCAGCCTCCCATAAGCTCACAAAGAAAAGGAGCAAGATCGTTTGGGTTGCTATGACGGCAGCGGTAACCCGGCGCTTTTGACTTTTATAGCGGGCATGCAGCTCCCTCATCCAAAAGCGGCGCCCCTCCTGAATATCCAATCGTTCTGCGATGATAGGCGCGGCAGCTTCCCGAGGATCAGGCTTCCTTGGCTCATCCACCCTGCCCACCTCCTTCGTTGTCTTCCTTATCCAGCTCAAGCCATAATTGTTCAAACAGCTCTTGGAAACCTGGAAGCTTCCGAGCTGCCATTGGCGATGCAAGGCGAACGTCTTCAGGAATTACGACCTCGCGGCGTATATGACCAGGATTCCGTCCCAGCACGATGACACGGTCACTCATTGCAGCCGCTTCCGCCAGGTCATGGGTAACGAGTACTGCGGTTTTGCCTAGTCGCTTCAGCGTCTGATGGACTAAATCCTCAAGCTGGAGCTTGATATGCAAATCAAGCGCGGAAAAAGGCTCGTCGAGCAACAGCACCTCCGGCTCTGTAGCCAGCGTCCTTGCTAGCGCAACTCTTTGGCGCATTCCGCCTGAGAGCTCATGCGGATATTTCCGGCTCGAGTCCGGCAGCCCGAGCTCATTTAAAAGATCTTCTACTGCTTGCAATGCCTTTTCCGTTTTCCGTCCGCTAATTTCAAGACCGATTGCGGCATTTTCTTTTATCGAGCGCCATGGAAACAAATAATCTTGCTGCAGCATATAACCTACCTTCGGGGAGGGGCCAATAACCCGCTCCCCGTTTAGCAGTACTTGCCCCTTAGTCGGCGGAAACAAACCGGCGAGCAAACTAAGCACCGTCGTCTTGCCGCAGCCGCTGGGCCCGACCAAGCTAATAAACTCCCCGCGTTCAACCGTCAGCTCGATACGTTCAACCGCGAGTGAGGCTCCCTTATCATTCACATAAACATGGGATAACTGCTGCAGCTCAAGCACCGTTTCATTTCTCATGCCCAAGCCTCCCTTTCTTGCATGCGGGTTATTTCACCGTTTCGATGGCTTTCTCCGCAAAACTTGTATCGACAAGCTCGCTATGCTCCGTCCGCTTTTCAAGCTCTCCTGCCGTCGTAATCACATCAAGGAGATTATTCCATTCCGCTTCGTCAATAATCGGATCCGTAGCAAACGATCCTTGCTTTTTATAACGATCAATGGAGCTGATCAAAATATCCCGGTCAACATTTTCAAAAAACGGAAGTACAACATCTGCAATTGCCTCAGCGTCGTTGCTCTCTACCCACAGCTGTGCTTTATGGATGGCATTCGTGAACGATTGCACCGTTTCTTTGTTTTTATTGATATAGCTTTGCTTCGCCATGAACACGGTATAAGGAAGATGTCCGCTCTCCGCGCCAAACGAAGCCACGACATGACCTTTGCCTTCCTTCTCAAAAATCGAAGCCGTCGGCTCGAACAGCTGCACGTAATCGCCTGTACCCGATGCAAATGCTGCTGGGATATTGGCAAAATCCACATTTTGAATAAGCTCCAAATCTGCTTGAGGATCGATGCCTAATTTCTTCAATGCGAATTCGCCAGCCATCTGAGGCATGCCGCCTTTTCTTTGTCCGAGAAATACGCTGCCTTTAATTGAGTTCCAATCAAAGCTTTCATTTGCTTCCCGTGCCACGAGAAAAGTGCCATCGGTTTGCGTGAGCTGCGCGAAATTAATGATCGGATCATCCGTACCTTGCTGATAAACATAAATGGAAGTTTCAGAACCAACCAGCGCAACATCGATGGCATTGGAGAGCAAAGCCGTCATGGTTTTGTCTCCGCCAGGCGTTGTAGTCAGCTCCACATCCAGTCCTTCCTCCTCAAAGAAGCCCTTAGCTACTGCTACATATTCCGGGGCATAAAACAACGAACGTGTTACTTCTCCGATCCGGACTTTAACCTTCTCGGAATCTCCTTTGCCGCAGCCTGCCAGCACAGCAGTCATGATGAGCACTACCGATAGCAGCAGCGACAATAATATACGTCTTTTCATTTTCGAGTCCCTCCTGCGCATATGCGTTTAATAAATGTACTCCAGCCTATGCGTATAAGGCATGGGCGGTGAATGGGAACAAAAAAAGAAGGCTGTCGGCCATCGTCCTTTGACGATGAGACAGCCTTCTTTTCGTATGAACTGAACTGCTTCTAGCTACAGCTTATAGATATCTGTGTATTTATTCGTTAAATAAGTGACCAAATACTGCGGGTCCAGCGGTTTGCCTGTCACGCTCTGAATGAGCTCAGAAGGCGTTCTTAGCTTGCCGTATTTGTAAATGCGTTCAGTCAGCCATTGCTTGATCGGCAGCAGGTTGCCTTCTCCGACATTTGTCCAGAAGCCCTCCAGCTCCCGCTCCATTGTGTCAGCGATTTGTGCCGCATACATATTACCGAGGGAGTATGACGGGAAGTAGCCGAATGCCCCGCCTGACCAATGTACGTCCTGAAGCACGCCCTCTGCATCATTTGGCGGTGTAACGCCTAAATACTCCTTGTATTTATCATTCCAAATCGCTGGTAAATCCGCTGCTTTGGCCCCGCCATTAAATATGAGCTTCTCCATCTCGTAGCGAATAATGATATGCAAATTATAAGTAAGCTCATCTGCTTCAATTCGGATCAGCGAGGGTTGTACGACATTGTTGCCGCGGTAAAAATGATCAACGCTGACGTCAAGCTGCCCAGGGAATCGTTTTTGAAGCTCTCCGAAATAACGATTCCAGAACGGCCTGCTGCGGCCGATTACATTTTCCCAGAAACGGGATTGCGACTCATGGATGCCCATTGATGTTCCCGTACAAAGGGTCGTGCCAATCAACTCTTCCATAATATTTTGTTCATACAGTGCATGTCCGCCCTCATGTATCGTGCCAAACAAAGCACTCGTTACATCGTTTTCCAAATATCGTGTGGTAATGCGAACGTCACCTGGGCTGAGACCTGTAGCGAATGGATGCGCGCTTTCATCCAGCCGTCCGGCATCGAAGTTGTAACCCATTTGCTCTAATATGTATAAACTGAATGCTTTTTGAGCGGACTTGTCATAGTTTTGCTTAAGAAACGAAGTATCTGGCTGATGAGGCGAATTCGCGATTGCTGCTGCAAGCGGAACTAACTGCGAGCGTAAGCCGCCAAAAACCTGATCCAATTCCCCAACCGTCATTCCCGGCTCGTATTGGTCAAGCAGTGTATCATACCGAGTCGCTTTAGGTCCCCAGAGATCGATAAATTGGTTCGTGTATTGAATAACCTTCTCTAAATATGGTTGAAATCCCGCATAGTCATTGTTCTCCTTCGCTTCCTCCCACTTCGATTCAGATTGAGAGGCAAGCACCACGTATTCTTGATAAAGCTTCGGTGGAATTTTTACGCTTCGGTCATACTCCTTGCGGGTCTCGGAAACTAAGCGCTGTTCAATTTCGGTTAGATTTGAAAATACGGTCTTATCCTCTAAAGTGGAGATTAAGTCCCCTAGCTCAGATGAGGTGGCAAGCTTGAACTGGTCAGCGGATAAAGCCCCGATTACCTCGGAACGATTGTCCATTCCTTTACGGGGAGCGCCCGTGCGCAAATCCCAATAGAGGACGCCAAGTGCTTCCTCATAGCTTTTTATTTTACGGATCGTTTCCTTAAAGCCTTGCAATGCTTCATTTTGATTAGCTGTCATCTTTATTCCACCTTTCTCATTTCCTGGATAAATCCTACTCTTCAATTGAGCCTTCATTGGAACTTCACTTGATCTTGCTTAATTCAATCCTTATAATCATCTTAAACCTGCT
Organism: Paenibacillus sp. 01T443; assembly: GCF_056398325.1. Taxonomy (NCBI): domain Bacteria; kingdom Bacillati; phylum Bacillota; class Bacilli; order Caryophanales; family Paenibacillaceae; genus Paenibacillus; species Paenibacillus sp. 01T443. The sequence continues at coordinate 125,402 of NZ_JBFTPE010000001.1, forward strand.
AGTCATACTGTGCAATAGAGAGAAAGCGAGGAAATCAATATGCATATTACTTTTTCGAAAGCTGCAACCGATCGGCTATCTCCCTATTTAAATGACGGAATCACACACCTTAAGCTGCTTCATGATATGGAAGGCTGCGGATGTGTCGTCAGCGGCGTTCCGACTCTTCAACTCATAAACGAACCCTCTGTGGACGATAAGCTTGCGCAAGGCGATCCTTTGCCTTTCTATTATGAGCCCCGTCATGAGATTTATTATGAACCGAAGCTTCGTGTCGATTACGATCCAGCGCGCAATGCCTTTAATCTAAAAAGCGACAATCAAATTTACACATCAAACCTTCGCTTCTTAACTGAGGGAAGTGTCGTATGAACAAAATAGATGATATTTTATCCTACAATAAACAATTCGTAGAACATCGTGAGTATGAGAAATATTCAACGAGTAAATATCCAAATAAACGGATGGTCATTGTCACCTGTATGGATACAAGACTGACCGAAATGCTTCCCAAAGCGATGAACCTCAAAAATGGCGACGCCAAAATAATTAAAAACGCAGGTGCAATCGTTACTCAGCCCTTCGGAAATATTATGCGGAGTATCCTGGTTGCTTTATATGAGCTGCAAGCTGACGAAGTATTTGTTATCGGGCATAGTAATTGCGGCATGACGGGAATCAATCCCGAGCTGATCATTCAGCATATGGAAGAGCGGGGCGTATCAAGCGAAACGATCACAACTTTGAAGCATTCTGGTCTAAATTTAATGCGCTGGCTAACTGGCTTCGATAACGTGCGGGACAGCGTAATAAACAGTGTTAGTATTATTCGCAACCATCCCCTCCTGCCAATGAATATTCTCGTCCATGGATTGATTATCGATTCAGAAACGGGTGAACTAGAGCTTGTAGATGATGCTTACAAACAAGCCTGACAACAAAAACGAGAGCGTAACGGGTGTAAAAACTACCCTTCACGCTCTCGTTTTTTTGCTGCATAAGCTTCCATTCTGGCTAATATCACTTCGGATCGGTCCCGCTTCGTATGCCTATGAATGATCGATTCATCATGGAGCGGGCTTGGCGTTCCCCATTTTAACCCCCGCTGCTCGCATGCCTGCTTGCATAAAGCAGCAACCTCATCATTAATGATTAGGAAATCGATGTCGCTATACAACCTGTCCTCTCCCGCCTGCAAGGAGGTAATTCTTAATTTCAATTGCTCAACGAGGCTGTCTTTCTTGATGCCTAGCTCAGCCAGCGGTGCCAGAAACAACTTCCGTTCCGCTTGTACAAACATCTTCTCCGCACCGCGACGATTGCCTCTGCGCTCATGATAGAGGCCGACTGCTAGCTGAATAAGGCCTACCCATGTCAGCGAGAGCGGATCTTCAGGATGCTCCTTCCAATACTCCTCAAGCAGCTCATGGCATTCGAAATAATCTCTAGAAGCATGGAACTCCACCAGATAATCAATATAAGCTTTGGGAAATAATTGCATATGAGCCTCCTTACCTTTTTCAAATAGCCTTCTGTCATATTCCATATTATTAAAAATATTAGCATATGTCGCTTATACTTTCATACATTTAAACCAATCCTATAGGAAGAAATGAAACCTTTGTTTATATTAGCCGTATTCTATTTCTATAGCAATGGAAATAACAAAGATATCAGGAGGAGAACAGACAGATGAAAAAGGGATTCATGGTCATGCTGGCATTCGCGCTATTCTTCACTTTAGGATTCGGTCAGTATGCCGATGCTAAACCGCGCGGCGGAATAAAATCTCCAAAACAAAGCGTTACGCAAAATCCTAAAAAATCAGAAAACGTCAGCCAGACTAACCCGGGAACAAAAGCAGGCACGACTGCCGGCACAACAAAACCTGGATTTTTTAGCGGCGGCAGCTTGATGAAGGGGTTAATGATCGGCGGCTTGGCAGGCTTGATGTTCGGCAGCTTATTTGCTGGATGGGGTGCTTTTGGCAATATACTAGGTCTAATGATTAACCTGCTCGCTATCTTTGCAGTTATCATGCTCATAAGGGTAGCATTCGTTTATCTTCGCAGCAAACGTAACCCGCCAGACCGACGGAGACCTTACTAACCGTGCGCATTTATACGGATGAAATTATTAACGCGATCTGCCTTAATATGGCCGACCGCAGAGGAGTAAGCCCTACAGACGTTGAAGTGCAGCTCTCCTGGGAAGAAGAATACGGCTATACGGCCGAGGTTTGGGTCAATGGACGCAGCCAATACATTATTGAAGCTAATATCCTCGAAGCCATCGAGCAATATGTATTTAAACAATACAACCGGCGTGTTTTCCGCTCCAATATAACTTTAGATGCAGATGAAGAATTTTGGGCAGATATAACTGAAGAATAGAAAAATGCATCCTACAGCTGACCTTATCGTGACGATAAGAAGCTCTAGGATGCTTTTTTTATGGCTATATAAGTCTACTCATCCCATTACCAATAATTACTAGAGATATTTTCATAGCTTTCGAGCAACCTCCCTCTACCTCATGCGTCTAACCACTTGACTAGAGAGGAGTGTTAATAGCTTCATATGAGAAAAAAAATGAGTACGGCTCTGCTGCTGCTATTGTTCTGCCAAACCCTAATGACGTCTGTTAGTGGAATCGCAGATGCTGCAGCAGCGCAAATGACGAAGTTTCGTGTCTATCAGAATGACCAAGCGCTTCGTGAATTTGCAACTGAAACGCAAGCTATCACTTATGCAGGAAAATTTGGCTACAGCCATGTCGAGAAAATTGCCAATCGCGCTTGGGTGTGGGACAACTTTCCACGTTACAAGGTTTATCAGAATGGCCAGACGAACCCAAAATGGGAATTTGCCACTTATGCTAAAGCCTTATCCGCAGCAAAATCTTTAACCAACGTACATATTCGTGATCTAGAAAACATTGGCTGGGTCTATCAGTCTTATGCCAAATTCAGGCTTTATCAAGGAGAGAAAACCAGAACGAATTGGTCCTTCCTTACCCTTGCAGCCGCCAAGCAAGAAGCCAAAAAATGGGGTAACGCGCACATTCTCGATTTATCGACGAACACTTGGGTATGGAGCAATCTTACCGCTGCTCAAAAAACAGCCCAGCGAAAGGCAACTCCCGTATACCAAATCACTGTGAATGGTAATCCTGCTCAGGATCAACCTATTTACTCCTTCCTATACGATGCCATACAAGCATCCAATGCCATTCCAGGAAGCGAGGTTCGCAACACGGCAAACGGAAAAATCGTTCATTCCAACGTTCCTGCCTATTTGGTTATGCAAAATGGCGTTACGCTGCATTCCTTCATAAGCTTAGATAAAGCTGTGCAGCTGGCTAAGAAAACGCCTAATGCTGAAGTTATATACAAAGGCTATGTTTATTGGTCTGGCATTCCGTATTTAGCTGTCTATCAGGGAGAAAAGAAGATCAGATCCTTTAATGCAATAAGCAGCGCGATTGCTTTTGCGAAGGGCTATTCCAACAGTACCGTAAGAACGATCGAAGGACGTAAAATCTGGGGCAATACAAAAAAACTTATCTATTTGGCTTGGAATGGAAGCGCGACAAGCTCTACCGTTATCAATCAGGTTGCAAATACACAAGGCTTATCCATTGATTCCCCTACTTGGTTTGAGCTCGCTTCCGCTAATGGAAAGCTGACCGATACTTCAGATCAAACGGTAGCGAATACCTTTAAAGCGCAGGGCATAAAAGTCATGCCTCTTGTTCACAACCAATTTAACAAGAAAATGACGACGGAGTTTCTAAAAAACACATCCGCTCAGCTGACGTTTATTAATAATCTCACTACAAAGCTGGCACAGCTCGGCGTAGCTGGCATCAACCTTGACTTTGAAGAGGTGGCCGGCAGCGATCGAAAGGCATATACAACCTTTGTAACTGCCCTCGCCAAAGCCGTGCATGCCAAAGGGCTGCAAATATCCATCGACTTACCCCGCGGCAGCTTGAGCTGGAATCACTTGACAGCCTATGATCATGCCGCATTAGCAACAGTAGTGGATACTGTCATCATTATGGCTTATGACGAACATTGGAGCGGCAGCGAAACCCCTGGTTCAGTCGCTGGGCTGCATTGGGTTGAAGAAGGCGTAAAACAATTTTTAAGCTATGGCATTCCTCGAAATAAGCTTATGCTTGGCATTCCGTTTTACGTAAGGGAATGGAAGTTGGACAGCTTGAACAAGCTGGTTGGGAATCGCGCCATTTTTATGAAAGAGGTTCCTAAGCTGATTGCCGAGACGAATGCTCTTGGAGTGCTGGACCCTGTATCCGGACAAATGAAGTATAAGTACGTCAAGGACGGTTACACCTATCTGTTCTGGGCGGAAACCGAAAGCACGGTGAAAGCACGCATTGATATTGCCAAAGCCTATGATCTGGCAGGTGTTGCGGCCTGGCGGCTTGGCTATGAAAGTTCATCATTGTGGACCATGATGCTGCGAATGAAATAAATAGCTTCCCCCAATCTTTATTCATAAGATTGGGGGATTGTTTTACTGTTCAGGATCCGAATTCTTTTTCCAAGGCGGATCTCCCAGCTTATGCAGCTTTGCATGAATCAAACTGATGGCTAGCGGGATACAAACCGTCAGCAGCGCGCAAAAGAAGCTTAATCCTGAAGGTATCGCACCAATGTTCAGATCGATTTTCACTGCCCATCATTCCTTTTCTCTGTTTTGTTCACGGAACCAATCCTTCTTATTTTCACTGTGGAGGTAACCGAAATTTCGCTCTTGGAAAAATAATTTAATTCCGTATCCCAATTGTTTTTTACTTTATTCCATACTTTCGGTTTATTTCGCTTCAAATATGCCCCCATGCCCAAAACATCTTTTTTATACTCATTCTGCGTTTTCCAAATCGTTTTGTGAATGATCCTCTCAACCTCATCCTTTATTTTCTTCTGAATCTCTTCTATCGGGTCCTGTTCAAGGAAATCGATTCGTTCAAAGGCTTCTGAAATTCTTCCTTCGATGGAAACATGGATATGGAATCGAATGGGCTTGAGTTCAGTTGTATCAGCTTGAATTTTTCTTTCGATACGCTCAATTTCAAATACAACCAAACTATCGCCCATTTTAACCTCCAGTGCTCCACCGTTAATTTTGGGCTTTATTAGATTTAGGCCTTGCGTCTCCCTCTCGTTCAAGAAACCAACCAAATTATTTTTATTGGCATCCATGACAGCTGCTCCAATAAGCGAAACATCCTTGTTCACCGCGGTTACTTTTTCAAGATCGAAGCTTTCATTTTTCAGCAAATACTCATGAATATCTCCAATTCTTGTTTCAGCCACCATGCTAATGCTTTGTTTATGTTTAGAAATCGAATGAATAAACATAACCGGTCCTTTCTCGCCTTCCGGAGTAATTTCAAAAACTTTACTCGCATCGCCTTTAGCAATCATGATCGAAACGTTTCTACGAGCGTCATTATTCCGCAGGAAAAAGTCTAGTACATTTGCAAACCCATATTTTGTCTTGGCAACCTTCTCGGACACGACAATCAGTTTTAGATGCTCAAAGAAAGGCATACGGCTCGTTTGCGTTGACATCTTAGCAATAATCGCCTGCATGCTTTTTCCTTCGAAAGACACGTTGAAATAGGATTTCCCCGACAGCGTGCCGCCCTGCTGGCCCATTTGCTTTAATCCTGCGGGAATGACAACCTGGAAGGTTACCTTAAAAGTTTGCGCGCTGCCTTTGAGCTCGGGATCTGCGGAATTAGCCCCTTCGTCAATCGCAACTCCGATTACAAAACCGCGCTGCTCCAGCTCGATTCTATCCCAACAGCCTGATAGGAAGATGCAGGTCACGGATAAACAAAGGAAAAGCTTCATTTTTCTTCGCACTCGTTACACCCCGCGTATTTTGGCTATAAGCAATAATATTCCTGGAATAATCATCGCGGTAACAAGACCCAATAGGCTGACAAGCATCCCTAACGCCGCAAGTTGAACGATATTTTGCGGCATCATCGAAACTAAAAAGATGATCGGACTGAGTATATATAACACCTTTTTCTTATCCAGCTTGATCATATAGCTTGTTGATTGGACAGTGATATCTAATGCTATTGAAGATGTAGCGAATATGGATACAACCCAAAAGATCAGGAATAAGGATTCTAGACGCTCAAAAAACTCACCGGGAACACTGACTTCTCGAGCGAGCTCCAGCGTGGGATATACAATATTTTGAGTAACCTCATAAGAGAAGATTCCGATCGTGAAAATGTAGATCAACAAATAAGTAAACATAGAAAGCAAAACGGCAATGGTGGCCAGTTTTGGCGCCTGATTAGGCTTTCTCATCAAAGCCCCATAAAATAGAATAGATTCAAAGCCAAGAAATGAAAAAACAGTCTCCTTCGCCCCCATCATCAGCGCATGCAAATCGGTATTAAAAACAGGCTGCAGATTCGTAATCGTAAATAAATTAATACTGAGCAATAAAAAAATGCCAGTAACGATTAGCACGAAAGGAAGAAACAAGACAGCCAGTCGAATGATCCCAACCCGTGAGCCTGATACGGCATAAATAACAACGAGCAAAAACGATAATAAGATTATCTCAAGAGGAGTCCGTTCAAACAGAAATTGCTTCGACAGCTCCGCCACTGACCTGGTTATATAGGAGGTAAATGTCAAAAAATAAACGGTATATATGAAGGAAACCAAATAAGCGATTGGTTTAGCAGTCAAGGTTGCCGTATAATCAAAATAATTTCTACGGTTGATTCGAGCCGCGAGCTTACCAAGCATCCATGCAAGAAGGAGTGCTGCAGTGCCTCCCATCAAAATGGAAATCCAGCCATCAGGTGAATTTGTCGCTATGGCGATCGTACGGGGCAGCGTGAGAATGCCAATCCCGATTATTAATGAGCCAATTGTAAACACCGTTTCTTTTTGGCCAATACGTTCATCGCCATATTCCCAGCTTTTCATGYTCATCAGCTTCAATCTCCTTACGGTTTCATACGATTTTCATCCTCGGTCTGCAGCATTTCCGGCCTCTTCTTAAGAAAGTTTACTGGTGCGCGCAAAATAAAGTCCTTCCAATCCTGCAGAAGCATTGGCGAGATTGGTGTCGAATACGGCATACCAAAGCTTTTTAGATTTACGATATGAATACATATCATTAGAAACACTAAAATTATGCCAAACAGACCGAAAAAAGATGCGGCAAGCATGACAACAAAACGCAGTATTCTCGTTAAAATGCCAAAGGAATAGGCAGGCAGCGTAAACGACGCAATCGCTGTAACGGCTACGACAATAACCATGACTGGACTTACAATGCCAGCGGAGACAGCTGCTTCACCAATGACGAGGCCTCCCACTATTCCAATCGTTTGTCCTATTGGCTTAGGCAGCCGAACTCCAGCTTCACGTAATATTTCTAAAGTAGCCTCCATCAAAACCGCCTCGATAAAGACCGGGAAAGGAACTCCTTCTCTCGCAGCCGCGATGGAAAATGCAATATTCGATGGAATCATTCCGTGATGGTATTCCGCTAATGCGATATAAAAACCAGGTAGAAACGTCGCTAAAAATGCCGAAATCAAACGAAGCAGCCTAACTAGCGTAGACAACAGCCAAGGCTGATAATAATCCTCGGGTGATTGTAACGCCATGGCTATGGAAATCGGCAAAATCAGATTAAAAGGTGTGCCGTCGACCAAAATACCCACTCTGCCCTGCAGTAAGGAAGAGGACATGCGATCCGGTCGTTCCGTATTCATAACTTGCGGAAATGGCGATAAAAAGCTGTCGCTGATCCATTGCTCAATAAAACCCGAGCCTTCTGCATCATCAATGTCAATTGTAAGGAGCCGTCTTTTTACTTCTTGAACAATGGCCGGATGAACAACGCCTTCAATGTAGGTAACGATAACCTCCTTCTTAGAGCGTGCTCCGATCATATAGGAATCCATTCTCAAATGAGGATCCCGAATTCGGCGGCGAATTAGTGAAGAGTTGGTTCTAATATCCTCTGTAAACCCGTCCTTTGGACCACGAATGAGCGATTCGGTCTGAGGCTCCTGTATGGGCCTCCTTATCCAGCCTTTGCTGCCAATCACTAACGCACGGTCCGCGCCGTCCGAAAAGAGGCATGTGTCTCCTGAGAGGATAGCAAATAAACACTGCTCTATGCCGTAAATAACCTGAACCTCCTGCAGCGGCAGGACTTCATCCTTTAATATTTGCAAGAAATGGTTGGCATCTGTCGTTTCTTCAGCCGTATCATGATAGCGAAATTCAATAATGGGTTTCATCAAGTGTTCATGAATCAATGTCTTATCTATTAAACCGTCGATGCTAAGAAGAATACAGGTTCGGCCCGTTTTTCCTGCTTCTACTTCCTTTGTAATTAGATCACCGGGAGATTGTAAGATTCCATGAATGCTGTTTACATTGTCCTTCATGCTATTAGATAACAAAGCCTGATTGGAGCTTTCATGCTCTGCTTTATGACCGGAGGATGAATTTCTGAGAATAAACTTGAGCCTCTTCACGCTGCATCACTTCCCTACTGTTATTTATTAATTATTTCCTTAAGCGTTTCACTTGAAACGTCATTTTCACCAAAAAAAAGACTGCTTCAGCAGATGCTGAGCAGCCTTAATCGAATACTTTTCCATTCCTGATACTCTATTGTTCCTTTTCAGCGGACGGAAAACGAAGCACGACCTTCGTTCCTTTTCCGATAACGCTTTCAAAAGTGATCTTGCCTCTAAGTGCCTCAACGATACGAACCGTAACTAGTACGCCCAGCCCGGTGCCAGTGTCCTTTGTGGTGAAAAAAGCCGTGCCGATATTGTCTAATTCCTCTTTGCTCATTCCTTTTCCTGTATCAATAATTTCAATAATTATCTCTTCAAATCGATAATAGGCATTGACCATTACTTCACCCGTATCCGGTATCGCTTCAACGCCGTTCTTGATCAAATTCAATAGCACTTGCGACAGCTTTGGCTTATCCGCCCATACGTATAAATCCGTTTGGTTGCAGTTTAATTGGATTTGGACATTTTGGATTAATCCATAGGAATTCATCATCTCCAAGGTGCTGCCCAGAAAGCTGGATACCTCGATTAATTCAAGGTGGTCCGAATGCGGCTTTGCCAGATTTAAATAATCGGTAATGATAAATTCCGCCCTGTCCAATTCCTCTAATGCGATTATCAAGTAATCCTTTTTCTTATCGTCTACCGATTCCTTTAAAAGCTGCAGAAAACCTTTTACAACCGTTAGCGGGTTACGCACCTCATGCGCAACGGAAGCCGCGATTTGGCTAACAATCTTCAGCTTTTCATTGCGTTCCAGTTCAAGCTTCAAATAAGCGGTTTCGATGAGATGCTCCTTTAGCATGGTTGATATTCCCATACCGATTAATGATGCCGCAGCTAGAACCGTCGCAAACATTAAGCTATATGCTTGGTGCTCTATGAAATACTGGAAATTATTTATGTATAAGACCAGCAGCGCATACGTTACGATTACAGAATTAAACGATAGCAGTAAACATAGAATAATTCTTCTAATCGGTGAATAGCCAAGAAATGATTTTACAAAAAGAAATGCTGGTCCAAGGATAAGTATGAATGATAATTCAGCAATAAAAGCAGCATCCCCGCCAATATAATACCGATACAATCCCGCAATGAGAATAGCAATTACGCCCGGTACGTATTTTCCAGCGCCATATACAATTGAAATGATTAATGGAATACTGCGTAAATCGCATTGAAAGCTGCCAATCATTTGAACGGGAACAGCCATACAAAGTACAGCAGATAATCCAAACATACATCCATTCATAATTTGGTATTGCAGGCTATTGATTATTTTTTTTCGTGAAAAAAAGAACTGTTCGATAAAGATCGGAAATAATACGATAATTAGATGAATAAGCAATTGATTTAACATATCTATTAATCGATTCCCTCTCTTTTTACAATATTTGCATAGTTCTTAAGAACTAGATTCTTAGAATAATAATAGCATAAATAATTAAATTCAATCACTATTTATTTGATCAGAATTGGAACAAAAAAATTCCCAACCCGTTGGAATGACAATGACCGCGTTTACGGTTGCAAAGCATAAAAAATCAAACCTAGCAGAATCAAATGTCCAATCAATCCTATAAATCTATGAATATACTAGATTAACTTAGCAATGAGGTGGTGGTTAGGATGGGTTTCGGAGGCATGAAGAAGAAAAGCGTTTTAGTTATTTTTGTTAAACCGGGTCAAAAAGTTTTGATCATTGGGAAGAAGCATCGGAAATGGAAACATGATTGCTAATTTTGAACAGAGCATAGCTAACAGAGCATAGCTAACAGAGTTAATGGAGGTGTCCAAGTATGCTTCAGCTTAATGGAATCGTAGGCGGTAAAAAGGATATTGCGGTTKGTCCTCGCAAAACTATTCTTTTGCAACAAATGGTTATCGCAGTAGAAAACAATCAAAAGCTGACGTTAAAAAGTCTAAATTTCTTATTCAACAATGATGCTTTTGCAATTAAAATCGAAGCGAATCCAACTCCCGGCAAATTTGTTGCGAAAGGCGGTTTTGGCGACCTCAAGCCGAATAAGGTGCTTTTCAATAACAATACCGGTGATGGAATCATCATTTTTCTAACGATAAGCGMCGTAAACTTAGCCAAAAACACACGCACGCTGAGCCGTTCCGACAGCTGGTTACTCGGCCTATCCCGTTGCTCGAATCGTTTTCCTAAAGTGCCAATCCAGAAGAAAAAAAGTTACAAAGTGAAGAAAAAGATTTGATGATAACTATCAAGCAGTCTAGATCAGGTAAAAAACCTGCTAGGCTGCTTTTTTTCCGTTGTTCAGCGCAAGTATTTTCCCTAGGCTAATCACACGGAAAAATGGCCACCGGAACAAACACCCAATCATCTACCCTCAATTTCGCATACATTACTGAGTACTCAACACGCAAGGAGGTGCTTTTATACCATGTCCGGTCATGTAGGTGGTGCTTTTACTAACACTGGTACAATTCTGGTGCTTTTCATACTATTGGTGATTATCGCTTGTAGCTGCGGCGTATTCGGCAAAGGCTACTAAACAAAAACAAAGAAGGCCCTCAGCAACTGAGGGCTTTTTTTTACGTTGCAATGGATACATAATCAGAAATATATATGAATTTACCAAAATATATTTTGTTTATTTAAGCCAAAATGTTACACTAAACAAGGAAATAATGGAATGCCTAAGAAGCATAAATAATGAAGGAGTGAATGTAATGTCCCTAGAAGTATATTTGAACTTTAATGGAAACTGCCGAGAAGCCGCAAATTATTACGCACAAGTTTTTGGATCAGAAGTCACACATTTCACGACCTTTGGAGACATGCCGCAACACCCTGATTATGTGCTGCCAGAGGAAGCGAAAGATCTTGTCATGCATGCACGCGTAAATATAATGGGAAGTACGGTCATGTTCTCTGATGTATTTCCAGGAATGCCTTTTATTGAAGGAAATAATATCAACCTTACCGTAGTTAGCAAAAACGAAGATGAAGTGAGATCCCAGTTTAACAAGCTTGCTGATGGCGGTAAGATTGGGATGGAGCTTCAAGAAACCTTTTGGAGCAAATGCTACGGCCAGCTCACAGATAAGTTCGGCATCCACTGGCAGTGCAGCCATGAGAGCGGAGAAGTCACGGCATAGCGCTTAAACCCTAAAAAAAAGAAATGGAGCTTTTCCGATGGCGAAAAGCTTCATTTCTTTTATATTTGGTTATATATATTTAATGACCCTCCAACGCTCTTGCCATAGCATCCAGCTTGAGAATGGTTTTCCAATTTCTAGCCGTAGCTGGCAGCAGCTTCTGAAATTTTTTGGTAAGCTTGGAGTCTAATATGCTTTGTCTGTAAAGAAAGTAGATTTCTTTTCCTTCAATCAAGTATTCGTCTTCGCCTTGTTCGACTTCCGGTAATCTATCCAATTGCTCTTGAGACGGAGCTTCTTTTAATAAGGTAAGATGGATGCTTTGTTTGTCTTCCAGCACAACCGACTTAAACGGTGAATGGTCGATAATGCTCGCAAGCTCTGATGCTGATCTCACGAAGACAGCAATATTGAATCCAAAGACGCGGCTGATCTCCTTTTCGATCTTTTCCTCCAATGTAGCGGCGTTCTCTTCTGCTTCAAACATCACGTTCCCGCTGTTTATGTACGTTTTCACTCGCTTGCAGCCCATTGCTTCAACCATTTGTTTGAGCTCTGTCATTTTGATCATGTTATGCCCGCTCACATTGATGCCACGCAATAACGCAAAATAAATAGTCATAAATATACTCCTTTCTAGCGAATGAATATTAATTTAAATAGTCACTATAATTATACCTTGAGCACACAGGCTTGTCCTACAAATTCATGGCATCTTTGCATTTCATTCGGCTAAACACCGCTGCGGCATATTTCGTCAAACATTCCTATAAACTGCACCTATCGTTTGACATACTTTTTCAGCAAAATCGTTTATTCTTGTCTTGTTCTTATGCAAGCTTACAACTAAATATGACTATTATTTTATAAAGAAAGAGGAGATTACTGATGCTGATCAAAAAGAAAACGGACATTACATTTATTCTTGAGAATTTTAACACTTTGGCTCAATGGGATGAGGTAGGCGAAAAATTTTATTTTGTTTTTGATGACCGGAAACGCGGAGGTCAATGGACGTTAATGAGCTACGGAGAGGATCGGTACAGCGTACACGGACTTGGTCAAGATTACTGGGATCAAAGCGAATATTTCTTCGATGAGCAAAATGAAATTCTCTCTTTTCTATGGGAAAATAGAGCTGCTTTCAATGCCGCGCTTAAACCGACCTCGATGTGCAGCTAGTTTGTATCTAGGTCGTACGGATAATAGTCCGGTTGAAAGCATTACATATGCAAACAAAAAAACACACCAATTTATGCGTGTGTTTTTTTATTGTTTTTCCCCTATTCCTTATAAACCAACCTCTGCTGCAGCATAGTAGCCAAATCCTCTGGATTATCCCAAATGAGCGGACGAACAGGTTGTGCATGGACGTAAGAATCGACACCTTGGCTGCTCTTCATCGTCCATGTGACCGGGATACTTCTGCCAAGCGCATAGCCTGCCGCAAAATAAACCTCCGGTGCGTGATAAGTAATATCGGCAATAATCAGCTTGCTGTCCGAAATTTCGGTAATGGATTGCGCTTCACTATCTTCCCTATCCACTTGTTGAAATAGTCGCGGCAAAAATCCGCTTTGCTCTATTTTCGGAAATATGCTCTCCAGCCATTCATTACGGATCCCCTTATCATCCGGCAGCAGAACGTAGCAAGGCTTCAGCTTTCTTCCTCCTGCACTTGCAGCCGCTTCATTCCAGCCTTTTTCCGTAAGCTTGAAGKTCATCCCTTCCCGTATCAACAATTGGGCTTCTCTTAGCTTCTCAATAATATAGACAAGCTCCTGCAAATTTGGCGAATACGTCAAGTTATAATTATTTGCCAAAGGCTGGATAACGACCGACGCGCCTGGCGCTTCGGAATTCCGGTAGACATATTGCAGTAACCGGGCCTCCTTATCCTCAACGGATACTGGAATGGTTGGGGCTTTTTCAATGGCTTCTAAATCCTCTATGGTCAATGTTACCCTCTCGCCGCAATCCGAATGTTCCCTGATGTAGCCTGAAATAAGAGGAAAACGTTTATTTTTAACGGAATAGGATAATGAATTTATCACCGAATAATGATCTCTAAGCAAGCTGTAATAGCTGCCCGGTGAGCAGTTACAGCTTAGATAACGGTCATACTCCCCTTTTACCTCGATAGGTACGATCTCTGAACAAAACAAACATCGCTTTTTCTCCATGCTGACTCATCCCCCTATATCATCTATCTTTCGCACATCTTATCTGATATTAGGGGGAAGATGGGATTAATATTTTTTAATATGCCAATTTAATCCTCATCTCTGTAATCATGCTTTGACTCATGCTGGGCAATAAGACGGTAGATCTTTTCTGTCTCTCCATTCCGATCGTCAATTTCTCTATAAATATCAATTAACGGCGGCGGCGGCGAATGATTTAGATTATTTTGATTCGACTGCGCGTCGAATGCGCTTCTCCTCCACAAGCGAGAATGATAGCTCTTTCTTCTGGCTTCAGAAGAGTGATTAACACCATTAAATTTAATTATGATTTTAAGTACCACTGCAGATATTAGCATCATAACTCCGGATTTCAAGTGATCGGTTAAACCAATAACAAGCACTGAAAAAATGATGGCTGGAATAATAAAAAGAAGCGTAAATAGGAAAATGACAAGCTTCACAAATACTCTTCCGACCTCATCCATGGCATGCTCCTTTATTCATTAGTTACCGTACTATAAGATATGCGGAAAGAGGTTATCCCTATTTTCAAAAAAGCAATTGCAACGCATTTTACCTGACTAACATAATAAAACAGGCTGCCGTGATTATCATTCGGCATCCTGTTTGTATGATTAACCTATTACCACTCTACGCCCCAAGCTGATTCATATCCTTTATTTACGGTGCGCTGCGAACCAGCATCATTCCGCGAATCCTTAAAGGCGTAGTCCGTTCCCATATAATTTGCAAAATGCTTGCTTTCTTGTCTGCGAATTCTGCGTGCTTCCTTCCGCTCAGGCGCTGTATCAAACAACAAACGCTCCTCATCGGATTCCGCAATGACACCAGGAACCTCCGTTGGTTTGTCATCCTCGCCTAGAGCGACAAACGTCAAGAAAGAGGTGGCGCAAACCCTGCGTCCGCCTGTCAACAGATCTTCCGTCACGACCCGAACGAAAACCTCCATCGATGTTTTGTGGGACCAGGTAACGAAAGCCGATAAGCTGACCGCGTCGCCTTTCTTAACGGGATATAAAAAGTCTACGGAATCCGTTGAAGCCGTAACGACGGGCCGACGTGAATGCTTCGTTGCAGCGATCGTTGCCACATCGTCGATATAGGCCATTAATTTTCCGCCAAAAATCGTACCGTGATGATTCGTATCGGGTGGAAGCACAATCGATTCCTTTATAGTCAAAGAGGCAGATGCCGGTCTTGATGCGATGGGTTTAATCATTTGTTCTAACCTATTCATGATAACACCTTTTTTCTTGTTTGATTTTTTTGATACGGCTAAGTTTACACCCCCTGGACATATAGGTAAAATACATATATCGAATAGTTTTCATTCCTTTTCACTATACTTGCAGTAAAGCAGACCTGATGCGGTTTTCTGCTCTTATGCAAAGGAGCCACTCTCATGGATCTCAAACATTTAAATTATTTCGTAGCCGTAGCCGAAGCGGGAAGCTTCACGCAGGCGGCGCGAAAACTGCATGTAACCCAGCCTTCATTGTCAAAAATGGTTCGACTGTTAGAGGAGGATCTAGGCGTACAGCTAATCGACCGTTCTGCCAAACAAATCGAATTAACGGATGCCGGATTAACCATTCTTCGGTCAGCCAAACATATCATCCAATCGTTCGAAGATATGTCAAGTGAGCTTGAAGAAGTGATA
Organism: Paenibacillus sp. 01T443; assembly: GCF_056398325.1. Classification (NCBI taxonomy): domain Bacteria; kingdom Bacillati; phylum Bacillota; class Bacilli; order Caryophanales; family Paenibacillaceae; genus Paenibacillus; species Paenibacillus sp. 01T443. The sequence continues at coordinate 141,017 of NZ_JBFTPE010000001.1, forward strand.
ACATTAAAAAAGGGCACCCTTCGCCTCGGCATTCCTCCAATGGTAGGAAGTTATTTCTTGCCCTCCGTCATTGAGAAATTTTCTACCCACTATCCTCAAATCAAGCTGCAAGTTATTGAACAAGGCGGACAAAGCTTAGAACAGGATATTCTTCAAGGGGATCTGGATTTCAGCATGGTTATTCTTCCGGTGAAAAACGAGGAAAGGTATCATGTCTTGCCCTGCATTAATGAAAATTTACGGTTGGTTGTTCATCCCGAGCATAAGTTGGCTGAGCAAACGAATATACAAATGAGTCAGCTGGAGCATGAATCATTCATCATGTTCCGCAATGACTTTACGATCCATCATTTGATCAAGGAGCATTGCGAAGCAGCAGGATTTGAACCGAAGATTGTATTTGAGAGCTCACAGTGGGATTTCATGACCGAAATGGTTTCAGCCAAATACGGGATTACCTTGCTGCCTGAGGGTATATGCTTACAGCTTGACGCTAAACGCTATTCTTCCGTTGCGGTCGTCCAGCCCGCCATACCATGGCAGTTATCCATGATCTGGCGCAAGGACAAATACCTCTCCTTTGCTTCACGAGAGTGGATTCGTTTTGTTAAAAAGGAACTGATTGAAATGTAATAAGAGAGGTTATTATAAGGAGACAAAACACAAATGAGTGCAGAGGAAGTTGGCACTTTTATTCGGATAGGTTCCCTTTCCATGAAAAACGCCTAACTTCCGTAGGCGTTTTGCCCGTGTGCTGTTTGACCATTCTCGCAAAATGAAACGTAGATTTAAATCCGCATCTCAGCGTAATTTCAGTAATCGAAAGACCGGAATGCGTCAAAAACTCGAGCGCTCTAAGCACCCGATAACGCCATAAGTATTTGATCGGTGTCGTCTTCTCATTCATTCGAAATAAACGAACTAGATGCTCAGGCGACACACCGCCATGATCTGCCAGCATAGTTAAAGTTAGTTCATCATGATAGGTGCTGTGAATCAAGCTTTTTGCCATTAAAATCGATGGATGTACCTCCTCAAGCTCTCGCTTCCGTGTCATTTCTGAAATATACAGCAGAAGCGCCGACATTCCTAAGCTGCGCAAAACATCACTATTCGATGGATGATCGGATTGTAAGGAAAGCATTACATCTGTTAATCGATTTAACTCCTCGGAGATCGGTTGAAACAGAGGCAGCGCCTCGAAATAAGCGCTCTCCTCTATCGATAAAGGGCTAATATGAATCGATATCCAGCGATGCCATGTCTCGCCTCGATTAGAAAAAGTAAAATGCTCATGATGTCCGGGCTTAAGCAATACGACAGAGCCGGGCATTATGACATGCGCCGTTCCGTCAATTTCGATCTTCATCTCGCCCGAATGCAACAGCACCAGTTGGATATCATCCTGCACCCGAGGACCGTAGCGTCCGCCAGAAGGATAGAGGATGGTCCCCGCCCAAGCCATTTTTATGTTGTTGTAGGATAGCATACTTGGTGAGCTGTTCATTCTTTATACCTTCCTCATCCTCGGGTCTCTTCATCATTCATGCATTATTATTTTACTCTTCCTTCATCGTTGTTTACCATAGCTCTGACGTCGGGGACGACAGCCATTAAACCAATGTGTATTTCTCGCGAAGGTCCTCGCGAAGCGTCACAGCCGAATCTTCGCGAATATAATGGCAGACGTACGAACGGCGCCAGCGATCTGTGCTCCGGTTGCGGTTCGAGGAATGAATCAACAGCTCATGAAAAAATAAAATATCTCCTTTTTCCATAATGACCGGAATTTGCTGCGATAAATCTATGCCTTCGGTTTCGTCCGTCCACTCCTCATGCTCCTCCAAGTTTTTCACCTTGCCATGCGGCAGGAGTCCAAGCTTATGTGTGCCCGGTATGACCCACAAACAGCCGTTTTCAACGTCCACCTGCTCTTCCATCGCAATCCAAGCTGCAACCATCGTCATGGGATCATTTTTAATATAATAAAAATCCTGATGCGCCGCTTGGCCAGGGGAGCCAGGCTCTTTATAGAAGAACATGCTTTGTACGCAAACCGCTTCCTTTTCCATTAGTTGAGCCAAAGCGCCCCGTACGACCGGAAGCTTCATCACCTGCCGGGAAAAACTGTCATGCTGATGCGGATTAAACAAACGCGTAGAATAGCGGGCTTTCTCCGAAGTGCGCGCCCAGTCCGGCGTTTCGTCCAGCGGAGCTGAACGAAGCTCGAAGATGTGTCTGTTAAAAGCATCGATTAAATCGGCGCTGCAGCCTTTTTTGATAATAATATAACCGTCTCTCTTGTATTGCTTCAGCTGTTCAGTTGAAAGCGGCTTCAAAAGTACGGATTGCGTAGAAATCATGGTTATAATCCCCTCTCCAATTAGCGAATATGCTCGACGCCGTTTCGGTGCGTCGTTATACTTGTATCTTACTGCCGCACACGCTGTTCAACAATGGCTCTAATTATCAACATTGTGTCTGTAATTGATATTCTCCGCAAAAAAAAAAGAAAGCCGCAACATCTATTGGGCTTCCTTGCTTACACTCTTAACAATCATGACTACCTAATAATGCGCTTATCCTTAGCTGCCTTTAGCCAGCTTGGAAACTCATTTAATAGAAGATCATAAAGCACCTCGTCCGAAACGGCGGCAATGTCATCCAAATGAATAAAGTTAGCGTTATCCACGATTCTCCCTTCCATCGTATCCAATTGCTTCAGCACTTCGAAGTCAGATTGGCCAATGCCAACGAACTGCCAGAAGATCGGATGGACGGAAGCGGCGGTGATTACCTTCTTAATCGGCTTCACTACACCGCCATCATTAATAAAAATTATAAACACTGGAATTCCGTCATCTTCTTCGACCGTATATTTCCGAATAACGTCTTCCATGACCGGCGGTTCGTTATTGCGTCCAAACTTATGAATTTCGTTATTATTTAATATTTTATTTTGCACATAATGGCCAAAATCCCGTTCTGTTACCGAGGGTAAGCGGCTAAAGTGCGTGTCGTATACCCATACATCAAGTGTGCCGTTATCATCGAATTTACTTGCAACGGCTAATATCCGCTCAACGACTTCCTGCACGGTGCCATTTTTGTATAAGGTTTGCATCGATCCCGTTATGTCGAGAACAATGCCTACCTTAGCAACGACATGGGTCAGCTTTTTTTTCTCCAACGTAATTTGAACGAGCTTTTTTCGCAAATCAATTGGCGTTAATACGATCTCCTCAACAGCTGCAGCCGCTTCTGAGGCATCGGCTTCAATTTCAAGCCCAAAGCTTGTGCATAACGCTTCAAGCCCGCCATAAAATCCACCGCCGATCGCGTTGAATTTCCACTCGCCGCTATGTCTATACAATTCACCGACAACTACTGCTGTTTCCTTCGTAAATTCAGCGCCATATTCGTAACGGAGCAGCTCTTCACCATTGCTTTCGTCTATGAGCCGAACATATAAGCCGGACACATCCTGCATAAAATGTCCTTGTCGTTCGCCTTCATGTATGGTAACCGTAAATGCTATTTTTTCGGTATGGTCCGGCACACGCTGCAGGTTTATGGTTACGGCTTCTTGCTCTGCGGCTTGTAATGACACATTATGAGCTGCTGCTCCGCTTGGAGCCATAGGATTTCCATAAAAAATAAAGTCCTCATCTCTTTCACAGCGATTCCTTTCCGACAGAAGGAACGCAGCAGCATCTATGCTGATCGAAGAGTCTTTAATTGTCCATCCGAAAAGCAGCTTTATCGATGTGAGTTCGCGTCCTTTTGTAACGTCTACCTTTTGACCTTTTGATAGCAGCATGCCGCCAGCCCCATTTCATTGGCAAATCTATCGCCTCAAATTAACATTCCAAATCTTGAATGATAAAGGAAAAACTTCTTTTATTATACCCGATCCTCATCAACTAAGTAGAGTAAGTCTCGCTTATATCATTCATAAAATGCTAAATACCCAAGGCACCGGTTGCTTGATCCGTCGAAGATAAGTTTCGTCCCTCTCGTCCAGCCCGTTATCCCTTGGCGCCTTTCCATCAAACTACCAGCTGCCCTTTGCATTCAGCTAAACCAATCGTCGCCTTCACGCCTGCATTGAATTCCAAAAAATCGTTTTCCACGCCGTCACTGAAAATAACCCCGTTTTCCGGCATTTGAGAGGTAATACTAAGCGGCCTGCGCTCATTGATTTGTCCGAAAACAAGCCCAGCTGCCGTTGTCTTGCTTGGATAAGGCTCTCTAACCGTAAAATAAAGATACGGCGAATGCCATTTAAAGCCGGCTTCTTCGTTCTCCCTTTGATTTGACATGAGCGTAACCTTCTGATTTGTTGTACTGCTGACGATGCCGGCCGCTCCTGCAAGCACACTCTTTAACCAGCCAGTCGCACCGAGTCCCGTGGAGATAATAATTCCGCTCGAGGATTGCTGCTCGATTCGATTGTCTAACTCTAGCTGGTATCGCGCAGAGACATGTGTCTTTCGGCCAACAAAGAGATCATTCACTCCATAGAGAGTCTGACCGTCATTCAGCTGCGCCTTTGCTAACGTTACATCCTTGATCTGGCGCCTTTTGTGAAGCACTTCCGGGACAATGCGTCGTATATCATTCACTGTGAACGGCAGCAGAGCTCCGTCCCAGCGCTTAGGATCGGGATTTATGCCAATTAACGGCCGCTCTCTCAAATACTTTAAGGTGTTGGCAACAAGACCGTCTTGCCCAATGACAACGACAGTATCATGCTCTCCAAAGATAAACTGCGGTAAATGCTCCCGATCAATGATTTGAACCCTTCCAAAAGCATTCAGTTCGGCCGCCGCATAGGCAACAGCTTTTCGATAGCAATCGTCCTCGGCAAGATAATCACTGAAATCGGCACCTAGCCTCTCGATATAGAACTGTGCTTGTTGAATCGTATTAAACCGCACGACTAATTCTTCCAAACGTGTTTTACGCTTGATCAAGATCATTTTGTCGCTCGTCATTGCATCGTTCATCTCGCTTGCCCACCCTTATTTCCAGCGTATGCCGGTATCCCGGCGCCGGACATGATGCCCTGCAGCAGGTCTGGCGTAATATTGAGCTGGCCGATTTTTTCTGCTTTATCCGCAATGCCCTGGAATGCGATTGCAATGAGCTTGTTTGGCTCCATGCCCATATTCGTCATCGCCTGCAGCACATAAGGCTCAATGCCGCTCATCGCTTTCATGACGGCTGCCAGCTCATAGGCTTTGGCGTCAGCCTCGGCTTTTTTGTTCGATATGATGAGCTCGATCAAAGCCCCTTTCTTTTCCTCTAATGCGGTATCGAAGTAAAGCTGCTCTTCCTTCATTTCATTTTGCTTTTGCTTTACCAGCCGCTCTGCGTCCAGCTGCGTCTCGCGAATTTGTTTTTTCTTTGTTTCGACAGCGATTTCTGTGCTAAGCTCATTTTCCTTCACTCGTCTTTCCTGTTCGATTGATGCGTTTCGTCGTTCGTATAATGCTTTGTCGGCATCACGCAAAATTTCCTCCCGCGCCTTCGCTTCAAGCGCTCGCATCGTCTCTTTATTTGGCAAAATAGCGAGCACGGATAAACCCATTAGCTCGATGCCGAGCTTCTCGATCTCCTCGTTAACTTTCATTTCGCTTGAAACATTTTGAACCAGGCGCTCGCTGGATTGAATAGCTTCTCTAAGCGGCATCTGGACCAGCTGCTTCTTTATTAATACTTTAACGATGTGAATGACACGCTGCGCAAGCTTATTGGGGTCATCCGATAGATAGGCTTTTTTCTTCAAATTGTACGTATAATTCAAGAGCTGAATGGTTTTCTTAAAATCGACGATGCGATAAGTCAATTGCCCCTGAACCGTGACTGTCTGATAATCATGCGTCATTTCTTCCAACATGAATGGAACATCAATGGAGGATATCGGCACGACGACAACGGAGGTCACAGGCTCGTAATAATGAAATGAGAGTCCAATGCCTTCTTGAACAACCTTGCCGTTTTTCACCTTGAGCACGTAATCGCTTGGCTGAAACTTGATAAACCGAAAACCAAACATGATGAAAACCTCGCTTTCATGGCTATTGCCACTTTGTAAATGTCGTATTGATAATATCAAAATGATAACACAGAAAGTTTGATAATGTCAATGTGATTTTATCGAATTAAAATTCCGATAACTTAACACTTTCTTTTTCTTGTTATTCCTCTCGCCCAGATTACCTAAAACTTCGGTTTGTAAGCCCTTAGTCCCCCTCCAAACTATCCATTTTTTGAGAAATGTTCGTTTACAAATAGGCTTATTTATTATAAAATTCTTTATAACGAACATTAAGTTCGCAATTGATGTTTTGTTGGGGGAGGTGTTGACGTCATGTCCAAATTCAAAAAAATCTTATGTCTTACGTTGCTTATCAGTGTGTGTATGTTCCCTGCATCCGCTTTTGCCGCTTCCAGCAATGAAAACTCGAATAATAAGAAAAGTTTTTTATCCAGTATATTATCAGTGTTTACAGTAACGAAGAGTAATAACAGTAATAACAATAACCATCAGCAAAACAATAGCAACAATCAATCCAACTCAAATTCATCCAATAATCATAAGGTTGATAAGGATTGGGATTCGAAAGGCTGGTTTGATTGGTTGGACGATGATGATTGGTGGGATGAAGTCTGTTGGTGGGATAAAAACAAAGATGATTCCTTCAAAATTTGGGAGCGCTACTACTGCTATTAAAGGTATCCACGGAAGAGAACCACTGGCTTTTGCCAGAAGTTCTCTTTTTCTATTTCATAGGATACAAATAGAAAAAGCGACATGCCCCAACAAGGCTAGCCGCTTTCTCTGTTTTAGGAAATCTAACTCCAACGATAGGCTTTGCATTGCAGCCTTACCCCAATATCAGCAAGCCAATCATCGAAAGCACGCATCATGCGCCCTGTTCTTTTCTCATTTTTCAGGCTCCTATAATCCTTTAATAAAGGAACAAGCCATCTGCTCAGCGGAGATGCCGAATTTCCGATCGAATAACGTACCTCGCAGCCTTTTGCATGCGGTTTAAGCATGTAATCATTGCGGTACCACCAGCCTCCAAATACAGTAAAATATCCGTTTGCAGCATCAATATCCATATAGGCGACACGTATGGCTTCCAACTCACTGCCGGAATAAACCGTGAATAATTGAGGACCGCCTTTGATATGCAAAGCACCATCGCTGCCAGATGCTCCCGTCAGCAGCAACGGCAAATGGTGTGCTTTTACTTGCCCTGTCGGCATAGTCGCAAGATATTGAACGACCTCCTCATACGGCTTTTCTATCACGCCAGTATATGAAATGATTTCTTTCACAGCAGTTCCCCCCTTTGAATATGTACTTTCATTTTGACATCAATCTTGGGACTTAAACTCGCGCTTTGGCCCTAATTCCGCCTCCGTCTCCAGGCTGAGATTTTGACTTAACAAAAATCACCGTCTGATCTCAGGATCAAACGGTGATTAAAATAGACTTTTTTCTTTTGCTTAACGCTTGGCATTTGCAAATCTATGTATGCCGAAATCTTTTACAGACGAGTTTAGAATAGCTTCTCTTAAAGGGTACAAGCTAGGGGTGAACCTTACTTCAATGTTAAGATCGACTAATCGATCTAAAAGATGGTTTATCGTTTCAATCTCAATTGGTTTAACGGTTTGAGTGGATATGTAGTATCCGGCAAATTCATCAAACAGCTGAAAAGTATGTGCAGGCATCGTATATTTGTACAGGGTTGTATTCTTAATTCGCTCATACCATTCCGTTTCAACCGTAATGACGATATCAGAGCTAGTCAATCCAAAAAATTTGTTGCGATCCTCATCGTTCAATTCATCCGTTCTGGTATATACAATTCTCGGACAATTTCTAGGAAAATAAAAGGTGAATTCATGGACATCATCAATCGCCCATACGACGGGGGGCATGTCCTTGCGGTTTTCTTTCACTCTAGGCTCGAAAATATCGATGGAGCTTTCCTCGCTGAAATGAAACAGCTTCATTATATGATCCTCCTTTTAAGAATATAGCCTACTTTCCTTCTAAAAAAATGATAAAATAAACGAGAACAAATTGAAAGGCGGAGAAACGATGCAGCATACTTTCATTATTGAACCCAAAACGTATATGTCCTTCGAGAGCGAAGCAGAGCAAATAGAAAAATGCAAGGAATGGGGCTTGCTATCTGAGAAAGCTGCCAAAACAAAAACTTTTTTCTATAAAGGACACGGCAATCATCTTGCCTGCAGCATTATTGGATTTGTCGATAAAATGACTGCGGTTATTTCATTCGACAATGAGCAGAAGCATTGTATTCACCCTTCCTATTTAAAGGAAATGCAAGCTTCGAATTACGGCCAGAGAGCTGCCATTGCTTCAGATGAAACCTCTGTAACGGAAAGTTCTGAGAGCAGCAGCAATGATGCCGCCTATGATACAGCCATGAACGTCGAGCAAGAATCGAGTTTGAACGCGGCATTGCCAATCGAGGATGAAAGTCCGCAAACACCTGCGGCAAAGACCCCTCCGAAAGAAAAAACAAAAAAAGAAAAGCAGCCAAAGCTGCAGCTCCCTGAGGAAAAGGTCAAAATAGCAGCAACCGTAAAAGAATTTACGACAGTGCCTAACAATTTTYCAGACACGGAGGATGAAGTCGTTATTTACGAAGCGGTTGTTATCGAGGATCCCGCGATCACCGTAGGCGATGCATGGTCCAGCCATAGCGCAACGCTAAAGAAGTTTGAGTTGGAAATTGGCGATATCCTTCATTTCGAAGGCAAGCTCGTCGCGAAAAAGCTGACGAAGCACCCCATTCCTTACAAAATCAATAACCCTGCGAAAATTCAAAAAGAAAAACCGGAATAACGATGGAAAGAGGCTGAAGCTTTAAACCGTGAAAGGTTTAAACTGCAGCCTCTTATGTTATAAATGCTGAAATATTGGATTAATTAACGAATACGGTAGCTTAGATCATTCCAGCGCAGCTCGTTACGAACGCTGCGAACGCTCGAGTTTTTATCGATAACAACCGTTTCAATGCCAACCTGATCCGCCCAATCCACTAGCTGCTCCGTAGTAACAACGTACAACGTATGAGAATACGGTATGGTGAGCGCCGCCGGCATAGATCCAGCTCTCGGCTGCGTCGCGAAGCGATGGCTCCGGCTTCCACAGCACGCGGGCAACAGGAAGCTTCGGCATCTCATGAGTCGGTTTGACAGCAAGTTATTACGGGTATGACGCCGTACTTGTACATACAAATCAACTTTCGTTTATCATACTCCGAACGTTAAATCTTTCCAATATCATTCTCTTAAATATTAAAATTGATCATTAAATTTGTTCCAAACGGTATGTATAGCGGCAAAACGAACAACGAAACAGAACACTTTTATCACCGATCGTGAAGGTCAATCTCTCATCATCTTCGATTTCAATAAATTCTCTGCCCTGCTCATCCCGGTCTCCAGTCGCAAACATTACCGTTTTATTTCCGCACTCACACTCAAAACTCATCATAAATGAACCGCTCCTCTTTTTTGGTAAGTATTATGGATAATCATAATAAGGCTGATGACGGCCATCCCCGCTGCATAGCCGCCCAAAATATCCGTTATGTAGTGAACATGAAAATAAACACGGCACAGTCCCATCATAGCTATGAGAGAAATAACGATTGCAGTAAACCATGCCTTCGCACCGCGCGACAATCCTCTTGATTCAATTATGTTCCAGGTGATTAGTCCGAACATAGCCATGGCGAGCATCGCATTTCCGCTCGGAAAGCTTGCCCCGTCCGCCTCGATCCCCCAAGAAGTCGATGGCCGCGCTCGATCGATCCACATTTTGATCAATAAATTAAGTCCGAAAGCCGCTGCCACGCTTATCAGAATGTAAGCACCTCGCCTCCACCCATTTTTCCAGCCTGCAATAAGGCTAGCTGAAAGTGTTACCGATACGATAGCTATGGTTGATCCCAAATAGGAAAACACCTTAAAAACGGAAGTTAAACCGTCACTCCTTATACTTCCCATCAACGCTTCCGCTGATTGATCAAACGCATTGCCATCCTTCTCGGGGATAGCTGCTGCTAGAATGGCAAGCAGCACTGCGCTCACAATTAACGAAATAAGCCACCTCTTCTGTTGCTTTCGAATAAATACCAGCCTCCATTTCCATAGGTTTCATTGCTTCATTGTGTTAGCTTCGATATAATTATCGATGACATTTATTATATTACAAAAACAACGTCAAGGAAGGGTTACGAAAAACATGTACATAGCAGATAAATGGGTAGACTACGAGGTTATAGATACGGGAGACGGGGATAAGCTGGAGCGTTGGGGCAATTATACGCTTCGTCGTCCCGATCCGCAAATCATTTGGCCGATTACAAACGAAACGGGCTTATGGAAAAAAGCAGACGGGCATTACCATCGCAGCAACTCCGGCGGCGGCCAATGGTCGATGAGCGACACGCTTCCCGAGCGCTGGACCATTTCATATGGCGAGCTTAATTTTCACATTAAACCAACGAATTTTAAGCATACCGGCTTATTTCCGGAGCAAGCGGTCAACTGGAGCTGGATGATGGACAAAATCCGCTCCGCAGGCAGGCCTATACGCGTGCTGAATCTATTTGCCTACTCGGGTGGCGCTACCGTTGCTGCTGCCGCTGCAGGCGCTGAGGTATGCCATGTGGACGCGGCTAAGGGCATGGTCCAATGGGCGAAAGATAACGCACAGCTTTCAGGACTGGAATCTGCGCCAATTCGTTATATTACGGATGATGTATTCAAATTCGTGCAGCGCGAACAGCGCCGCGGCAAGCAATATGATGCAATCATTATGGATCCGCCGTCTTATGGACGGGGGCCGAATGGCGAAACTTGGAAGCTCGAAGAAAATCTATTTCCGTTTTTGCAGTCCTGCACATCTATTCTGTCCGATAATCCTTTGTTTTTGCTTATCAACTCTTATACGACGGGGCTCTCTCCTTCTGTGCTGCACAACCTGCTGCATATGACGATGAATGCAAAATACGGCGGCGAGATCAATTGCGGGGAAATCGGATTGCCGATTACGAAATCCGGCCTTAATTTGCCCTGCGGTATTTTGGGACGCTGGGAGTCTAAGTAATGTCGATCAAGGTGTTATTTGAGGACAATCACATTATTGCTGTTGTGAAACCGCCCGGCGTTCTCTCCCAAGAGGACGACACGGGCGATCCCGACATGCTGACACTGCTTAAGCAGGACATAAAGGAAAGATTTAACAAGCCGGGAAATGTATTTCTCGGCCTCGTTCACCGGCTTGACCGCATGGTTGGCGGAGTCATGATTTTTGCCAAAACATCGAAAGCCGCCTCCAGACTATCCGAATCGGTTCGCAGCCGCGATTTTGGAAAAACTTATGTCTGCGTCGTACAAGGAGTACCCAACAAGCCCCAGGCCCGCCTAACGAATTTTATCCGCAAGGATAACAAGCAAAATCAAGTCACGGTCTATAATAAACCGACAAGCGATGCAAAAGAAGCCATTTTAGATTACGAGGTGGCAGCCGTTTCCGGCCGTTATTCACTTATCGCCGTTAAATTGCATACGGGTCGACCTCATCAAATTCGCGCGCAGTTTGCACACATAGGCTGTCCGCTGGTCGGCGATCTTAAATATGGCGCCAAACCAACCGCCGGTATTGCTGAAATCGCATTATGGTCGACCTCTGTCTCCGTCCCTCATCCCGTTTCAAAGGAACGGATGAGCTTCCGCTCCGTCCCAAGCGGCTCGGATGCCTGGACATGGTGGATGGATGCGCAGCTTGAAGAGGCCTCCGGCATGTTAAGCAATGCGTAACAAGGAAGGACGAATATTAAATGCGCCGCAAACGGCACCGAAAATTTCAAGCCCTATTATTAGTACTTTGTTTCGTTGGATTGCTAATCATCTTTTTAGTGCCCTTCCTTACGGATCGCGCACCTGAGCCGTCTGACCCAAATCCGTCAGCAACTGCAGGGCCTGAACCTGATGAGCAAGCAACCGTTACGCCTTCGCCATCCCCCGTTGTGATTGAGCCGACGCCAACACCTGAGCCTGTATATGCAGACGCAGTATGGATGGCTGTAGGCGATGTGATGATGCATACCCCGCAGCTGCCAGGCGCTTTTGACAAAAAGGCAAACAGATATAATTTCAATCCTTTTTTTGCGGAGGTTAAGCCTATCTTGGAGCAGGGCGACTGGGTCATTGCAAATCTGGAGACCCCGATGGGCGGCGCAGAGTTCGGTTATTCCGGTTATCCGCAATTCAATGCACCCGTGGAGCTTGGCGAAGCGCTCAAGGCTGCTGGCTTTAACATCATTACGAATGCCAACAATCACTCTCTGGATCAAGGGGAAGCCGGCATACTGCGTACAATTGAGAACCTCAAAGCACTTGATGTTCCGTTTAAAGGAACCGCTGCGTCGCAAGAGGAAGCCGACAGCGCCGTGTTATCCGAGAAAAACGGCATTGTAATGGGAGTGCTGGCTTACACCTATGGAACGAACGGAATTCCGATTCCGGAAGGTAAGCCATACCTTGTCTCCCTGATAGACGAAGAAAAAATAAAAGCAGATATTAAAAAGCTCCGAGATGCCGGCGCAGATTTCATTACTGTCTCCCTGCACTTCGGGACAGAGTATCAAATTACGCCAAATGATGAACAAAAACGTCTAGCTAGAAGCTTAGTAGCTGCGGGTGCGGATATTATCGCCGGTTCGCATCCACATGTCGTGCAGCCTTATGAAGTCGTTGAAACGACCGATGAGAACGGCCATGCAAAAAAAGGTCTTATTATTTATTCTATGGGTAATTTCATTTCTAACCAGCGGGGCGACTCGAAGGATTACGGGGTTATTTTCAAAGTAAATGTTCGTAAAAATATGACGGACGGCACCGTGGACTTTACGGATATCGAATCGATTCCGACATGGGTCCATCGTTATAAACCCGATAATTCTTACCGCTACCGCGTATTGCCGATTGAAGAAACGATTACTGCGATTACCGATACCTTACTAACAGAAGCCGACTACATTGTGCTAAAAAAAAATTACGATATGCTGCGCAATCGGCTCGATTCTATGAAATAAGCTCTTCCACCGCTAGTGCTTACAAATTAGCAACTTTGCCCAACAGGTAAACCAACAGCTGCTGATTATGAGAGGAAATGCGGTCCAACGATTGTTCGATCAATTCGGTTCGAATCGTTGTACCGCGATCCGCCTCAGCCTTTCCCTTCTCCGATACAGAAACCCACACGATTCTTCGGTCATTATCATCACGCGTGCGTTCGATCAACTCATTTCGTTCCATCCTGTCAAGCAGCGTCGTAATCGCAGCAGGCGTAGTAGCCAAGTATTGCAGTAGATCCGAAGGTTTCATCGGCTGATGCTGAAGCAGCAGCTCAAGTACGTTAAGCTGGCCTTCCGTTAATGGAGCTAGCGATTGTTCCAAGTTAGTTTTCCAATCCCGTGATAGCCTCGTCCATAATCGAGTAAATTCTCCAGACACCATACTCTCACACCAACTCTCTGTCAATTTCCAACTATTTGTTTTTAATTATAGCAGTCTTTAATGTCGAATTAAAGATTAACCCGATTAATAATTTGCGCTATTAATCGATACGAAGTCGAACATTATGACAGCGTTAGACATACAATGTGGCGAAGGCCCAGCGCCATGTCTATTTATGCTTATAAAGTAAGGAGCGTGTACCGAGTGGAAGAAAGAAAAGCGATTATCATGGAAAAAATCAAAAGTTACGGCATCATAAAAGACCCACAATGGCTGGACCGCCCGGATGAGCTGGTACCATTGTGGGTCATGCTTGAAGCCATATTAGAAGTGATTGAACGGTTTGATCCGCCTAATCGGCCTTTTGATTAGAATCTGAGCTAGAGCGTGCGAGCGTATTCGTTATTACATCCGATTTCTCAACCGGGAACACCAGCTTACCAATCGCTTTACGCTCTTCAATCGGAGCCTTCTCCGAAGTAGCAATTAACTTTGCACCCGATGAGGTAAACGCAACAATTTCTTTCGCTGCTTTGCTATAATAAGCTCCGACGAGTGAGGCTCCGTTCGGACGTACTCGCTTGCCTTCTTTAAATTCGAAGGTTTGTACGCCTTTGCCTCCTCTGCCTTGTATCGGATAATCCAGAAGCAGCGTTCGCTTAGCGTATCCGATATCGGAAATGACGAGCACTTCGCCTTCATCTTCAGCAACCCATTCCGCAGCGATAAGCTCGTCTCCATCCTTCAACTGGATTCCTCTAACGCCAGTTGCCACTCTGCCCATCGGATTAACCTCAGTCTCAGCAAAACGTATGCTCATTCCCTGCTTCGTTACGAGCATAATTTGCTTCGAGCTGTCGCTGAGGACAACTCTTATGACTTCGTCCCCGTCCGAAACCTTGCATGCTGCTACAGCGGTTGATCTCGTTGTGGCGTATTCCTTAAGCTCCGTCCGCTTGACCTGGCCTTTCTTAGTTACGAAAACAAGCGATGCGGTGGAAGATTGAATGTCTTTAATCGGAATCACGCTAACGATCGAGTCATCCTTTGGCATCGGCACAACGTTAACGATTGCAGTCCCCGTTTCCTTCCACTTGAATTCCGGAATCTGATGGACCGGCAATAAATAATATTGGCCTTTGCGTGTGAATAGCAGCAAATTATCTATCGTATTTACCTCAAGGAGCTCTTTTACAAAGTCGCCTTCCTTGACGCCGGCATTTTGCAGCTCGCCACCTGACCTCGTAAATGAAAGCATGCTTGTCCGTTTCACGTAACCGTCTTGGCTGAGCGTTACAAGAACATCCTCAGGCGTTACCAACACTTCAAGGTTTACCTTCAGCTCTTCAATTTCTCCGCGCAAATCTGAACGGCGATCAATCCCGTATTTCGTCTGGATCTCAAGAAGCTCATCCTTGATGACGCCGATAAGCTTTTTCTCACTTGCCAAGATTGATTTTAAGTAAGCAATCTTCTTCATTGCTTCTTTAAGCTCTTTCTCAAGCGTCGTAATCTCGAGATTGGTTAAGCGGTATAGCTGCAAGGTGAGAATAGCATCTGCTTGACGAGCGGTGAAACCGAACTTCGCGATCAGATTATCTTGCGCGTCCGCACGGTTTTTGGAGGCTTTGATCGTTGCGATAACTTCATCCAAGATATTGAGCGCCTTTACGAGACCCTCAACCACATGTGCCCGATCCTCAGCCTTTTCGAGATCGTATTTCGTCCGGAAGGTGACGACTTCCTTCTGATGCTCGATGTAGGCCGACAAGATTTGCTTTAAACCAAGCTGCATCGGCGTTTTATTGACGATTGCGACCATATTGAAGCTGTATGCCACTTGAAGATCGGTTTTCTTAAACAAATAGGCTAGAATCCCCTGCGCATCGGCGTCTTTCTTAAACTCGACGACAATTCGGAGTCCGTTACGTCCGCTCTCGTCGCGCACCTCTGCAATGCCCTCGACCTTTTTCTCGATCCGGATGTTTTCCATTGCGGTAACCAGACGGGATTTAACGACCTGGTAAGGGATTTCAGTAATGACCAGCTGCTGCTTGCCGCCGCGCATGTCTTCGATCGCTGTTTTGGCGCGTATGTAAATACGTCCCTTGCCAGTTGCATAAGCATCGCGAATACCTTCTTCGCCCATAATGATGCCTCCGGTCGGAAAATCCGGGCCTTTGACATAAGTCATGAGCTCTTCCAGTGTAAGCTCAGGACTGCCCATAAGCGCGATACAAGCATCGATGATCTCGCGCAGGTTATGAGGCGGAATCTCCGTGGCAAAGCCGGCAGAGATGCCGCTGGTCCCGTTAACGAGCAAATTAGGGTACCGCGACGGCAGCACTACCGGCTCCTTCGTTGTATTATCGAAATTATCTTTAAACTGAACCGTTCTTTTCTCTATATCACGAAGCAGTTCCATCGCAATAGCGGACAAACGCGCTTCTGTATAACGCATAGCTGCCGCGGGATCATCATCCTGCGAGCCCCAGTTTCCGTGTCCGTCAACGAGCGGATGCCCCATCTTCCATGGCTGTGCCATCCTTACCATACCTTCATAGATGGACGAATCACCGTGCGGATGATAGTTACCCATGACGTCGCCGACCGTTTTAGCCGATTTGCGGTATTGCTTGTCCGGCGTATTTCCCGAATCATACATCGCATATAGAATACGACGCTGCACCGGCTTCAAGCCGTCGCGAACGTCAGGAATGGCGCGGTCCTGAATAATATACTTTGAATAGCGTCCGAAGCGGTCTCCCACAACCTCTTCCAAAAACGCCGGTAAAAATTGTTCCAGCATACTCATGCAGAAATCCCCCTACTCCTCATATTCCATAAAGTCGACATTTTCTACGATCCATCGCTTCCGCGGATCTACCTTATCGCCCATCAGCGTCGAAACTCTGCGTTCTGCTTTGGCAGCATCCTCGATCTGCACTTGGAGCAGCGTACGTTTCTCTGGATCCATCGTTGTTTCCCAGAGCTGATCAGGATTCATCTCTCCAAGTCCTTTATAACGCTGCAGCTCGTAATTTTTGCCGTATTCCTTTAAATAATTTTGCAGCTGTTCATCCGTCCATGCATATCGGATCGTTTCCAGCTTTCCTGATTTACGGGTAATTTTGTACAAAGGCGGCTGCGCGATATACACACGGCCCAAATCGATAAGCGGCTTCATATAACGATAGAAAAAAGTAAGAAGCAATACTTGAATATGAGCGCCGTCCGTATCCGCATCCGTCATAATAATTATTTTGTTGTAGTTGCATTCTTCCGCTACAAATTCAGAACCTACGCCCGCACCGATGGCCGATATGATCGCTTTGTACTCATCGTTTTTCAAGATATCGATAAGCTTCGCTTTCTCCGGGTTCATTGGCTTGCCTTTGAGCGGCAGTAGCGCTTGGTATTTCGAATCACGGCCTTGCTTGGCCGAACCGCCGGCGGAATCCCCTTCCACGATAAATAGCTCCGTACGCGTATAATCTTTAGATTGCGCAGGGGTTAGCTTGCCGTTAAGGTTGGAGCTCTCGCTCCGCTTCTTGCCGCTGCGGATTTCTTCGCGCGCCTTGCGGGCGGCTTCGCGCGCTTTTGAGGCTTGGAGTGATTTTTTCAACAGCATATGGGCGATCTGAGGATTTTCCTCCAGAAAAACCTGCATTTTCTCGGAAACGATCGCATCGACCGCGCTACGGGCAGAGGAGCTGCCGAGCTGATCTTTGGTTTGGCCGACAAATTCCACCTCGGACATCTTGATATTGATGACGACCATCATGCCTTCACGCAGGTCATTGCCTTCAAGATTTTTATCTTTATCCTTCAGCATTGCCGCTTTACGTGCATAATCATTCATTACTCGCGTATATGCCGTTTTAAAACCGGTTTCATGTGTGCCGCCGCCGCGAGTCGGAATGGAGTTAACGAAAGAAGCGATGGTTTCGGTATAGCCATCGTTATACTGGAGAGCAACCTCAACTTCAATTTCATCCCGCTCGCTTGCAAAGTGAATAACGTCATGCAGCACCGTTTTGTTTTCATTCAAAAACTGAACGAATTGACGCGCCCCGCCCTCGTAATGAAATACATCCTGCTTGCCGCTTCGGTCATCTTTAATTGACACCTTAAGGCCCGAGTTAAGAAAAGCGATTTCTTGAAGCCTTTCCGCAAGCGTATCATAGCTTAGCGTCGTCCCGTTCTGAAATACGCGGCCGTCCGGCTTGAATGTAACTTTAGTGCCCGTCCGGTTTGTTGTCCCGATAATCTCTAAGCCTCGAACAGGCTCACCTACATGCTCCCGGCCCGTTTCGTCGATCCAATATTCGAACCGTTGACGATGAATTTTGCCATCACGAAAGATATCGACCTCCAGCCACTCCGATAGGGCATTCGTTACCGAAGCGCCAACGCCGTGCAGGCCGCCAGACTTCTTGTATCCCCCGCCGCCAAACTTTCCGCCTGCATGCAAAATCGTAAAAACAACCTGAGGCGTCGGTATGCCGGTCTTATGCATGCCGGTCGGTATACCTCGTCCGTTATCATGAACGGTTACTGCTCCGTTCTTATGCAGGGTAACTTCGATAGCCGAACAAAACTTGGCTAAGTGTTCGTCGACCGCATTGTCGACAATTTCCCAAACCAAGTGATGTAAACCCGAGCTGCTTGTACTACCTATGTACATACCCGGTCTTTTTCGGACAGCAGTTAAACCTTCAAGCACCTGTATATCATCGGCCTCGTAATTTCGGTCTGCGGCCGCTGTATTTGCAAAGAGATCTGTTTGCTCTGACATGAGCGTCCCCCAATCTGTAGTACGTTTCCGTATCTTCAAGCTATTTTAATTCAAGTTGTCCTGTTTCGTAAAGACATCAAAGCAGTGGATCTGTGCCATAATCCGCCAAATCACAAGCACGATAAGGGAAAATGGAAGTCATTCCTCAATTCGGCAGCGATGAATAATCCCGTAGACATTACAGTATTAAAAAGGATCCGTACGGGATAGTCAACAAGCTGACCCGCTTGCAGCAATATATAGAATCATTGGGACATGTGATGCGAATGAGACGAATCAATAAGACATCCCCCGCATTTAGATCCCTGTAACCATAAGAATTGTCCAGCCCGCTTCTCCACAAAAAATGGCCAAAAATCATATGACGTAATAAAAATGTTAAGACATCCGTTAGGGGTACGTATAAGGATAACATATTTCGCTTATTAAACATCATCTTCCGCTTCTCAAACAATCTAGTGTGCCGCTTGAATATAAATCGTGCCCGTCGTTCGATCACTTGATACCATTTCCGATCCGTTTGTTTATACGAAACCTTCAGCTCAGCGTAAGTAAAAATCGGAATAAGCGCAAGCAAAATTAAATTGATTGCGAAAAAACTTTTTTTCTTTCCTATTTTCAGCCTCTTGGTTTGGATCAGCCTGCACATAATAATCAACTATATTCCCTCCATAATTCACTATGGGTATGACGATCTAATCTAGAGCAGATCTGGCAGCTGTTAAAATAACTGATGTTAGCATGTTTTACAAAT
Source organism: Paenibacillus sp. 01T443 (assembly GCF_056398325.1). Taxonomy (NCBI): domain Bacteria; kingdom Bacillati; phylum Bacillota; class Bacilli; order Caryophanales; family Paenibacillaceae; genus Paenibacillus; species Paenibacillus sp. 01T443. The sequence continues at coordinate 160,156 of NZ_JBFTPE010000001.1, forward strand.
TATTGGGATTTATGTATGGTTTGAATAAATATTATGGCCTAATGATTCGAATTGGGTACGAAATAGAGACTGTAGCTCCCCCTGATATAAGTTATACTTAATCAACAATATCTTTTGCGAGGTCAAAAATGACGGAGAATCCACGCATTGACTGTATGAAATGCAAACATTTTTATATTACATGGGATCCTGTTAGTCCTAGAGGATGCAAAGCCTTTGGATTTAAAACAAAAACGATGCCAAGTCTCACGGTCTTGTCTTCCTCCGGGAAGCCTTGCCTGCAATTCGAGGCTAAACAAAAGGCTAAAGCTTAGCTGAAAAACGTTTAGGAATGATAACCGCCAGCAAACAGAAGGGGCTGTCCTTGTAGGTCTATTAAGACCTTCCGGGACAGCCCCTTCCGCAAATGTGCCTCTACATCTATTCTTTTAACATTATTTGTTGGCGGAGATCGAACTTGAGTTCGGCCCTATTCCTCTCTCATCCAAACTGTCATTTCGCCGCATTCTCGATTAGCCCAGGCGTAATAAGGAATGAACGTTACCGCTGCTTTGACGCTGGTTTCTGACGAGGCCGGCTTGTAGAGTTTGCCGTTCCAATCGGTGGCCGAGGTTCGTTCCGCTAGTCCGCGAATAATCGTAACACCTCCAAGAAGATCGCTTTGATAGATAGCTTGTAATTCCGCTTCTTTCGGTAGCAATAGCTCATGCAGCAAACTCCCGTTATCGGCTTCTTCCAAGCAGTAGACAAAAGGCCCTCTCTGCAGGGCGACCTTACCAATCGTTTCGCGAACGAGCGGATTCGCATTCATGCGGATGATCGGCATCTCCAGATCTAATTCGACCACATCTCCATCCTTCCATAGCCGATCAACCATGATATAGCCGTTCACCAGGCGGCCGTCAGTCAAAATCGGCTCTCCGTTGACCGATATTCGCATTGTCGGACACCAGTTCGGCTGCCGAAATGCTAGAGAAATGACGGCCTCACCGCCAGGAAACACCTTTACGGCAACTTTGTTATCGTTCGGAAAATCGGTCTCTTGAACGAGCCGAACGTTATATKTACCAAGCTTCAATTTTGCCTCACCGCCTACATAAAGATGGACAAATGCGGTTTTCTCGCTCGTGGAATAGACATAATTACTAAGGGATGACAAAAGCCGTGCCACATTCGGCGGACAGCAGGCACAACCGAACCAGCCCTGCCGCTCAGCCTTCACATGCTGTTTATTATGGTGATGGCATGCCTCAGGCACAACCTCAAGCGGATTAACATAAAAGAATTTTTTACCGTCCAACGACATACCGGCGAGTACGGTATTGTAAAGAGCTCTCTCGAGCACATCCGCATATTGGCTGTTCGGCTCCAGCCGGAGCATCCGTTCCGCGAAGAAAATAAGTCCGATCGAAGCACAGGTCTCCGCATATGCGAGATCGTTCGGTAAATCATAATCGTAGGAGAACCGTTCGCCGAAGGCTTGTGAACCGATTGCCCCCGTAATATACATTCTTTTGCCTGTTAGATTATCCCACAAGCGCTTGCATGCTTCATAGAGACTAACATCAGCGGTTTCCGCAGCGATATCCGCCATGGCGGTGTACATATAGACTGCTCTTACGGCATGACCAGTCGCTTGCTGCTGCTGCCTCACCGGCTCATGCGCCTGTGCGTAATCCCCGCCGAAATCCTTCATCTCAGGGAAAAAGGTTTTTCGTCCCCTTAGCTCCCACTCCTCTGTTAAATAGTTAGGCGATTGTCCTCTCTCATCGATGAAGTATTGGCTTAACTTCAGGTAACGATCATTTCCCGTAGCCCGGTACAGCTTGATTAACGCCAGCTCAATTTCCTGATGGCCGTCGTATCCTTGAAGCTGCCCCTCTCCTTTTCCAAAAACCGAATCAATATAATCAGCAAATTTGCACATGACATCGAGCAGCCTGCGCTTGCCAGTAGCATCAAAATAAGCAACAGCCGCCTCCATCATATGGCCTGCACAATATAGCTCATGGCACTCAGCCAAATTGGTCCATCGCTTATCCGGCTCTTTAATCGTGAAATACGTGTTCAAGTAACCGTCGGGCTGCTGCGCCGCAGCAACCAAATCAATGACCTCGTCTGCCAGCCTCTCTAAATCTGGATCAGGCATAACCTGCAGGCTGTATCCGACTGCTTCCAACCATTTTGCAACATCGCTGTCTTGAAACACCATGCCTTGGAACTCCCCTGATTCAAGACCTGCTGCAATTCGGAAGTTTTGAATGGCAAAGCTCTTTTCCGCCTCAGGAATCCGATCATGGATAGCTTCATACTGATACGGAATGACCGTGTTTCTCACCAACTGAATATATCTCGACCAAAATGGGCTATCTATCCGCATGTCCTTAAGTGCCGGCGTTGTGATTTGTTGCTGCTTGGCTAAATGATTCATCAACTAAAACCCTCCCCTTGTTCGCGATCCTTCATCCTCTAAGGACAGAAGCCGCTTTGTCTTTCTTCCGAAATTCCCTTGTTGTCGTTCCTGTGAATTTTTTGAATAAGAAACTAAAATAATGGGCGTCGTTATAGCCCACTTTATAGGCGATCTCATAGGTTTTGAAATCCGTCGTCTGCATTAAATCAATCGCATGGCTCATTCGTACGCAGGTAAGAAACTCGACAAAAGTTTGACCGGTTTCCTGACTGAAGATCGTGCTGAAATAACTGGGGCTCATGCCGACATGCTGGGCAACGGTATGAAGGGATAATTCGTACCTCATTGATTGCGCGCGGATAAAGTCCTTAGCTTTAATGATTTTTCCCGCATATTTATTGTTAGACTGCTCACGGAATCTCGTAACCGTCGCCAGCAGAACGGCTATAAAATCGACGGCTTCCTCATAACTGCTTACGTTTTTTATTTTTTGCTCGAGAACGGTGATCTCATCTTCAGAGAGCCCCGCGCTGCTAACGGCTTCCTTGCAAAATTGAAGCGCAGTTAATGCGAGCTCCATACAAACATAGCTGCCGATAAAGGAGTTCTTCCAATCTATTCCGTCAAGACAGCGCATATATTTTGCCGTAAAGTCCAATGCGTCCTCGGCTTGGCCAAACTTCATGAAGTCGCTTATTTCCGCCCTGTCGATCGCAATCAGCTTCTGCATGGAAAACGTTTCTGGTTTGCCATTGACGCATTCYTGCTCCCTTTGTATTAAGTCCTGCTTTTTTTGGAAATCGATCTGCTTGGTGGCCAAACGAACGACTTCGCTGAGCTCTAACGAACTGATCGGTTTCAAGCAGTACTCGCTTACCCCTATACGTAATGCCTCAAGAACATAATTGAACTCTTCATGTCCGCTAAGCAAAATTATTTTCACGGAAGGCATATTGCGCTTAACATATCGGCTGAGTTCCAATCCGTCCATAAATGGCATTTTAATATCGGTGACGATGATATCCGGATTTAGCTGATTAATTAATGGAAGCGCCAGCTCGCCGTCTGACGCTTCGCCGCAAAATATGCAGCCAATGGACTCCCAATCGATTCGGTCGCGGATCGCTTCCCTTATATCCGGTTCATCATCGACCAAAAACACTCTTTTCACTGAGGTCGCCTCCTTTATGATGAAGTAGGAGTATCTCCCGTTCACCTCCGCATCTTTGCTGAATGTAAGCATTTTCATTTCTCCTACATCTTAGCAACTATTGCCGGATGCCACTATACAAACGGGAACATTACCAAATTATTTCTACGATTACAAAGAAATGAGAATAAAAAATCGGGCGTCAGACCCTAAACAGGTCCGACGCCCGAATATTTTCACCACGATTTCCAGCTACCAGATAAAAATCAATCTAGCCAAAGCAGCGAGATCCTCGATGTCGATTTTTCCGTCATGATTAAGATCGCTTCCCTTCACGGCATCCCAGACTGGTTTTTGCGATGTCATGCCGTATGCTTTTGCCATAACCGCCAAATCGCCAATGCTTACGCGGTCATCATTGTTATTGTCACCGTTAACCTTTGTTATGACAGCCGCTTTGAAGGCTTCGAGCGCAGCATTCAAATCTTCGGCTGCTTTCGTCACCGCGATTTGCGTTGCGCTCGCGTCGCTGGCGATGAGCACAGCTTTATCAATTGCTTGCTGCAGTGCATCCTTCGAACCAGCAGGATATTGGCCAATTCGGTTGCCTTCAATGGCTGCATGATGGGTTTGCTGTGCATCAGCCAATAAAGCATTCAATGCGGCTTTGTCAACGTGTCCGATCTGAATGCCGTGAGATGCGCCTTGCAGCATCGTTTCAACACCACTGCTGTCTGCCGTGATCAATTCGGTAATCGCAACATTCGCGATGCCGTCCGCTGCGTTCTCCTTAGCCTTAAACGTGAATTTCATATGATCGATATTTCGGCTTGCAGGCGCATCATTGAGATGAACGCTTAAAAAACGGATTTTCCCTTCTGTCTGTTTAAACTCGGCAATTGTGAAATTCACTTCGTCCATGGACTGTGCAGATATGAACTCAAGCTTGGTTTCATCAAAAACTAGCGTCATATCTTGAGCCATAACGTCTTCTTCGACTCCCTTTAAGCCAAACACGAGTTCAACATTTTGCCCAGCCTGAACAGTATCAGGTCCTTTAAGCACTGCACCGGCAAGGGTACCGTTTAATTGAATGGTTCGTTGATAAGGCGTATTTACTTCTTCCCCGCCGGCTCGCAAAAGATAGTCACCGGAACTAACTGCGGAAGGCAAATAGGTGAAAGCGAAGAAGCCATCCGCTCCGCTTGTCGTTTGATTCAAATAATCCAGCTTGCCGCTCGGGTCGGTAAAGGTCAGCGTTACTTGCTTCCCGCTGCCCGATGCGATTTTCCCTTGAACAGTTACGAAGCCGGAGGCTTCATCCACATTCACGGTTTGTACGGTTACTTCTTCCTGCTGTTCTGATGCGCTAACAATGTTAGCGGTCATAAACAAGCTTATTGCAACGGCGAGCATAAGCTTAAAGCTCAATAAGCGTGCTGGCAACCATCTTGTCATATCCTCATTCCTCCTTTTACGAGTTGATGTTGAAATAAGCGTGATACCTGAAATTATGGGCCTCATACATCGGTACGAGCGGCACGCCGTTCGTCATAAAGCTTAGAGGCCCAGTAGAAGTAATCGACTGGGACAATTGATTTTCATTCAACAATAAATTCAACCATGTCGTGCTGTTGCTTTTGCCGACCAAAACAAGGGGGCCGTAATAAATGCTGCCTGTTTTTGCGTCATCAGGCGTTTTCTCAAGCCGCAGGCTGAACGGCATATTAATATCGATTTTATCGCCCACCGTCCAAGTCCTGCTCAGCGTAACGTAAGTTCCTGATGCAGCCTCGATGTTCTGTTCAACACCGTTAATGGAAACGTTAAAGCCATTCTCTACCCAAGAAGGCACGCGGAGCTTAATGGCGAGCGGTCCGTTTCCGTCCACTGTAATGGAGGTCGCTCCTTCCTCCGGATAGCTTGTCGTTTGTGTGATCGTAAATCCTTTTGCCTGCCAATTCAAAGTGGACGGGATATAGAGATTGACATAGAGCGTCGATAAGTCCGCGGAATGGAAATAAATAGATTCTTGATATTTCACATGATTTTCTAGTCCCGTTCCCATGCAGCAGGTAAAGGAATTATAGTCATTCGTATACGATTTTTGATTGCCCGGTCCTAGCGGAACAAAGTAGGTCGTATGTCCATGATCCCCGTGCTGTTGTGATGCGAGTATGTGGTTGTAGAGCGCTTTTTCGTAATAATCCATATAGGCAGGATCAGGATTATGGAAGAACAGATTGCGGGTCAGTTTCAGCATGTTGTACGTGGCACAGGTTTCTGCCGTTTTGTCGTCAAGAATAGAGGCAATGGCGTCCGCTCCCTTGAACATCTCGCCCTGGCCGGTCCCCCCGATATTAAAGGTTCGTTTATCGACGACCATATGCCAGAAGTTATTTGCGACTTTGTAATAATAAGGATCATTTGTTTGATCGAATATACGCAAAGCTCCTGTTATTTGCGGGATATGCTGATTCGCATGCTTGCCGGTCAATGTATCCGTATTGTCAGCGGTCGGTTTAAATAAGGTTTCGTTATCGAATAACTTCGCGGTTTCCAGAAACGTATCGTTGCCGGTAATTGCAAACATTTCCGCGAGCACTTCGTTCATTCCGCCGTATTCCCCAGCAATATAGATGGACCACATTCGCTTCAGCTGCTCCTTCGGCAGCACGCTTAACCGTCCATGCGTCCATTCTCCCATCGCCTCTACAATTTCGAGAGCCTGATCATTTCCCGCATACTTGTAAGCATCAACAAGACCGGCCATAATTTTATGCAGCGTGTAATAAGGAGCCCAAATTGTCGGATAGGTCGTAAATTGCTCCAGTTTGATGAACTGATCCTCCGAATACCCGCTCAGAAATCCATCGCTGTACCCTTTGGCAGGCATGGCATCTTGGACCTTGCCAAGCTCGGTGATCATTTCATCCAGCTTCTGCTTGAAGCGATCGTCGCCGCTGCTGGCGTAGGCCATCGCGAGTGCTGACAAATAATGTCCGGTCGAGTGGCCGCGAAGATTAGAATTTGGCGCATCCCAGCCACCGAGCGGTTGTGCACCCTTGGTATCCAGACCTGCGGAATCGCGGAACGTATACAGCATCCGATCATTATCTACGAAGAGCAGGTACGAGTAAGTACGGTCCCGATTTTCGGTGAACGGGCTGGCTTCCAGCGAAACTTGGCTGAGTTGAAACGGCTGGACCGACCAGCTTGCATTGCCCGGAACGCCTTGTACTGTGGCGTTTTCACTTAAACTCCAAGCTGTCGTATGCTCCGCGCTTTTGGCACGAACAGCATATGTATGCGTGGAATTGTAGATCAGGCCCTTATGCTCGTACGGACTGCTGACATCGGTCATGACTATCCCGTCTACCTCAAGATCGTAGCTGACAGCCCCTGGAGCAGAATCCCACGTCACGTTTATTTGACTTTTCCCTTCCTCTGCCTTTGCAGATAGGCTGGACGGAGTCAAAGGGGCGCTTGATACATCCGCGAGCTGAGTAACGGTTGAGAGAGGCTTTTGCTTCGATGATTTGATCTCGTCGCCTTCCCATACGAATACCTTCACCGAATGTCCAGCAATGTCATTTGGAAGAAGCATTGATACGGATAGCTGCTCTGTCATTCCTGCTGCTACCTGCTTATTGGCATGTACGGCGTCCTTCATCCGTCCCGTTTCATCGAATCTGGCAGCCGTTACGAGCACAGGGATTGCGATGTCGCTTTTATTAATAGCTGTTACGGTCGTAAGGAGATTCTCGCCAGGCAGAAGCCGATCAAGGCTAAAGCTCGTTTGAAACAGCATTTCCTTGACCTTCACCTCTGCTATCGCCTTGATCGACGTGCCCGGCACCTCGCCCTCTACTTGGATTGTACCTGGTTCCTCATAGCTCGACGGGTCAATCTCTGCCCATGAGACTTCCATTTGCCTGCTTGTTTCACCGTCGTTATAATCGGCAATCACGATATTCGGAAGAGCAGGCTTTGTTCCGATTGCAGTCTCTGCATAGGTTTGCCTGAATCGCTGTATGGACAGCTGGAAGGGCTGCTCTATTACTCGAATTTCGAAAGCCTTCGTAAGGCTTGCCGCACCTTTTGTAATCACCGCCGTTAACGTTACCAGCGCATCGCCCGTGCGTGGCTCGGGCCTATTCACCTTTCCATCCGCACCTATGACATCGCTGTTGCTAGATTGCCATACAATGGTCGAACCGTTTTGCCCTATCTCCGGCAGGTCCATATCGGCAATAACCGCGTCGATATCTCCTAACTGCAGCTGTTCCTTGTCCAAAGCTACGATTTCTTGGTCGGAGAGCTTAGCCAACACTGTGGCTTGAAATTCCCTTATTACACTAATGCCGCCCTTAGCAATTGTCGCCGTAAGGAGCACATTCTCGTTTCCCTTACCAGGTTCAGGCCGAATTACTTTCCCATCAGTTGCGATGACTTTCTCATTGCTTGAAGTCCATGTAATCGTCGAACCCATTTGACCGAGAGACGGCAGCGCAATATCCGCCTCCACCGTAAATAAATTTCCTAAATTAATCGCATCCCGATCCGACTGCACGATAAATTCGTCAGACAGATCAAGGAGCGATGAAATTTCGGCTGCGCTAAGCGCTTTGTTGTAAATGCGGAAATCCTCGAATTTCCCCCGAAATGCAGGATCGCCGTTAAATTGCGATTTCCCTATAAAATTTGAAGTCGTGCTTCCTAGGCTGGCTGGATTCAAAGTTAAATCGTTATTTTCCGCCACTTTAACGCCGTCTTCGTACAAAATTCCCTTTTTCCCTTCGATGACGAAAGTGACATGCTTCCATACGCCTGTGCTTAAATCCGCTCCCTTTGTCACATGCTGCTCACTTCCCCAGCCATTGGTCGTAATCGCAGCAGCTAAGCCTTCCGCCCCCTCGTTTCTCCCTGTTGCCGTTACGAACATGTATCGTGTCGTCCCGCTTCCAAAATCAAATAATCTGGCATAGTCCTGCGAGCTGTCCATATACACCCAAGTAGAAACGGTAATATCGGTCACTCCGTTTAAAATATTATTGGGCAGCTGAACATACCCGCCCGTTAATTGAAGGGCCTTGCCGTTTTTGCCATCGGTTATTGCGGTGCTTCCCACGAGCGTTGCATCATTTCCTTTTCCCGATTGATCCTTTATTTTGCTTGCTTCCGCTTGATCGAAACGATACCAAGCAATTAGATTTGCTGTAGATGCATCCGCGAATACGTTAACGGACTGAATGATTCCTCCAAGCATAGCTGTGATCAGAAAGAGCGATATCCACTTTTTTATCCGCATCTCTTAAACCTCCTCATTACACTTCATTTTCAAATCCCTATTAAGCGCTTACACGAATTCTATTCCTCCTCCTCTACATCTTCAGTCTGCTAGGCACATCCTGACTATAGAAGGACGCGAGAATGAAGACAATGCGAATTCTTTCGAAAAAAGTTCAATATTTTCGAAGGGTGTTTTCTTCCTTTCTTTTGTGTAACCGACCGAATAAATTTCACCTTTCTTTGCTTATTTCCATTTGTTATAGTGACCTTGCGTCAACTATCTCTCGAATGCCATACGAACAAGGAAGGGGTAACAAACAATGAAACGAACTGGTCAGCGAATAGATCGAAGCTTACGCTTATGGATGTTTAGCTGCTTTACCTTATTCTTTTTACTGCTGCTGCTTTTATTGACCGGCTTCGTGAACGGACGTGCAAATATTAAAGCGTCTGTTCAAGAAACAATCGCGATGGTGAATGGCAAAGAGATCGTAAAAAGCCGTCTCTACGAAATGCTTATTGATACAGGCGGCAAGCAAGCATTGGAAAAGCTAATTGTGGAGGAGCTAATTAATCAAGAAGCAAGCAAGAAAAACATAGCCGTCACGGATGAAGACATCGACCTTGAGCTTGATATCTTAAAGAGGGAATACGATTCTCCTGAGGAATACCGCAGCAAGCTGGCGGAGGACGGCTTCACGGATCGTTCCATGCGTGCGCAGATAAGCATGCAGTTGCTGCTGCGCCAGCTGCTTTCGGACAAAACCCACGTTACCGATACAGACATACAAAATTACTATGACCAAAATAAAGCGCGTTGGACCAAGCAGGATGCGGTTCGGGTCTCTCATATTCTGGTTCAATCGAAGGAGCAGGCGGACGTGATTGCGGCAAAGTTAAAATCCGGCGAAGATTTCGCCAAGCTCGCCGGCCAGTTCTCGCTTGATCCGGGAGCAAAAAGCAACGGCGGGGATTTGGGCTTCATTGAACGAGGTTATTTGGAGCAAAGCTTCGAGGATGCCGCCTTTGCTCTGCAGCCTGGCGAGCCAGCGGAAATCACCGTATCAAGCCAAGGCTTTCACATTCTAGTCGTAACGGAACGACAAGTAAGCGCCGCAGCATCTTTACGCGAACGCGAAGAGCAAATACGAAATGAGCTGATCGATTCTGAAATCTATGATTTGATTGGTCCTTGGCTGGAGGAATTGCGGGCTGAGGCATCCATTGAACTGCTGCAGCTTCAATAGTTCTATAGGCTGGAATACGCATTATCCGAGGAAAGGAGGCACGGTATGAAGCGAGGTATCATGCTGCTTTTAACTTTTATCTTAGCTGCTTCAATCATGGGCTGCGCGAAAGTAACATCAGAGCCGTTGACGAAAGAACAATTTCGGGCCATGTACGAAAATGCAAATGCGTTTAAAGGGAGGAGCGTCGAGATCTACGGCGAGATATTCGCGACGCCCCAAAGACTTGAAAAAATGGTCTATATTCAACTATACGCTGATCCGATCAACCGCGAGCAAAGCGTTATTGTCGCTTTTGAGGAGCCTGGGCTTGACGTGCAAAACGGGGATTATGTCTACGTAACCGGGAAAGTCAAAGATGCTTTTACGGGAGAAAATACGTTTGGAAACAAGCTAAGCGTTCCAAGAATAATCGCAGGAGCCGTCCTTAAAATCGATCCGGCGACCGCCCTTTCTCCCCCCAAACGGAGCAAGCTTATTTCTGAAGCGGGATCGTAACCGCAACAACGGTCCCCTTTCCTATTTCCGAATGAATGTGCAGCTGAGAACGCTCTCCGTAAATGAGTGAGATACGCTGAGCAATATTTTTCACCCCGATCCCCTTCGCCTCCGGATTCAGCAAAGTCTGGACATGCTGCTCCGACATCCCCTTTCCGTTGTCACTTACTTCGAAAAACAGCATCTCGCCGCGCACTTGCCCGCTAATCCGGATCACGCCTCCCTTCTCCAATGCTTCAAAACCATGGATAATCGCATTTTCCACAATTGGCTGCAAGAACAGCTTCGGAACCTTACAATCGCCCGGCAATTGATCCAGCTCATATTCAACCTTAAAGACGCCTTCAAATCGGTTCTCCATAATATGCGTATAGCTTCTCAGCCACTCGAGATCATCCCTTAGCTTAACGATCTCCTGCTTGTTGTTTACCGTATATTGCAGCATCGTGGAAAGACTTACGATCATTTTGCTGATTGCTCTGTCGTCACGGTCGATCGCCATCCAATTGATAATATTCAGCGTATTGTACAAAAAATGAGGATTCAGCTGCAGGTTGAGCGCCATGATTTCCGCTTCMTTCTCGCGCAGCGTGCTCTCATAGTTTTCCTTAATTAGCTCTTGGATTTTCTCGTTCATATGATTGAACTTCTTGATAAGGATGCGAAACTCAAGCTGCGATTGATCCGGAATTTTGGTAGAGAAATCACCGGAACCGGTTAATTGGATCGCTACCAGCATTTTCTTGATCGGATTAGTCAGCCGTCCCGCGATAAAGGAAGCAATAACGATCGCCACGACGATTAGGGCAAGCGCGATCAAGAGATCCATATACCTTACGGTAGGCAAATTCCTTAGCAATTGGTTGTAAGGAATGACGGATACGGTTATCCAATCCGTTACTTTCGACGTGTCATAAGCAATAAGCACATCCTCGCCGTCCTCCTTCACGAGTGAAGTGCCTGAGGAAGCCTTAAAATCATGAAGGTACCACTCATTCTCATCTATTGTGCCAAGCTTCGAGATATCCGGATGCGTAACGATTTGGCCGTCTCGAGACACGATATAGAAATAGGAATCCGGCACAGGCAATCTCTGCTCAACCGTATTGCGGTAAAATTCTTCATTAAAATTTATGAGCAGCACGGGACGCTCCACCGATTCCGGCCAAGAATGGCTGACACCGTCAATAATTGGCGAGCTATTGATCATCCGAGCGCTGGAGAACACCATTTTAAACTTCTGATCCATCCCAAAAAGCTGCTCCTGATTATACACTCTCGTCAAATCGTAAGTAGGCACCCATACTATGCTCCCTTGGCGTTCCTTGACTTGATCGTAAATATAAGATTTTTGAAAGCCCTCCGGCGAAACGGATACGAAAGGAGAATTCGTCGTATACGTATGTGTTCCGGATCCAAAGCTGTAGTAGCTGGTCATGAGCTGCACGGTGTAGAAATCTTGACTATGCCCAAAATACTTATACAAAATGGCAGTCGCCTGCCGATCCATCTTCACAAGCTCATAGTCGTTTGCAGGCCGCGGCCTGTCAAATAGGCGAAATAAATCCGGATCGGAGATGAGCGCAACTGTTCTTTCTTCGATATTTTTGTAGACGATATCGCCGATCTCGTTATTTTTTTTGACAATTTCCTGGATGCTGTCCCTCGCATTTCGGACGATGATATCCGAGCTCGCATTATAATTGATATAACCGTTAATAACCGATGGAAGAGAAATGAGAAGCACAAAAAACAGGATCAGCTTCGTCCTGAATTTCATGTTTAATAATCGGTCCTTCACTAGTGGAATCGTAACGGTTCCCTCCCGTATGGATGTCTGCTGTTATCCGATTATCCCCGTTTCATGCTGCGGGCAATCGACCTGTATTCTTCAGGCGTCAACCCGAACTCCTTTTTGAATACGCGGTTGAAATATTTAACATCCTGATAGCCTAGCTGGCTCGCAACCTGATAGACCTTATCATTGCTCAGCTCGAGCAGCTCCTTGGCCTTCGTCAGCCTAATTTGGGTCAAATATTGACTGAAATTGATGTTCAGCTTGCTCTTGAAATAATGGCAGAAGTAGCTGCTGTTGAAATGAAAGACAGCTGACACCGACTCGAGCGAGAGGTCCTCCATGTAATGCTCTTCCATATATGCCAAGCATTTAAAAATGACCATTTCTTTACTGTCCCGCCTCGCTTCCGTGATCGCAGCAGAAATATCGGAAAGCCGGCCCGCGATGATCGTTTGAAGCTGCCCCAGCGCATGGACTGCAGCAAGAGTTTCCGCAATGCTAACAGCTAAGTGTTCTCGAATTTCGGGCTTTAGGTATTCCGTTGCTTCCGTAAGCTTCATAAGCAGTTTCTTGCAGTAACCGATCAGCTCGGCAGGCGCAGGCAGACGTTCACCTTCTACGAGTTTAGCAATGATTGCCCTAGACGCCTCATGAATCGCTTTATCATTATGCGATGCATGTATGGCTTCGCTTAACATGGCCTCAAGCCTCGCGTTCGGTTTGAGAAATAAGCGAGAATCAATATTTGATCCTGCGCAATCAAATACCATTCTCTCTTCCGAATAAAATCCTTCCATTGCGGCAATGGAAGCCTCTTTGAACAATTGGGGCGCAGCTATGGAAATGGCATCTGTACTGCGGCTTATTCCGACAGAAATGCGAACGCTTTCAAATTCGGCGAGCCTAATTTGCTCTTCAACCCGTGCAAGCAGCGGTTCCTCCAAACGTGAATTCGTTGCTGAGATAAGCAGGCCCCCATCCTGCTCCGAGAAAAAACTAATCGAAGCGCCGTTTTCACTTAACAGCGATTGTATTCTTGCTTTGATCTGTTCTCTGCATAAATCCAGAGCCTTCTCATCAGACATGTCCTTACCCTGAATCATGGTTACAAGGATGCTGCCCCCGCCATGGAACAGCAAGGAGTCACTAAGCTCCCTTTCCTCATCGCTTGATAGAGGCAGTCCATAAATCCAATCACTCAAAATACGGTTATGATACAAGGKGATGATGGTTTGCAGCTTTGCCGACAAGCGTTCCTGCTCATGGAGACTGGTAAGCTCTTCTTCTAAGCTTCGTTCAGCCTTTTCAAGAACATGGGTGAATTTGTCGATATCGACGGGTTTCAACACATACTCAAAGGAGCCTAGCCCGATCGCCTTTTGGGCGTACTCGAAATAATCATAGCCGCTTAAAAAAATTACCTTTTGCGGCTTCCGGCTGCTTGGCAGCCTTTCGTAAAAATCAAGCCCATCCATAATAGGCATTTGAATGTCCGTTATAATGATTTCGAAGTTTTCCGAATCGCAAATGTTTAAAGCCTCTTCCCCATTTTTTGCCGTATGTACGGCGTATTCCGGACGGAGCCGGCGCAATATTTTGGACAAGCCTGCCAAATGCCCAGGTTCATCGTCCACAAGTAAAATATTGTACATGTAGATCGCCCCTTTCCCTTGTCGTATCTTCATCCTATTCTACGTAAAATCGGTTTGCAATCGGAGGTTTTGTTGAATAATGGGGAATTCTGCCGATTCACTGCTATCTAGCGTAAACGGCTGACGCCGTCCTTGGCGGCAAAAGCTCGTTTCGCGGTGAAATATGAGCAACGTATAAGGTTGAATTTTATACTTTCTTATATTTCTAGTAAAAGGGATGCCTCTTCGGCATCCCTTTCCCTGCTCCCATCGCTGAGGCTCCGTTATCCGTTAATCATTTGCCTTGCCAATGCAGCGAGATCCTCGATGTCGATCTTGCCGTCTTTGTTGAGATCGCCTTTCTGTATGATGCTCCACTGAGGATCATTGGAGGTTTTGCCATAGCTCGCCGATACAATGCCCAAATCGCCGATGCTGATGCGCTCATCCCCGTTCACATCTCCAGGAAGCCCTTTGATGACGGTTGCCTTAAAGGTGCTGAGTGCCGACTGCAGCTCCGCTGTCGCCTGCTCGATTAACTGTGCAGTAGAAGCGCTGTTTTCTGCGACGGTGTTTGCAAGACCGATAGCTGCCTGCAATAGAGCTTTTGCCCCCGCCGGATATTGTCCGGCTTTCGTACCTTCCACGGCTGCATTGTGTATGTCCTGAGCCTCGTTGATCATTGCGAATAAAGCTTCTTTATCGATTGCATTGATCATAATGCTCATTGAAGCTCCCGTTAGGACGGATTCGACGCCTTCGCCGTTCGCGACCTCCAGCTTCGCTACGTTGATGCTTGCAGATGCCTGACCGTCCATGCTCTTTGCTCGGAATCTCAGCTTTAGAAGTTCTCCATTTACGCTCGCATCCGTTTCCCCGATATTGACGAGCATGATGCGCGCCGTTCCCGGTTGCAGATCCTCGCCTACTTTAACAAAATTACTGTTGAGAAGAGGCTCCTTGACACCGATCCACTCCAGCTTATCTGCATCGTAGGTAATGACCATATCTTGGGCAAGCACGGACTGCTCCACCCCTTGCAAAGAAACCGTGACGTCGAACTCTGCTGAAGAAGCAATGGCGCTAGGTCCCGATATCAGTGCCGACCCTTGTGAATCCGACTCCCCCTCGTATAGAGCCTTTATGTCAGCTTCAGACATCGCAACATCATAGATCCGTAAATCATCTAATGCCGCGTTAAGATGGGAGTTCGCATATTCCGACATGCCAATCATTTTACTCTTGGTAGATGATGGCGTGATTGAGACAGGCGTTCCATTCACCGTAAGAGTCTGACTTATGCCGTTTTTGTAGATTGCCCCCTGCTTCGTCGTCGAATCAAATGTAACTGCGATATGAGTCCATTCGCCGAGCGGGAGAAATTCATCCGGACTTTCATTCACATAAAAACCGTTAAAACCGTCCACGATCAAATAGCTGGAGCTGACATCATCCGGATTAGAGCCGTCATAGGTAATGTAAAAGCCATTGCCGTTCCAGCCATCCTTGAACCACAAAATATTGTTGTTGCGCCCATTCATCGTCTCGGTACGTTTAATCCAATATGAAACCGTAATATCCTTTGGCTGCAGCTGCCCGCTGTCGCCCAAATCTACATATTGATTAGTCCCGTTGAATTTCATTGCTCCGCCCTCATGACCGTCATTAATCCACTCGCTGTCATCGCCTTCCACCAAGCCATGATGCCCATTCCCTGATGTATCCCCTACCTCTGTTCCTGTTTGCTCGTCGAAGGTATAATGTGCTACCAGATGCGGGATTGGGGCGGGAGGAGCGTTTACGGTTACGATAACAACTGCTTTCAGGGCCGTACCTTCCACCGTTCCGTTAACGGAAAAACTGCCAGGCTCGGCATATTCAGAAGGAGCTACCGCGTCCCAAGCAACGGATGCCGCAGCAGTACTGCCATTCTCATATGTCACGGTAACAGTCTTAGGCAGCTTAGGCGCAGAGCCTGCAACCGTTGTTGCAGCAGCCGGTTGAACGGCTTCAATAAGCTTGCCGTCATAAAGCGCCTTTACTTGACTATCGCTCATTGCACCGCCGTATATACGGAAAYCATCCAAAGTCGCTTGAAGCTGAGCGCCGTTATTGTAGCCGGATACGCCGATTTTTTTGACATCAGCTGTAGCTGTGATTGAGTCCGGAGTACCTGTAACGGAAATCTCTTGCTTGATGCCGTTTTTGTAAATCGCTGAATCATTCGTATCTGAGTCGAATGTGATGACAACATTCGTCCATTCGTTCAGAGGCAGAAAATCGTTTGGTGGCTGCTTCACATAAAATCCGTTGAAGCCGTCAACAACGACGAAGCTCGAGCTTGGATCTGACGCATCCGTACCGTTATACGTAATGAACAATCCATTTTGGTTGTAGCCGTTCGTCGGCTTGAACCAGAGCAAGACATTTTCCGCGCTGTTCATGTCACTCGTTCGTTTAATCCAATAGGATAACGTCAAGCTGTCAGGCTGCAAGGCTTCGCTTGTTCCGGCATTGATATAATTCCCGCCCGAGCCGGCGAAGGTCAACGCCGCACCTTTCTTGCCGTCCGGCTCTCTCTTTACCGTTCCCTCCAGCCTACCGTTATGTCCATGATAAGTAGAGTCAGACACCGTAGTACCTGACGCTTCATCGAAGCCGTACTTTACGATAAGGGCAGGTATAGCTGCTTGCGGCGGCTCCTCCCCTTGCGTCACGGTGACGTGTCCGTATACGTTAAAAGCTGCATCCGCAACAGTACCTTGAACCGTAAAGGAACCGGGCTGCTCGTATTTAAACGCTCGTACGGGATGCCATTCTACGTTCGCTTGCGAGATCGTTCCGTCGCTGCCCGTAACCTCGATGGTCTCAGGAAGCTGCGGCGCCTGACCCGCTTCCGTTGACACCGCCGCAGTGGCTGCCGCTACGATTCCCGTTCTCGTCTTAAGCCGTAGAATAGAAACGGAATTCGGCGCGCTGTCATACAAGAAGGAGTCTGAAACGTCAGGAAGCACGCTGGTAACGGGCGCTACTTTGTAAGGGTCTGCAAAAGTATTTTGCGAGCTGATGTTATCGGAAGCCAGCACGATCGCCGTCCCGCGCGTTTCAATTCCTGGAACATMCTCAAGGTTTACATTAACCGTCTGCGTGTCAGGAGAGTTATTAACAAGCTTCACTATCATGTCGCCGCTTTCATTGTCCTTGCTCACGACGGAATATAAAGGCGACGTCGCTCCGCTTGAATCGGTAAATTCATGGATTAGCTCACCGTCAATGAAGCATCGAACCTTTGAGCCTGTAAGTTCAATTTTCAGCTGATAGGTTTTGTTTGTCTCCACACGGAACGTCGTATTCACCGAGCTGGCTTCGGTTTTGCTGCCGCCTACCGCCTTCTCCACCAGGGTCCGGGTGTTGCCCCAGCCGCCAATATTCCACCAATAATAATTATCCGTGTCCTTTACGCCGAACCCGATCAGCATGCCTTCATTCCCCGACTTTTTCGTTGCTTTCAAGGTCATCGTATAGTTGTTCCAGTTGACGTCGCCTGCCGAGTTGCGGGCAGGTGTCGCTGTGCTTGACTGCCGCATGACCCCGTCAGTCACCTGCCATGTCCCGCCGCTCGGGTTCCAATTGCTGTTCGTGCCGCTGAAATCATCGCTGAGCAGCGTCTCGCCGTTCGCTGCGGTAACCAATAAGTCATCGTAATCCACCGCGGTGCTCCAGGAGGCGAGCATGACTTTGCCCGTAACTGGCTTCTGCTCCTGTTCTTCGTTTTGCAGCAGCTCGCTGTCCACCACATGATCGCCTACGTTCGCGCTGAACATTTGCTGCACATAGTAGCTTGGTGCGCCAAAGACGTCAGTATTATTGAACCAGATCAAGTCCGGCGTCCACTGCACAAACTTGTCTTTGGCAAACGTCGGCGCATAAGAAGCAAACCGTACCACATCGCCGTTGCGTTCAAGTCCCGTCATGAAGGCCGCTTCCGAGATCGCGCCCTGCAAATTACTAAGCCGGCCCTTATCCCCTGATCCGATATGCGCGGCATATTCGCCAACGAATACTGGGGGATCGTTGCGGTTATAGCTGTCGTACCGCTTCGTATTGCTAAGGAACCAAGCTGGCGGCTGATACATATGCTCATCTACGACTTGCGCTTTACCCGTCTGGCGAGCCCAGCTCCAAGCCGTGCTGAATTCTGTTCCGGAAGCGTACGCACCGGAAGAAAGCATTAAATTAATCGACGGGTATACCGCTTTAATCGCATCATAGAAACGTTGATATCGATCAAAGTAAGCAGATGTCCAATGCTCGTTTCCTAAGCTTAAGTATTTTAACTGGAAAGGCTCGGGATGGCCTGCGGCTGCCCGTTTTGCGCCCCATTCGCTCGTTACCGGCCCGTTCGCATATTCGATTAAATCAAGCGCGTCCTGAATATACGGCTGCAGCTCGGCAAGCGGAACGACGACGCCTGGCGCGAGAAACTGCTCTGCCATGCCAACGTTGATAACCGGGAGCGGCTCCGCTCCCAAATCCTCCGAAAGCAGGAAATACTCATAAAATCCAAGTCCGCCCGTTTGATAGTAATAAGGATCATTGCCGCGGGCAGGGTCGGACCAGAAATTTTTGTTTATCGGGCGCTCCGCAACGTCGCCAATCGTGTTTTTCCAGCGGTAAAAATTATCAACGCTGCGTCCTCCCACAATGGATCCGCCGGGAAAACGAATAAATTTAGGCTTCATATCCACCATCGCCTGAACAAGATCGGCGCGAAGACCGCCCGGACGATTCTTCCACGTATTTTGAGGGAAGAGCGAAACCATGTCTAAATCGACAGAGCCTGCGCCGGTCGTGGTCACGCTTAGCTTCGCAGCGGCCGCTGTCTCGGATGCCGTAAGCGTCGCCGTAAGCTTCTGCCATTCATTCGTTAACCCCTCTATCGTCGCTTCGCCTATGGTTTCGCTGCTCGCGTTTTGCAGACGGATACGCAGCGGCGACTGGAAAGCACCAATGCTGCGCGCGTAGACGGAGAATTCATAGCGGAGTCCCCGCTCGACGGCTATGCCGCCAAAGCCCGAATTTGCAAGCCCGGCGCCTGCGCCCGGCGTTTGTACCGTCAGTCTAGCATAGTGCAGGTTTTTGGCGTTTAACGGCTGCGACGATTCGACGGTCAAATTCGCAGATCCTCCGCCTTCCGTTACTTTCGACCACGCTCTGAGCGAATCTTCAAATTCGAAGGATCGATTTTGGATAAGCTCCGCATAAAGCCCGCCGTCCCCCGCGTAATTGATGTCCTCCAGAAAAATGCCGTTTAATGTCGGGCTTATGGCTGCACCGTCCTGGGCTCCATTTATGTTCAGCTGATAGTCATAGGTTCCCGTTTCCGACAGCTTTGTTTCCGGCTCCTCCTGCACACTCGGAACGAGATCGCTTAGAGTACCTTCGGAGGCCCGCGCCGCTATCGGTGAGAAACCTAATGTTCCGGCAAGCAATACGATTAGCGCACTGGAAACCATTTTTCCGAATCGTCGTTTCATGAGATTACCTTCCTTCTCTTATCTTCCATGACTTGACCATCCACCCCTATCAGAAGACTACTCCTCTGCCTCTACAACCCGCTTATCCAACATGTTCAGCATTAAGGTGACAGCCTCTGCCCGCGTTGCGGATGCGTTCGGCGCGAATCGATTGCCTCCACGGCCTTGAACGAGCGAATTCTCTACCCCAGCTGCAATAGATGGCTCAGCCCATGCAGGAATTTGATCACGATCCGCGAATGTGGTGCGTTGGTCTATATCGATCGTCAAGCCTAATACTCTCGTTAGGATCACAGTCATTTCGGCGCGCGTGATCGGAAGATTTGCTCTGAACGAGCCGTCTTCGTAACCTTTAATAAAACCTTTGTCAGCTGCTGCTAGGGCATACGGCCTTGCCCATGATGGTATATTCGCTGTATCCGAAAAAGCTGTCGTAACCGTATCTGCTGTTTGAATTTCTAATGCTCTGACCAGCATCGCTGTAAACTCCGCGCGCGTAATGCTGCGGCCGGGCTTGAACGTTCCGTCGCCGTAGCCGTTCACGATGCCTAAGCCGACTGCTCTTTCCACATTCGTTCTTGCCCAGTGATTCTCCATGTCGTTAAAATGAGCACTTTCCGCTTTACCGCTGATGCTGCTTATTAATTGGAAAGCAGCCGCAGGCTGGGTCGCCTTAAGCTTGCTGTCCACAAGCTTGGCAGCAGTCAGCTCTATGCTGGCCTTACCTTCGGCCAAAGCTTCAAAGGTAAGCGTACATAAAGTCAATTTCCCATTCTCGCCAGCGATTGCGCCGGTTTTCGTGTGAGCAAATACGATTTTATTGTTTTCGATAATCGGCTTGATCGAGAAGCCTTTAATATCGGACTTCGCTCCGAGCAGCTTCAATCGTTTCGAATCGTAGTTAAACGTCAATTCGTAAGCGTACATATCCGTCAAGCCAGCCCCATCGACAGTCACCGTGATCATTTGTCCGACCAGTTGCTTCTCTTTTGCTAAGCTCATCGTAAATTCTGGAGAGCTCGCAGCACCGGCAGCAGCCGGGAATAGGGAGAAACAAAGCAGCAGCGTTAGCATTGCGGACAGCCATCTCAATTTCATAGGACGTTTCTTCCTCTCCGTAAGTAGGTGGGGAAGGCAGATTCGCCTTCCCCTTGGTTGCCTAAGCTTTCGTATCAACGATTAACCTAGAATAAGTCTGGCAAGTGCTGCAAGATCCTCGATATCGATTTTCCCATCCTTATTCATATCCGCTTTTTTGATTTGCTCCCATTGCGGATGTGCTGACGTTTTGCCATAGGATACCGCTACGATTGCAAGATCGCCAACGCTCACCTTGTCATCGCCGCTCACATCGCCTGGCAGTGCTTTGATGATTGAAGCTTTGAACAATTGCAGTGCGTCATTCAATTGCTGGACGGCCTGCTCGATTTGAGCAGAAGTTACGCCGCTCTTAGCAACAATGGCTTGCGCTGCTTGAATAGCCGCTTGAAGCGCAGCTTTGGAACCGACAGGATACTGGCCAACCTTCGTACCTTCGACTGCTGCATCATGCGCCTGCTGCGCTTCCGTAATAAGTGAGCGGAGCACTGCTTTATTCACACCGTTAATTTGAATGCTATACCCGGCTCCCGCAAGCACCGTCTCCAGCCCCGCTGCATCAGCGGCAGTCGCTTTCATTATCGTGATATTTGCCATTGCTCCGCTATCCGTATCCTTAGCTTTGAACAAAAGCTTAACGAGCGGGCCGTTTACCTCTGAGCCTGCGGCGTTGATTTTTGCGGTGATGAGACGAATTTCTCCATCCTTCTGAGTTTCACCGACGAGGGCGAAATGTTCGTTCAACAGCTCATCCTCTGCGCCAAGCCATTCAAGCTTATCGGCATCAAACGCGATTACAATATCTTCGGCGAAAATCGATTGATCCGCACCGCTAATACCGAGAACGACATCAAAGGCTTCTCCGCCTTCTATTTTCTCCGGTCCGCTGAGAGTCGCGGCTGCCGCGTTCTGCGCTTCCGTAACGGTGACGGTTGCCTCTGCCTTCTTTGTCGTACCTGTAACGGTTCCGTTTACTTTAAAAGAGCCCGGCTGCGCGTAAGCTGCTGGAGCAATCGCGTCCCATGTAACAGACAGATCTGCGCTTGCTCCGCCTTCATAGGTCACGACTACTTTGGCTGGCAGCGTCGGTGCCACGCCGGCTGAAGTTGTAACCTGTACGGCCCCGATTGCTGTCACCGTGCCTCCGGTGACCGAAACGTATGCCTTCACCTTTGTCGTCGAGGCTGAGATAGAGCCCTCTACGATAAACTGGCCGATCTGAGCATAAGACTCCGGTGCAATGGTATCCCAGGTAATGATGCTGCTTACGTTATCCCATGAACCGTCGTTGTATAAAACATCGGCTGCCGAAGGCAGTACCGGAGCCTTGCCCACGGAAGTAACCGCGTTAATATCGGTAATATTGGTCACCTGCACAGCGTTTGTGACCCTGACATATACGGTAGCTTCCGCTTGCAGCGTCGAACCTTCGATGATTCCCGTCACCTTGAACGAGGAGCCTGGATTTTGCAGAAGCTCTGGATCTATAGGGAACCAAGTCACCTTACCAGCTTGTATGGAACCATCAGCGTACGTTTGCTCGATTTTGGCTGGCAATAGCGGCTGCTCGCCAACGAGCGTCGGTACTTTGACAGCTTTCACGCTTACAGGCGGTTCAGCTAACACTTTCCATTCCAAAATTCCTGTCGATGCATTATTGCTGACCATGACGATACGCAGCTTAGTCGTCGTCACGGGTTTGAACTGGACGTTGTTGTAACCGTTTTTGGTTAAGCCGTAAGCTGTAGGCTCAGCCACATCCACAAGCTTAGTGCCGTCCCAATATTGCAGCTTCCAAGAGGTTGGCAGCTTCACGCCACCGCCGTCATCCATCCAAGAGACAGAAGCTTTTCCGATTTTCACCGGGCTGCTCCATGTATATTCCACCCATTGCGTCCCTTGCTGGCTCCAGTTGCCATATCTCGGAATTCCACCTGCGGAAACGCCGTTCGGCGGATTCGAATTTGGCCAATCCAAGCCGTCATTGACCGCAGCAAGTGACTCCCAGCTTGATACGAAGGAGGTTGTCGGCGTCGCGAAGGTCGCCACGTTAATTTCCGATGGCAAAGGATCAACAACGACCGTCAGCTCAGTATCGGACGAGAGCTCGCCGTCGGTTGCTTCAAATTTTAACGTGTAGGTTCCAGCGACCGTAAAGGTTGCGGTTGTGCTTCCTTCCTTCGGATTGGCGAACACGACGTTCCCCGGACCGCTTAGCTTACTCCAGTTCACCGAGACGCTGCCGTCTGGCAATCCGTCATCCACTGCGCTTCCGATTAGCTTTGCTTGCAGCGGCAGCTTCGGTCCGCTATCTTGCGCTGCCGCGACCTCCGGCTTCTCATTAACCGGAACAGGAGGAATAATGCCAGTATGATACACTTGAATTTCTTTTAGCGCCGTTTTGTTCGCTCCCTTATGCGTCATCGTTACCCGCATTTTGCTGGCTGTAACAGCCGGGAACTGTACTTCGTTCAAATTCGCCTGAGGGATCTTCGGCAGCTTATACGGCTTCTGGGCAGGCAGCCACTGCGCACCGTCGAAATATTCGACCTTGTACATGGATGGCTCACTGTAGCCTCCGGAAGCTAAACGATCGTTGTAAAAGTAAAGCTTCACATTATCAAATGCCGTCTGCTGCCCGAAATCAATTTCATACCAATCCGTCGCATTTGGCGAGCCTTTGCTCCCCCAGATCGGCGGCGTGAAGGCAGCTTCACGCGGCTTGGATGTTCCGGATATCGTGAAACCGTCCACCGCGTCGCTAACTTTCGTACCCGCTGCCACAAACGAAGCGGATTGCTTTACTCCTTCTGCTGCGACTAGATTCGGGAAGCCAGCCGTTTCTGGATCTAGGTCGATGCCCGCCTTCTGGAACATGTCTACCATTCTGTCGCCTGTCAGCGCAACATCCTTTGCTTCCTTCATTTGGTCCATTGTACTTTCAAAAATTACCGTTCCGTCGTCGTCCGGGAATTCAACCTTGCCTGTATCCGGGTCCCAGACCAGCTGAACGAGTTTATCCGCCGTGAAAGCACGCTCGCCGTCGATAAATACGGAATAACCCTCAGGAGCAGTACCGTTATGCGTCGTGCCGTCCCCTGGCTTATCCCATACAATCGTCAAATCCTGATCATGGTAGTTCAGATTGTTAACCGTGAAATGATCCCAGCCGATATCTAGCGGCCAAAGCTCGATTTTTTTGTCCAGCCTTGGACGAAAGCCTGCCACGTCCTCGATTAAGGTATAATTGTAATTCCCAAGAATATTGTGATGAATCCAAGAGCGATAATCGATTTTTTGAGTAGCAGGATTCCAGTTCGCCCAGAATTCATTGGCATCCGGATAGCGCGTATCCCCATCGTAATATTGCGCCCAAGCCACCCAATAAAGCAGCTGCTTATACATATCTGCCGTAATGTATTCCGATGGATAATCCCGAAGCGCTTTCGCGAACAAACGGAACGTTACCGTTGAGTTGATGGTCGAAAAATTGTTGGAGCCCGCTTCCCCTTGGGCCGCTGCAGCTGCTTTATCCTTCTGATTCGCCGTGAAAAACGGGAAGATCGGATATTCGGCTGCATCCTGCCATAAGCGGAAAGCCTCCTTGTACGTATCCTCGTTTGGCGGTACGCCTTCGGTAAACGGATAATAATTGTTAATTTCTTTCCACGGATTAAGTTCGTCCGAGCTGATATGGCGGTGCTTGAATACTTGATCTTCTTCGTCCCAAAGCTCTTCCATTATGCCTTCTTGAATGTCCGCAGCTATTGCGCCAAGCTCGGCTTCCTTATCCTCATTACCTAGGAACCCGTACATTTCGGCTGCCGCTTTCGCTCCTCCATAAACGTATGCGCCCTCTGCCCGCTCTTGATTGCCCGATTTCCAGTGAAAAGAGACGGCATCCGCATCGTTTCCAGTTAATGCTCCCCAGTCGTATGCAATGACGCCATTGTTGTTAGTATCGAAGCGATAGAGCTGACCAGCAACGTCCTTCTCCGCATAATGAGCTAAGTTACCGATAATCTCGGGCTGCCCGCCATGAATTTTGTAGCTGTTCCATGCCGCTTCCGATAGGTATTGGGTGTAGTAATTGTTCCAATTGTCCGGCATGCCCGGGTTATCGGTAAAAGCGCCGCCGTTGGAGGTTTCGCCCACCGATACCCAGTTCCCATACGAATACATGGGATTACGCAAATATTGAAGATCCTGAATGTGCATGGGCTGCGTCAATACGATCGCATTATTGTAGCCCAGTACGCCTTCTATTGAGGTAGGAAATTGAAAGTCATTTCCGGGGATGTTGGCATCAAGATAGTTGAAACGGTTCAGCCACCACCGGTAATACGCGATTTTCTTAATGTTTTCATCAGGGACATCGATATACGGTACATTATCCGCCCACCATTTGTTATAATCCTGCGTCTGCTTCGCAAGCGCATCATCATTATTTAGACCTTTGTAGACGTTATACTCCGTCAGCGATTCCGGAATTTCAGTCGTGGTGAATCCCATAACCACATTAGCCTGCAGCGTTGCTCCGGCCGGAATGCTTATCGTCCGAGTAAGCTTGTTATCCGCAGCTGACATCCCGCTGCCGGATATACGCGTCATAATTTTCGTTAGATTTCGGGCGGAATTGACCACACCCGTTAGCTCATCGCCTTCTGCCTTGGATACGAACGAAGGATTAACTGTCATCGTTACCGATTTGGCTTCCGCACTTGTATTTTTGAGGTCAAGCAGCGTTATCGCAACGTTATTATCCGTAATAAATTTGCGCTGCACGACGTTTAATCCTTGCGCATTATGCTCGCTTCTCCAATGGCTAGGCATTTGCAGCCGTTTGCTGACATCCTCCGTTAAAGTCAAGCCACTGAACGTAACCGTATAAGCATTGCCGCCAAGCACATCCTGGTAAGCTGTCCTTCCGGCAAAGCCGATCGTGCCCGGCGTGTGCTCCTTCATATACAAGGCTCTGCCGCGGGTCATTAAATCTACCCCGCGAGCCTCTCTGGCAGGATCGTTGCCGGGACGCGCCAACAACCGATCCATCCAGAAATCAGTACCGTTTTTCTCCATATCGTAGATGGCTTGCATCATGCTTTGTTCAGGTGAATAGGCTGCTGGCTCCTGCGGAATAACGGTGCCCGAGCTTTTAAAGACGGGCATTCCAGGATTATTGGCCGCTGATGCGAGCGGTGGGATGCTCCCGAAGACAAGCGCAAGTCCCAAGGCGAGGGAAACGGTTCGCTTTATCCTTTTTTTCGATCGTGACATGATAGAATCTCCTCCAATAGTTTTTATAATTTCCAAACAAGCATAGATGAAAGCGCTTACTTTATAATGCGAATCCTATCTGCTTGCAGCTAGCAGCATGACAAGCGTGAGCGTTATGCGTTTTTTGACGTCATTATCCTTTAATGCCGGTCATCGCAATTCCTTCAATGAAATGCCGCTGCGCGATGAAGAAGATAACTAGCGATGGGATGACAATGACGGCGGTGGCTGCCATCATGAGATGCCACTGTGCCGAATAAGAGCCTTGGAACAGTGTAAGTCCTTGCATGAGCGTATAATTTTTCTCCGAGGTGATAAAGGCTAACGGCCCGAGATAGTCATTCCAATTGGCGAGAAACGTCAACAAACCTACGACAATCATGGCTTGCTTCGCTACCGGCAAAATGATCTGCCAATAAATACGGAAATGTCCGGCACCGTCAACCTTAGCCGCTTCATCCAGGTCTCTCGGAATACTGAGAAAAAACTGGCGAAGCAAAAAGATATTAAACACGCCGCCTCCGAACCAAGATGGCGCAATAAGCGGTACGAACGTGTCCGTCAGATGCAGCGCATTCCAGAAAACAAACTGCGGAATCATGACCACGAAGAACGGAATCATTAAACCAGACAGAATAAAACCGAACACCTTATCTCTGCCCTTCCAATCGATCCGAGAGAAGCTGTATGCGCAAATCGAGCTTGAAAGCAGCACGCCTACGACAGCGGATCCGGTTACAATCGTGCTGTTAACGAAAAACCGCTCGAATGGATAAGCTTCAAGAGCCGTTTTGTAATTTTCCCAGCTGAGTGATTCTGGAAAAATAGTCGGCGGCATCTGATAAAGATCACCCATTCCGATCAACGAAGTACGAAGCATCCAAAATATCGGAAATAAACAAAACACGGTACCCGCGAGCAGCAATGCGTAAATGACGCAGCGCTGCAGAACAGGAAGCTTTCTCATCTCTTCCCCCCCTTTCCTTCGTAATAGACAAATGATTTGGAGAAGAAGAAAATGATCGCGGTAAATAATACGATAACGATAAACAGCAGAACCGAAATTGCGCTTGCGCTCCCCATTCGGGAAGATTTGAAGCCTTCATTAAACAAGTAAAGCACATAAAACAAGCTTGAATTGTTCGGTCCCCCCTGCGTCATGACAGCTGGCTGGACAAAGGTCTGAAAGCCGTTAATAAAGGCAATGACCGTATTGAAGAAAATAATAGGAGAACTCATCGGGATCGTGATGTATATGAGCTTATGAAATGCATTTCCGCCATCAATGTCGATGGCTTCATAGAGATGAGAGGGAATGCCTTGCAAGCCTGCCAAAAAAATAACAATCGTGTTCCCCAGTGTCCAGAAGCTGAACAAAATAAGCGTCGGCACTACGGATGTCGTATCGCCCAGCCATTTCGAGGATGGCAAATGAACCGAATCCAGCGCATAATTGACGATACCGAAATCCGGCTGGAGCAGCCACATCCATACCATCGACGAGGCAGCGAGCGGAATGATGACCGGCAAATAAAATACGCTGCGGAAAAATCCTCTGGCCACGATTTTCTGGTTAAGCAAGATCGCTACAAAGAAAGATAGAATTATGCCAAGGGGTACGCTCAGCCCCACATAATAGAGGGTTGCCTTTACTGCCGGATAGAAAAAAGGATCGGCTCCCTCGAATAAATGGACGTAATTATCGAACCCCAGCCATTTCGGCGTCGTTCCAACGCTGTACGAGGTGAAGCTAAGGTACAGCGTTGCCACAATCGGTACGATGACGAAAATGAGATAGCCCAGCAATACAGGTGACGCGAAAAGTATGCCGTAGCCGAACTCCTTGGATGAACGCTTTTTTCTGCCGGCACGCTCCTGCACGATCGAGCGTTCCCGGAAGCCCGCTATTGATTTCATAGTTGCTCTCTCCAAACTTTTGTTAGGTTAGGGCAACCGGCATTGCTGGTCGCCCGGATAGAAATTCTCCTCCTCTAGCTTATGGGCTTACATCGTATCTCCCTTGAATTTCCGGCTGCACCTTCGCTTCGATTTCTTTCATGGCTTCTGCGGCTGTTTTCCTGCCAAGCCATACTTCATCCATACCAGAGAACGTAATGGCGTTCACCTTGGAGAAGTTTTTAATATAGTAGGATCCATTAGGCACGCCGTTGTTCAGCAAATTGTTCATCATCGCATCCTTGAAGCCGGCTGGATGCGCCGGGTTATTCTCTGCCCATTTGGCAATAAGCTCCGGCTCGGTATACCATTTCGTCATGGTCGGCATCCATAATCCGCCGCTGTACAGGTCAAGAGAGCCTTCCGGGTTTTCCAAAAACTTCGTTAACAGCCAGGCTTCATCCAGATGCTTGCTGGATTTGTAAATGACGGAGGCTCCGCTGATGCCCATTGGAACGGAACGGCTCATTTTCGGAAGAACGCCGATATCGTAGTTAACTTTGGCTGCTCCAAGATCAAGGTTGATCCATTGTCCGTGCATAGACATGGCAACTAGCTTGGATTGCAGCGCGACCGCTTGCGACGGAATCGATTTCATTTGCACCGGCGAAGGCGCAACATGATGAACATTGATCAGATCAGCAAGTCTTTGAATCGCTTCCGTTGCTTGCGGCTCACTAAACCCAAACTTGCCGTCCTTCGTTATCCATTCACCCTCATTGTTAATGACGGTTGCGTGGATCGGTCCATGCCATGTTTCGAACGACACGCCGTACTGCTTGATATTATTCGGATCAAAGCCTTCTTCCGAAGCATTCTTGCCGTTTTTGTCCAGCGTTAGCTTTTTGGCCACTTCGACGAATTGATCCCAGTCCCAAGCTTCCTCCGGTTTGGACGGCGGATAGGCTTGTTTTGCCGTTTCGAAGAGGTCTTTATTATAAAACAGTCCGAACGTCTCCCCAGCTGTGCTGATTCCATAAGCGAAGTCCTCGGAAGACTTGAACCAAATATAATCCAAGAAATCTTCTCGCTTCAATTCGTCGTCTTTGTCCAGCAGCTCGAACATATTAACGAATTTGCCTTCCTTCTGCCACGGATCCGCCAGCTCCCCATGCATATAGCCAAGATCCGGGGAGTCATTCCCCGCTACCATTGCGGTGATCTTCGCATCGTAATCCGCCTCCGGGATATGAATCGCGTCAACCGTAATCCAAGGATATTTTTCTGTAAACTTTTTCGTAGCCTGCTCAATTGCCGTTTTCTCTTGCGGGCTTCCCCAGAATGTGAATTTCAGTTTAACCGGTTCTTTCGTATCATCTGCTTGTACATTTGCCGGTTCATTCTTGTTGTTCTCGGGGCTTGTTGTTTTTTCGGTTTGCGAAGGCTCTGCCGCGTTTTCCTTGTTAGAGCCGACCGAGCATCCAGCAAGCAGAGTTGCCAGCATAAAAATGGCCAGAATAAGGACGGATAACGTCTTACTATTTTGTTTCATGGTATACCTCCCTTGTAATATCGAGCGTCTTTAATGTTTTGTTCCTGATTTCAATACTAATGAATACGGTTACAGTTTAATATTCGAAATTTTTTGTAATAGTGGACTATCTAAACAACCTTCTTCATCATGCTGCTGGACATGCCATTTAAAGCCTTATTATGAGGATTAGATCTTCTCCAGTAAAGGAGCTTTTACACCTAAAAACAAGCGTAAACAGCTGTCGCCGTACTCTGTGGCAAAAGCAGTCGTTTCGCGGAGATATATAAGCACATTTATATGTGAAAACATATAAATTCTTATATATATAAAAAAGCACCCGAAGGTGCTTTTCATGAGCTTATTGGCATGCATGGATAAAAACAACCATGTATTTGCTATTTATGCTTAGACCAATTCGGATCGCTATTCTCAAGCAAATACGAGAAATCATTTTCTAAGCGCTTTTGTTCCTGCTTTTTCTTTTCTTCCTCCTGCTTGCGCAGCTCTTCCTTCCGCGCGGCTTCCGTCTGCTTCATCTCATCCGCTTGCGCTTTCAGCTTGTTAAGCATTTCGCTGCTCAATAAATCCTTGAGCGTCAAACCGTTATCCGACTCCGCTTTCGGAGCTGATTTCGACATCGGTGAAGAGATTTTCTTTTGTTTCTTACCCACCGAGTAAACACCTGCCTTTAATGATCAGAGAGCACTCCAACCGTATGATTATGCTTTCCAGCAATTAAAATGATCGTTAATTATAATAGCCTGCTTTTCATTCACTTGCAAGTACGAAACGGCTTAAATCCTCCTGCAATTGCCGGGACATTATACTCAGCGCTTCCGCGGAGGTTTGAATTTCCTCCATAGAGGCCAGCTGCTGTTCTGTTGCCGCTGCCATGGTTTCCGCATCATCTGATGTTTTATGCGACACGCTTGCAACCTCGCCGATAGCTGCCGTAACCTGCTCCATTCCAGCCGAGATCTGTTCAGAGGCAGCCGAAACCTCCTGAACCTGATCACTCATCTGTCTAATGTCTATCAAAATGCTGCTCATTGTTTGCTGCGTACGCCCAATCGCTTGAAGTCCCGTGTCTGTTTCCTCGCGCATGGCATCCATCGCAAGCACGGTTTCATCAACTTGCATCCGAACTGACGACAGCAAATGAGATATAGAGTCCACTGAATGAGCCGTTTGCTCCGCAAGCTTGCCTACCTCAGAGGCTACAACACTGAATCCGCGCCCATGCTCTCCGGCTCTTGCTGCTTCAATATTCGCATTAAGCGCAAGCAGCTGCGTTTGTTTAGCGATCGACATGACCGTCACAACAATTTGACCAATTTGGACGGAATGCTCGTTAAGCTTCGCGACGATTTGTGCGGATTCCACCTGCGTGCTCTTAATGCTGTTCATTTGCAGGGCAGTCTCTTCCAACTGCTCATCTCCAAGCCGCAGTTTCTCGTTTGCCTTCGCCGCGGCATCAGCTGCCTCAGAGGCTGCCTCTGCGATTCGCGTAATCCCGATTGCCATCTCATTCATTGCGGTTGCCGTTTCGTTAGTCGAAAAGCTTTGCAGCTCCGTCCCGCTGGAGACGCTTTGAATCGCGGTCGCGATAAGCTTCATTGCAGAAGTTGACTCATGCGATATATCCATTAATTGACTGGAGGATGCCGCTGCTTTCTCTGAGATGCGTTGATTGCGCCGCAGCAGCTCATTCAGCGAATGCAGCATTTCATTGAAAGCATGACCCGCCTGCTGCAGTTCATCTCTCGTATTTAATTGAAGCTCATACGATAAATCCCCCATTGACATTTCCTGCGCGCGTTTTTTTAGCGCATTGACCGTATTTATGACATTTCGATAAAAACCTGCATAAAACAAGGCTGCAAGCAGCAATGACAACAGCGTCACGGCAAGAATGAAATTTCGGCTATGATTCAGCTCCCCTTTGCGTGCCGATAATATTCGATCCAGCTCATCATTAACGCGGGTAAACATTTGATTGAGTACGCCTATAGTCGCCGTCCCCTCAGCAAAAAAATCTTCACCACTCTTTTTAATCGCGGAAGCTTCTATAATTTCCGTGTTTACGAGTGTTTGAAACTTGTTGGTTGCTTCAATCGATTGCTCTCCGGTTAACCGTATTTCCTTGTTAAGCTCCGTGTCCAATGCTGTGACAATAGCAAGTGATTTATTGAGATCTTTGAAGGCAGCATCCATTTTGGCCATTTCAAGCAGCAAATTAATTTTCATTTCCTCTGACAGCTGCTTGGATACGAGTACACCGTTGCCTTGTCCGCGAATAACCGCTGTATTCTCCATTAACACGGGGAGCTGCTGAACGAGCATAATCATTAAATAAAAAGAATCCATTTCTGTATCGAGGGACAAGCCCGATTCGTCTGAATAGCTTACGATCAGCTCTTCTACTTGATCGATTAATGAAGAATGCTTGTCAAAGCTATCCTTGGGCGTCAACGTACGGAAGTTTCCCGCAAGTTGATTCCAATCCGATTTGAGCGATGTCCATTTTTGATAGGAATCCGGGAATTCTTGCAGGCGCTCCGACTTCTCCATCAAAGCTAAAAGTTCGGTTATCTCTTGCTCTTTCTTATCTAATTCTGATATGGACTGCGCATTACCGTTTAAATAACCATTTGCCAATCCCCGGTGCTGCTGAACCAGCAGCATGAACGGCATGACTTCATTGATTTGCGAAGCGCCTATCCGCTCCTTTTCAATAAAGGCTAGCTCTTGCTGCTGCTCGCTCAGCCATATGACAAGCAGCATTGCAATCGGAATAGCCATCAACAAACTAACGAAAGCAAACTTTTGTCCATAACGAAGCCTCGACATAAAAGCTGAAAACGGACGTAATACATATACAAACATAATTTCCCCCACCTTATCCTTATTCTCTGGTCTACTTCTTATATCGGTCGGAGATACGAGACTCTTTATGTTCATGTCAGGTTATATGACATAATGTGAAAAAAACATAAAAAAAATCGTTTCCAAGGCATTATCCCCTTGAAAACGATCTAATTTTTGCGAATTATTATTTGCCGTATTCGATATAAAGCGCCTCGGCAGCCGTACGAGCCAGATCACGTGCCTGCTCGACGTCAGATGCAGAGCTAAGAGCAACGGCCATGCGTCTTCCTACCTTTGTCTCTGGCTTACCGAATAATCGAACCTGTGTATTCGGAACAGACAACGCTTCTTCAATTCCGCCGATGCGGAAATCGGTGGACTTTCTGTCTGCTTTTAAGGTGCGTGAAGCACCTGGTGTCAGCAAGCGGATCGTTGGAATTGGAAAACCTAGTATTGCTCTCACATGAAGTGCAAATTCAGATAGATCCTGTGTCGCCATCGTGACCATTCCCGTATCATGCGGACGAGGCGACACTTCGCTGAACAACACGCCATCCTTTGTTATGAACAGCTCAACCCCATATAGGCCATAACCTCCGAGCTCGTCTGTAATACGCAGTGCAATGGCCTCCGCTTGCGCGATTTGCTCCTCCGTCATTTCATGAGGCTGCCAGGATTCAATATAATCGCCATCCTTCTGAACATGGCCAATTGGCGGGCAATAGCTTGTCCCTGAGACCGAACGAACGGTCAGCAATGTAATTTCGGATTCGAACGTAACGAAGCCTTCTACGATAATTCGCTGCTTCTTCGCACGTCCACCTTCCATTGCATAGCTCCAGCATGCTTCAAGCTCTGCTTCAGAACGGCATACGCTTTGCCCTTTGCCCGATGAACTCATAATCGGCTTGATGACGCATGGAAATCCAAGCGCTTCCGCGGCAAGCCGCAATTCGTCAAGCGTATCGGCAAAACGATAAGGCGCCGTCGGGAGCTCTAACGTTTCCGCAGCCAAACGGCGTATGCCTTCACGGTCCATCGTGAGCCAAGCTGCTCTCGCCGTCGGGATGACGCGATGTCCTTCCTTCTCAAGCTCCAGCAGCGTTTCCGTTGCAATCGCTTCGATCTCCGGAACGATATAATCCGGTTTCTCCAACTCGATAATGCGGCGCAGCTCAGCGCCGTTCAGCATATCGGTTGTATAGCTGCGATGCGCGGCCTGCATGGCAGGCGCATGCTCATAGCGGTCAACGGCAATCGTCTCGATGCCTAGACGCTGTGCCTCTATTACAACCTCTTTCCCAAGTTCGCCTGAGCCTAGCAGCAGCAATTTACGGGCATTCGTTGTTAAGGGTGATCCATACATAAAGAAAAAGAACCTCCTGGAAGCAAATCGAATCGTTTACCCAAGCCATGATCGGCTTGGGCAAACGCCTCGGTTCGTTTTTTCTTCCATTGTGGAGGTTCCTTGATGAAAAATCAACCATTTTTACAGAAAACGATACTGCGCCTCGATTAATCCATTATAAACGCCGCGTTTGTTTATAAGCGTTTCATGATTGCCTTGCTCAACGATTCGACCATGATCAAGCACGATAATTTCATCCGCATGACGGATCGTCGACAAACGGTGGGCAATCATAAACGACGTGCGTCCTGCAAGCAGCGCTTTAAGCGCCTCTTGGATTTTTAGCTCCGTCTCTGTATCGATGCTTGCCGTCGCTTCATCCAAAATCAAGATTTGCGGGTCAGCCAGCAAAGCCCTTGCAAACGAGAGCAGCTGACGTTGTCCCATCGAAAGTACGTTACCGCGCTCTTCAACCTGGGTATCGTACCCGTCAGGCAACCCCATAATGAAATCATGCGCATTTACGGCTTGAGCTGCTTTCACCACTTCATCGTCCGTTGCGTTCAATCGGCCATAGCGGATATTGTCACGAATCGTGCCTGCAAATATAAACGTATCCTGCAGAACGATCCCTACCTGCGAACGCAGGCTCTCAATCGTTACGTCGCGAATATCGATACCATCGATCAGCACGCGGCCTTCAACGGGGTCATAAAAGCGGCAGAGCAGGTTGATGATCGTACTTTTTCCTGATCCGGTGTGGCCAACGAGCGCGATAGACTGACCCTCTTTCACATCAATCGTCACGTTCTTAAGCGCCGGCCTTCCCTTCTCATACTCGAACACAATGTGATCAAACTTAACTGCGCCTTTAATTTTAGGCAGCGGCTTCGCCTGCGTTAATTCGGCAACCGTCGGCTCTTCGTCAATAAATTCAAAGATTCGTTCCGATGATGCCATAGCGATAAGGAGCTGGGAATACATTTGTCCGAGACGGTTGATCGGGTCCCAAAAGTTACCGATATAGTTGGCGTATCCGACTAGCAAACCTACTGTAATCGCGCCGACTTGAATGAGATGAGCGCCGTACCAGAATAGAATAAAGGTTCCGATTGCGGAGGTAATCTCAATGACGGGTCCAAATGCTTGGTTCATCGCCGACGCTTTGTTCCATGATTTTACGTTGATCGTATTCATATGGTCAAAGAAACTCATGTTATCTTTTTCTTGCACATAAGCCTGCGTAACCTTCATCCCTTGAATACTTTCATTCAAATGGGAATTGATTCGCGACTGCTTAATCCGAACGTCCTGCCAAGCGAAACGAATTCTTTTGCGCAAGGTCGTTGAGACGAGGAACATAAGCGGAACGGTTATCATCACGGCTATGCCGAGTTTGAAGTTCCAAACGAGCAGGATGATTACGATACCGAACAGCTGAACGCAGTCCATCAAAAGGTTGACGACCCCGTTMGTAAATAAATCCTGCAGCGCATTAACATCGTTTGTTACGCGGACAAGCACGGAACCCGCCGGCCGCTTATCGTAGAAGCGGAAGCTGAGCTTTTGAATATGCTGGAACAAATGATTCCTTAAATCATAGATCACCTTTTGTCCGATAATATTCGTATATTTGATTCGGTACGTATTGGATGCCCATTGGATAATATACAATAAAAGCATGACGCCCGCGATGATAAGCAGCTTAGGTACGCTCGTTGCTCCATTCGCCGGAGCAATTGCTTCATCGATCGCCAGAATGACAAGCGCCGGTACGCCTAGACGCGTCATGGTACCCAAAATCATCATAAAAATTACCGGCATTAATTGCTTCGTATAAGGCTTCATGTACATGAACAATCTGCGCAGCTGTCCCCAGTTAAAGGGCTTTTCGATCAATTCATCGTCTTGATAAATGAAGCGTTCGTTTTTGTTGCTAACCTTTGCTTTGGCACTCGTGCTCATTATACGGTACTCCCTTTCCGATCATGCGCCCCCGCAGTCAATGTTGTATCATCAAGCGGATAATCAGCATATTGAATGTTGTAAGTATCCCGATAAGGGCCTTGCTGAGCTATTAATTTCGCATGGGTGCCCCGCTGCACGATATGGCCTTTATCCAGGACGATAATTTCATCGGCATGTCGGAGCGAAGAAATCCGGTGAGCAATAATGAAGGTTGTTCGCCCAGCCATCAGTTCCTTAAAGCCCGCTTGAATTTCATGCTCGGTTTCCATGTCAACGGCGCTGGTCGCGTCATCCAAGATGAGAATGCGCGGATTTTTAATGAGTGCTCTCGCGATTGCGATCCGCTGCTTCTGTCCGCCGGATAAGCCCATGCCTCTTTCGCCGACGATCGTATCGTAGCCAAGCGGCAGCTCCATGATAAATTCATGCGCCTTGGCAAGCTTTGCAGCGTATTCGATTTGTTCCGGTGTTACGTCGCGCACGCCGTATGCGATATTGTCTTTAATCGACGCCGAGAACAAGAACGTTTCTTGGAATACCGGTGCAATCAAACGGCGAAGGCTGGCAACATCCAAGTTGCGGATGTCAATGCCATCCAGTGTGATCGTTCCGTTTTTTACATTGTAAGCTCTCATCAGCAGCTGAATGATCGTCGATTTACCAGAGCCGGTTGCTCCCAGAAACCCGATAACGGAGCCTGCTGGCGCATCGATGACCAAATCCGTCACGGCCGGCGATTTATCCGGATAGCTGAACGTAACATGATCAAAGCGTACATGCCCTTTCACGGAATCATTGCTGACCTCAATCGCATGCTCCGTGTTTTTGACGTGGACATGTTCATTCAACAGTCCAAGCACGCGCTCGCCTGAAGCTTTAAACTGCGTGTAGTTGTTGATATGAAATCCAAGTCCCCACATCGGACCGATAATGTACCAAATCAAGCTGAAGAATGCGACGAATTCGCCAAGCTTAAGCGAACCGTTAATAACGAGAATACCACCGGTGACGAGCAGGATGACAGCGCTTAAGTTAGCGACAAGCTCCATGACTGGGAAAAATTTGGCCCAAATCTTTGCTGCGCCGACTTGGTTCGTTTGATACGCTTCGCTTCGCACCGAAAATTTGGTTACCTCATGCGATTCTCTAGCAAAGGATTTGACCGTGCGTACACCGGTTATGTTCTCTTGAACCGCTGTGGTAAGATTACTCATCGCCTGACGCATTTCACGGAATGCGGGATGAATATTGCGCTCGAAGCGAATGGCCGCAAAGCCGAGCAGCGGGATGGTTACCAGCGTAATCAGCGTTAGCTGCCAATGGATCGAAAGCATCATGGCGCCGCCGAAAACAATCATCAGTACCATGTTCAAAATTTGAGCAAAACCGAAGCCGATAAAGTTCCGGATCGCTTCAAGATCCGCTGTCAGACGTGACATGAGGTCACCCGTCTTCGCCTTGTCATAATATTGAAACGACAGTGTTTGCAGCTTGTCATACAAAGCGTTCCGCAAGCGGAATGCCACTCGGTTTCCGAGTCGACCGCCAAAAAATCCATGTAGAAACTGCATACAGCCTTTAAATGAAACGACTCCAACCACCGTAAACGCAAGCGCAGGTACCAATTCGAATTTCTGTGGCGTGATCACATCATCAATAAGGTAACGCAGCAAATTCGGATAGACAAGTCCGAGCGCCGTAGCGCACATTAAGCATAATATGGAAGAGAACAAAAACTTTCGTTCCGCCCAATAGAATGCTTTCAACTGCCTTAAAACGTCCAAGTAAATCCATCTCCCCGTATCTATTTTGTAAGCATGAGTGAATATTATCAGCATCGTGAAATGCGAGCAAACAGTATAAATATTCATATAGGAGATTGAGTCCGCTTATAGTCGCGATATGTAAATTGGAAACGGTTAATGCTCCCAAATGGTCCTAAATCATTACAAATATGTGCCAATTGCTCACTTTTTGCACAGAAACACACAAAAACAAAAAAAGCTTTTGCAGACTTAAAGCAAGTCCGCAAAAGCATTCAGCTGTTAATGCGATAGAACAATGAAGTTCCATTGACAATTAGAGATGAATTAATTGCTTGTAAAGATTTTTCAACTCCGCAATATCCGCGCTTCCAGTTAATGAAACCCGCTTGCCGTTTTCATAGGCAAGCATATCCGCTTCAAGCCGGCTTCCGGCATGTTCGGCTGCATTGAGCCAAATCTGCTCATAAAGCGATGTCCAAAGATAGGTTTGCTCTGCCATCCAACCATTTAACGATGGGGCAAGCAAAGTTTCAAGCTCTTTGCGGAGCAAGCCTTTGCCCTCTCCCTCGAAAAATTGGCGCGGAGATTTGAATCGGCTCCAAAGAAGCTTTGCGTCAATGGAGTCCGCTTCCCAGGCCGCAGGCTCATCTGGCGTTGGCAGTGACGCAGGCGAATATGGGATTGCGCTGTAAGAAGCGATAGACGATTCTAGGCGCTGCGCTGTGCTGGCATATTGCTTTTGCAGCTGGGTATGAACGCCGCGTTCCATTCGCAAAGAAGTGGCCAACATCTCCTGTGACAGCTCAAGCTGGACAAGCCGCTGCAGCTCAAGCCAAGATGTCCATATCGCTTTACGCAGGTCACGTCCGTCATCCTGCAATGAGGCAGGATTAAAGGCCAGATTATAAAATTCGCCAAAACGGTATTGAATGCGCTGAACCACATAGTACAGCAGCTCGCTCAGCTCTTGTTTTAACTGCTCCGGCATAGAAGTACCTTGCAGTGCAGAGATCTCTCGCTTCGCGTCGCTAACGGCAAGCAGAAGCTCCTTGAGCTCCGTCTCCCGCGCAGAGGCATCTCCCTCTGCGCTCTGCAGCCAGCCAGCAACCGTTGCTGCCGAGCGCTTAAGATCCTCCTCCGCCGCTTCGATCGCCAGGCGACCAAGATCGTTCTGAATAAAGGATAGAAATGAGTGCTCAAAGGCTTCGATGCCCGAGCGCTTCAGCAGCTCAGCATTTCCGTCAAGCTTGCCGTCAAGCGCCTGCAGGCTGGAAACAGGGAATAGGCGAGGCGATCGAATCGCATGCTGAAGCAGGTTCGTCTCTACATGCTTTAATACGCCGGCCAGCTCCTCCTCGTCTGCGGCCAAATCCGCTGCGTTAACGAGGAAAAACATTTTGTCGAGCTCAAACTGATCTTTAACCCGGCCGAGCTGCATGAGAAACTGACGGTCGGCCTGTGAGAATGCATGGTTATAATAGGTCACAAACAGCACGGCATCGGCGTTTTTAATATAGTTGAAGGCCACGCCCGTATGTCTCGCGTTAACGGAGTCCGCGCCTGGCGTATCCACCAGCACGATGCCCTGCGCGGTGAGCTCGCAGTCATAATGCAGCTCGATTTCGCTGACGAAGCAAGAACGCGATTCCTCAGCGACGTAGCGCTCGTAAGCTGCTTGGTCAACGGAAAGCTGCTGCCCAAGCAGCGGCTCATGCTCTTCCCAGCCTGCGCGGGCTGCGCGCAGGAAGCTGTAGTGCGGGCGGCCGCCGGCCCCGATCGAATCGGGGGTAAGACGGTCAATCGCCCGCATAAGCGCTGCAGCATCAGGCAGCTGGTCGATGCCGGCTTTCTCACCGAGCAGCGCCAAGGAGTAGCGCACGTCGTCTTCGATTGCGGCGCGCGATTTCATGACGATGCGCGCCGTGCCGTGTCCGTGCTCCGCCGTAGGGGGCACGAGACGGTTGATCGCCGCCGTCGTCGGATTTGGCGAGACCGGGAGCACCGGTTCGCCGATCAGCGCGTTCGCGAGCGATGATTTGCCGGCGCTGAAGGCGCCGAACAACGCGATGGTGAATCGGCTGTCCTGCAGCCGCTTCGCCTTCTCGCGCATCGCTTGCGCGGCCGCCGCCAGCGCAGCATGCGGCGCAAGCAGCTCCGCGGCGCCCGCTAAGCGCGCAGCAGCGCTGTGCTGCTGCGCTAGGGCTGCACCGCCCGCTAAGGCGCTGCGCCCAGCCGCGGCGCCAGGCGGCGCTCCTGCGCCGCCGCGTCCGCCGACGGCGCTCGCCGGCGCAACACGCTCCGCGGCTCCAGCGGCAGCGGTCTCAGCCGCCGCCAGCGCACGGGCTTCCGCGCCCGCAGTCCGCGGCGCAGGCAAAACCGGCCTATCCGGTGCTTCAGGCAGCGCAGCGGCAAGCCGCGCCTGATGCTCGCCTGCTCGCTTCGCAATCGCCGCCAGCGCCTGAAGAGCGCCAGCCTGCGCGCGCAGCGCAGCAAGCTGTGCCTCTGCATCGGCAGCAGCGGCTTCAAATCCCGCCGCTGCATGATCCGCCAGCGCGTCGATAAGCTCTAGCGCCCGCTGGCGATATACTGCCTTCACATCCGCGGCCAGGTCACGGCTATACGTCATCGTATATTCGTTTCCGATCACCGCTCCGGCTTTTACTCTCGAAATGAGCCAATCTGAATCAGGCAGCCAAGCCAGCTTGCCCGCAAGCTCATCTTCTAACCGCTCGCCGTTAAAGCCGATACGTTCAGCTTCCCCGCGCAGCAAATGCTTGACATGCCAATCGATAGACGCGCTGATTAAGCTGTTTAATTCCTCGCTGAAAGCTTGCAGCCTGCGTTCTTGTTCCGCAGCCGTTTTAGCTGCTGCGAACAGCAAGCCTGCCTTAAAGCCCGGTTTGCGGCTCTCCAGAAACGACTGGGCCAAATCCCGCAGTCCTGCCGGCGTAATATTCGCATTATCCAGCAGCGATTGCAGCTCCTTACGCAACTGAGCCCGGTAAACCTCTTTTTGCTCGGACAAGCTTTGCAAGAGAGCCTTCAGCCTTCCCATTTCAGCCGTTACACGCGCCGCGGCCTCTTCTCCGCCAGCCTCCTCAAGCAGCCTTTCACGTTCAGGCTCCGCTTGAAGCTCGCTCCATTTCAAATGGCTGGCAGCCAAATGGCGCAAGGAAGCGTCAACGCTATAGACGCAAAGCGTCCCTCGAATCATCTGAAGCTGATCTAGCAATTCCATCAGCTGGTCCCACTCCTGATGTGGATGCTCCGGCTCGCGCAACGACAAATAAACGATTCCTGCCGGCTCCAAATGCCAAGCATGAAACGCGTCCTCTACGCTTTGGCGATAACTGGCGAAAGAAAGCTCGCGGTCGCGATGCTTATCGATCTGATTTACGATAAAGTATAAGGGCTTACCCCAATCCTTCAGCTGCTTCGCAAAAGAAAAATTGATTTCGGATTGCACATGGTTATAATCCATAACGTAAAACACGACGTCAGCAAGATGCAGCGCCGATTCTGTAGCCATCCGATGTGCATCGTCGGTGGAATCGATACCAGGTGTATCAAGAAGCACGGTATGGTTCCCGAGACGCTTGCTTGGATAGACAATAGATACCGAAGTAAACTGCTCTCCGTCAACGCAATAGCGATCAAGCTCGTCGATCGGCACCTCCGCTTTGGAGAGAACGCCGTCACGAAGTATCTCAACAGCTGCATAAGCCCGTTCACCGCCGCGGATGGATACCACGTTCGCGCTTGTCGGAATCGGACTAGAGGGCAGCAGCTTCGCCTCGCATAAACGATTGATCAATGTTGATTTACCCGCCGAAAAATGTCCACAAAAAGCGACAGTAAGCAGACCATCGGTCAGCTTACTGTTTAGCTCCTGTGCTTGCTTTGCATGTAAATTATCTCCCGCAGCTGCCATTAAGCCTGCAGCCTCGGATAAAGCTCCCGCTATGCTTTGCACCGTTAATTCTGTCATTTGCTTCTCCTTAAACGGCTTGCTCTTCTTCAGACGGCAGGCAAATTTCAAATACGTTGCCGTGCTGCAAAATCATGATATTGCGTTCTTTATCACGCATAACAACAACCTCGGGTTTAACGCGCATACGCTCGATATACTGCTCAGRCACGTCGCCGGAGCCGCTTACCGTAATGCCTTCCACGACGATGTCTTCATTCTCCTCTGGCGGAGATTCAAGCACCTGCTCATAAATATCGGAAAAAAGCTCAAAATTCTTTGTGTAAACGGAAATACAGTTCATCGTCATCATCCTTCACTGGCTATTTTAGGTTTTATAATCTTATTTTTTGTTTTAAAGCCTGGCTTCATACGTTGTTTTCCTTCTTTGCACAAATCAAGCAGCGGACATATCGGACACTGCGGGCTTTGCGCTTTGCAATGATAGCGGCCAAAAAAGATCAGCCTATGGTGAGTTAAAGTCCATTCCTCGCGCGGAACAAGCTTCATGAGCTTCTTCTCGACCTCCAGAACCGAATCCTCCGCCTTTGCAAATCCTAGCCTCTTTGTCACGCGGTCCACATGCGTATCAACGGCAATGGCTGGAACGCCAAATGCGTTTGACATGACGACGTTAGCCGTTTTGCGGCCGACGCCTGGCAGCTCGGTCAATCCCTCATGGCTTTCCGGCACTTCCCCGGCATATTTATCGATGACGATCCGGCATAGCTTTTGTATATTGGAAGCTTTGCTTCGAAACAAGCCGATGCGGCGAATGTCCTGCTCCAGCTCTTCCAGCGGAACGTTCAAATAATCTTCAGGACGCTTATATTTCTCAAATAAGCCCACCGTCACTTTATTTACCGTTTCATCCGTACATTGCGCTGATAGCAGCACTGCTATCGTAAGCTCAAACGGATTGCTGTGGTTAAGCTCGCAGTGCGCATCTGGAAACATCTCCGCTATGATATCCAGCACATGACGCATTTTCTGTTTCGCACTCATCGTCCTCTCTCCTAATCAAACACTATCGTTCAAAGTGTAGCGAAATTTGTCACGCTTCGCAACCGTAATCAAGCACATTCTATAAAAAAACTGCCCATATGGGCAGTTTTTTCACAAAATTTAAATATCTCTGGCTCAAATTCATGAAATTTCAAGCATTTTGCTACTTGACGACCGCAATCGCATAATTTCTAAAGCCATAGATCGTAATGGCATCGCCCGCCTTAAAAGCTGACACGGCAACGGCATTCCCGTTTAAAAAATATTTGGAATTGCTGTTTACGTTAAAATAATTCCGGTTGTCTGCGTCCGACACTTTCTCTGTCCAAATTTGTGACGCGGATACATTATAGTTCGAGAAGATGCGGCTCTCGGCAATGGCTACTGAAATTTGAGTCTTGTTTGCGGCAGGCTTCTGAACCTCGACATAGTCGCCAACTGTAATCAAGCTGGTAGCTGTGCTCTGGGAAGCGCCTTTGATAGCAGTGAACCCTGCATCGACGTTATATACGACCGTTTGTCCCGCAAGGTCTATGATCGTTACGCTGCTCGCCGATACGGCTTGTACTTTCCCGAAAGTTGCAGCTACGGTGCTCGCAGAAGCTGCTTGCTTGCCGGTATAGCTAACATTTATGAGCGTTCCCGCTGTAATTTGATCTATCGTCAATTTAGCCCCCGCTTCATTCGTCAGCTCCGTACTGAGTACGGAAAGGTCAAATGCAGTGGTCATCGCGTTTTTCACACGCAGCTTCTTGCTGCCGGCATCGACGGAAACAACTTCGTACTGGGCATTCGAATGTACTTTAATCGCTGCAACCCGGTCCTGCGTATTGTTCAATTCCAATGTCAGCAAATCGCCAGTCTTCAGATCGCTCAACCCTGCGCTTGTAATAGCCGAATGCTCAACGTAAGCGGTATTGTAAGGCAAAGCTACGGTCGATCCGTTGTCTAAACGAATCGTCATGAGGTTGCTGGCTGCGTTCATGGATACTAAAGAGCCTGTATATTTGGTCACGAATTGCAGCGATACAATCGTATTACCAGTATAGCTGATTACAATTTTACGGTTAAGCGTCAGCAAATTGTAGGCGGACGAGAGCGATATCGCATTGCCGCTGTATTCAATTCTTGTTTTATCCGTAAAATATAGCGCCTGTGCGTTTCCACCGCTCGCATCAACGATCGTTAACAGCTTCTTATCATTAACGTAGCTTGCAATTTGCGCGCCCGCCAGCGTCTTCACATTGCGGTTCACGACTTTAACCTTCGTAACCTTATCGGAATCATTTAGCGTCAGCTCGACTTGATCGGCTTCTTTGATTAAGTCACCGATAGTCGCGCCGCTCAAGCCATCTATCTCTACCGATACCGTGTCTGCCATAAATTTAGATACGAGCGTGGTGCCCTGCATAATCGTAATTAGGTCCCCGCTCGCTCCATAGAACGCACCCTTAACATTCGTTGACGCTGATTGAGGGGCAGCGATGATTTTCAGCGCTAACGGCGTTTCGCGGAACGAATCCTGCACGATGCTGATCTGGCTGTCTCTTTTGATAGCGGACAGAGCTAGCGCTTTGCCGTCGCTGTCTGCGACAACGAGCTTGTCATCATAAAAAACTTCAACAGGCTTGTCATTTATCCACACATAGATTTTTTTCTCATCAGCAATCACACGATCAAGCGTGCCTGTTACGGTTTTGGTATAAACTTTGTCGCCCATCACCTCAACATAAAGCGCTTTGCCATCCTTAGCAATAACAGTTACATCGCCATACTCAAGCAGCTGCTGCTTCGTAATCGGCGTTTCTGTGTTGTAATGATAAAAAAGCGTGTCCGCGTTGATGGCATAATTCGTTTCCTTTTTGTTGCTGTAGAGCGTTAAGGTTGTATCTGTCAATCGAGATACGATGCCATCGACCTGTCCTTCATAAGCGACAGGGTACAGCTTTTCCGCACGACTGAACATTGTAGCTAGGCTTGCGCGTGTTACGTTAGCTTTTGGATCAAATTTTACGGTTGTTACGCCCTTCACCAGCTCAAGCTTAGCTGCTAGATTTACGTATCCTTTATAGATTGAATTAATTTGGGAGGCGTCTGAGAAGCCGGAA
Organism: Paenibacillus sp. 01T443; assembly: GCF_056398325.1. Lineage (NCBI taxonomy): Bacteria > Bacillati > Bacillota > Bacilli > Caryophanales > Paenibacillaceae > Paenibacillus > Paenibacillus sp. 01T443. The sequence continues at coordinate 204,557 of NZ_JBFTPE010000001.1, forward strand.
GCCGTATTTTGCAGCTTCTCCGCTTCCYCCCGTTGGTCTATGGCACGGACCATAAGCTTCGTTACCCATTCACGGGATGCAGGCTTTGTGCCCCATGCAACTTTTGCGTCTTTGGCAGCAAGCTGAAATTCTTCCTCTTGATCAAGCAAACCTTCTTTGAAGGCCAGTGTTATGTATGCTTTAAAATAGGCACTGACGGAAAATGAAGCCGGAAAACCGATAATAGCGTCCAAGTCTGCTTTTTTGTCTAAACCCGCAAACCRCAGCGCCAAAAGAACAGCTTCTTGCTGGCTTACGTTTTCACTAGGGCGGAACACAAACGAACCGCTTGTTGTCGAATAACCTTCGATGATTTTCTGAAGCGCCAGCTTGGCGATATGCTTCTCTGCCCAATGTCCACTGCTAACGTCTTTAAACGGTGTCGTTAGTGCAGAGGATGCTGCATGAACTTGTTTTGGGATAATAACGCCGCTACCTGCCACCAATGAAAAAGCCAATGCTCCAATCAATATTTTCTTGCCCGCAAAATGCGTTGTCATAAGTTGATATTCCCCCTGATTGTTTGTGTTGATTTAAGCAGAACGGCTTCGCCGTCCTAAAATAAGGACGGAGCGAAGCCATCAGTGTTATTGCATTATTCCTTGTTCATCGGATGCTCAAGTTCAACATGTCCCATTAGCGTTTCAATCTTAGCTCCATCGACCAAAAGTTCAATAGATTTCACAAAATCGAATTGGAACAACGTTTTCTTGAGCGTCTCAATTACGAACATTTCTCCAGGAGCGCCAAGACGGGCTTCATCCGGCAAATGGATATCAAGCGTAACGAGTCCGTCAGCAAGCTCTACGGTTTTGACTTCGATTGGTTTCCATAAGGACAAGGCATTCTCTCCTGCATCCTTCTGTAATTCGGCAATTGCCGCTTTCACCAAATCGGCATCTGTTTCAAAGGTAAGCTTAACTGGTTGTTCAACTGTTTCAAGCAGTTCGGCATCGGTTAAATAAATAATAGCTTCTTTCTCATTCAATACGGGTGTTGGTTCCGGGGTAGGCGACGCAGTTGGCGCTGCTGTGCTTCCCAGGTTATTATCTGGCTTGCCCTGTACACCACAGCCAACGATCGCAGCAGATAAAATGATGACAGCAAGCAGCCCTTGTGCTTTGAAAATTTTCATTACACTGAACACCTGCTTTCTATTTAACTTTTAAAAATTCTTTGATTCCGGCAACCATCTCTGCAGCAATACGGTTCTGGGCTGCATCGTCAAACAACATTTTTGCATCGACCGAGTTAGATAAGAATCCTGCTTCAATCAGAACCGCAGGCATCGTCGTTTGTTTGATCACTTTATAGGCCTCTTTTTTGACGCCGCGATCTTTAATCTTGGTAGCTGCAATCAAGTGTTTATGAATGACTGCGGCAAAAGCTTTGCTATTTTCACGATAATAATAAGTCTCTGCGCCCGAAGCTGCAGCAGCTCCGCTATTTGCATGAATCGACATAAATAAATCCGCTTTAAGATTCTCGGCAAAGTTGACACGCTCGTCCAAGGAAGGATAAGTATCTCCCGTTCTCGTAAAATGAGCTTTAATTTTAGTTTCTTTATTGAGCAGCGCTTTCATCTTCAAAGCAACGCTCAAATTAAATTCCTTCTCCCATTTGTTCAATACGCTTTTCGCGCCGGGATCTGAACCCCCATGACCGGGATCAATCACGATATCGAAAATATCATCGGAAACTGGCGGTTTTTCCGGATCAACCGGGAGTGTCGGATCGACAGGAACATCCGTAATCGGCATCAGTTTTAACTGGAACTTGCCCAAATCCTCTGTCATAACGTAGCCTGTATTATCCGCAATCAGGATAACCAAACGCGCGGTAGCCGGGGTTTTCGAAAATAAGGAATAACGGAACCCTTGCAAATAAGTGCTGTCTGTAACATTGACCTCAAACTGCCCGTTCACAAACTGTCCGCTCAAAAGTGGTGAATAATCCGTATTTGGAAAATCAAATACGACTCGCTTCGGATTATCCAGCACCAAAGGCTTGTTAGCTTTGACTACGCCTTCATAGTTAATGCTAATCGTACTCTCGCCGCTATAAGCCACTTCCGTAATCATTCCTGCTGATTCTACGGGTGCAGTTGGATCAGTCGGTTCCTTCGGCTCGTACATATGTACTTCTTTTTCCGCAGCTTTCCATTCGACATTCAAGCCGAACTGTTCGCCAATAAAGCGAAGCGGAACTAATGTCGTACCTTTAATGATTGATGCCGTGGTATCCATTTGAACCATTTGGCCATTAACTAGCGCAACATTGTCATTCATTTTGAGCTTGATGACATTATTGCCGTGCGTGACCGTCGCTGTTTTGGCCGTATTGTCCCAGACAATTTGATAGCCGAGGCCTTCTGATACCGTCCGCACCGGTACGACTGTCGCATTGTTGATGATTTGCGGATTGACATCAGATTTTAGCTGCTGACCATTCAAAAAAAGCTTCGGGACGACCTCTGCAGCTTGTCCTACAGTGGCGAACATCGTGAAAAAAACCGACATAAACAACAACATGGATATAAATCTTTTCATTTCCCACCTCGATGACTGAAATTGCCCGCATCGAATGAGTGCATTCGACTTTTACAGACTAAAATATAGACGCAGCTTGTCAGAAAAAGTTGCGTTTAAAGGAAAAAAGAGGACGATTCGCCCATTCGGGCAAAATCGTCCTCTTAGTTTCGTTTGCTTAAACTAAACGAGCGGCGTGTTTTTGCTCGTAAGCTGTAATTTTATCCTCGTGTTGAAGCGTCAATCCGATATCATCAAGCCCTTGCAGCAAAAATTGACGACGATGCTCATCAAGGTCAAATGCGATCGTTAAGCCATGCTCATCGGAAAGCTGTTTGTTTTCCAGGTCAACTGTCAGTTTGTAACCAACAAATTTTGCAGTGCGCTGGAAAATCTCTTCAACTTGCTCTTCGCTAAGCTTGATTGGCAAAATACCGTTTTTAAAGCAGTTATTATAGAAAATATCCGCATAAGACGGAGCAATAATTACTTTGTAGCCATAATCAAGAATTGCCCATGGCGCATGCTCACGTGAGGATCCGCAGCCGAAGTTTGCACGGGATACAAGGACGGAAGCTCCCTCGTAGCGCGGTTTGTTTGGTTCGAACTCAGGATTTACGTTGCCGCTCTCGTCAAAACGCCATTCAAAGAATAGAAATTGACCAAAGCCGCTGCGCTCGATGCGCTTTAAAAATTGTTTAGGTATGATTGCATCCGTGTCGACATTGACCCGGTCGACCGGGGCGACGATGCCTGTAAGTTGTTTAAACGGTTCCATATCGGTTATACCCCTCTCTCTCGTTCAATTAGTTCAACACTTCGGATTTAATTTCCCAATCGCGTACATCTGTGAAATGACCTTTAACTGCCGCAGCAACTGCCATTGCAGGCGATACAAGATGCGTACGTCCGCCGCGTCCTTGACGTCCTTCAAAGTTACGGTTGGAAGTAGATGCGCAGCGCTCGCCTGGTTTCAATACGTCAGGATTCATCGCTAGACACATCGAGCAGCCAGCATCACGCCACTCAAAGCCTGCTTCTGTGAAGATTTTGTCGAGGCCCTCTTTCTCCGCTTGAATTTTTACGCGGCCTGAACCTGGAACGACGATAGCTGTAACGCGGTCACTTACCTTGTAGCCTCTAGCAATTTCAGCTGCAGCGCGCAAATCTTCAATACGGCCGTTCGTGCAAGAGCCGATAAACACATAATCAATTGCAATTTCATTCATTGGCGTACCTGGCTTCAGATCCATATACTCAAGAGCTGCTTCAGCCGCTTTACGCTCATTTTCTGTTGGAAGATCAGCAGGGAAAGGAACCTTCGCTGTGATATTCGTACCCATACCTGGGCTAGTACCCCAAGTCACTTGCGGAATTAGAGCGTCAACATCGAAGTGAACGACTGTATCATACTCAGCACCTTCATCCGTAGTAAGCAGTTTCCAAGCTTCAACCGCTTCATCGAAGTTAGCAGGCGCATATTGACGGCCGCGAAGGTAATTAAAAGTTGTTTCGTCCGGAGCAATAAGACCAGCGCGAGCGCCTGCTTCAATGGACATGTTACAAACGGTCATACGCTCTTCCATAGTCAAGCTGGTAATAGCTTCACCAGTGAATTCAATAACATAGCCGGTTGCGAAATCTGTACCGTATTGAGCAATAACGCCTAGAATTAAATCTTTTGCCGTCACGCCCGGTTTGCGTGTTCCGTTGAAACGAACCTCCAGCGTTTTTGCTTTCGATTGCTGCAAGCACTGGGTTGCCATAACATGCTCAACCTCGCTCGTACCGATACCGAACGCCAAAGCGCCGAAAGCGCCGTGAGTCGAAGTATGGCTGTCGCCGCAAACGATTGTTTTACCTGGATGCGTAAGTCCGAGCTCAGGGCCCATAACGTGAACGACACCTTGGTCGATGCTGTCAAGATCAAACAGCTTTACGCCAAAATCTTTACAGTTTTGAGTTAGAGTATCAATTTGCTGCTTGGAGATCGGATCTGTAATATTAAAACGATCCTTTGTTGGTACGTTATGATCCATCGTAGCGAAAGTTAGATCCGGACGGCGAACTTTGCGGCCGGATAGGCGCAGGCCTTCAAATGCTTGCGGCGACGTTACTTCGTGAACGAGCTGCAAATCGATATAAATAACGCTTGGCTTGCCTTCTTCTTGATTAATGACGTGATTATCCCAAATCTTCTCAAACATTGTCTTTTTCGTCATTATATTCACCCCATCGTTTCATGAAATCTTCTGCGTTTCTTAACTGAACCTACTATAGCATTTCTTTCTTCATTGAACCAAGATATAATATCTATAACGTCTATAGGTAATAACTATAATGGAAGTTTCCCTGCTCGATAAAATAATAGAGGAGATTACTCATATGGAATTACGGCAATTAAATTATGTGATTCAAATCGCCTTGGAGAAAAACTTCTCGCGAGCCGCGGAGAAGCTCCATATTGCACAGCCTTCGCTTAGCCAGCAGCTCTCAAAGCTGGAGCAGGAAATTGGGGTACTCTTGTTTCGCCGTACGACGAACTCCGTGGAATTAACCCAGGCTGGACAAGTTTTTGTTGAAAAATCGCAAGCGATTCTCGATGCAGTCGAGCAGCTTAAGCAGGAAATGGACGATATGGCGCAAATGCGGCGCGGCCGTCTAGTCGTCGGCACGCTCCCGATTACGGGTTCCCATATCCTGCCGCTTGTCCTCCCAGTATTCGGCGAGCAATACCCGCAAATAGAAGTCGTGCTCGTAGAAGATACGACAGCCAAGTTAGAACAGCTAACCGCCAGCGGCGGAACGGATCTCAGCCTGCTTTCCCTTCCTCTTATCGATAATTCGCTCTCCTGGGAACCTTTCTTAGAGGAAGAGATTTGTCTCGCGGTTCCGCCTAACCATCATCTTACCCGCAGAGAAGATCCCATAGATATCTCGGAACTTGAAGAGGAGCCCTTTATCGGTTTGAAAAGAGGACAAGGCTTCCGTCAAATTACAGTCGATTTATGTGAGCAATCCGGCTTCACGCCGCGAATCGTGTTTGAGAGCAGCAATATCGAGACCATTCAATCCTTGGTGGCCGGCGGAATGGGAATAGCCTTTGTCCCGCAAATGCTTACGCGGGTCAAAGGCTCGGAGTTTGCTCCCATATATTTGCCTTTAAGTTCTAAACCAACCAGAACGCTTGTCGTCGCGAGCCGCAAGGGCCGTTATTTGTCCAAAGCTGCGGATGCCTTTATCCGTACATTGAACAAAACGATTAGCAGCTATCGATAATTAAGCTTCATATATAGAGGGTCTGCGATCTTCAAACACCGGGATTTTGGCTCGAACCGAATCGACCAGCGACAAATCAATATCCGCATACAAAATCGTTTCTTCTTCGCCGGCTTCCGCAATGGTTTCTCCCCAAGGATCTAGCACAAGCGAGTGACCGAAAAATTGGGTGTCACCGCTCGTGCCCATGCGATTGCAGGCGATGACGAACATTTGATTTTCGATCGCGCGCGCAGTCAGCAGCGTCCGCCAATGATGCAGGCGCGGATTCGGCCATTCTGCCGGTACAAACAAGAGCTTGGCGCCCTCTAGCGCCAGCTTTCTAGCCAGCTCTGGAAAACGGATATCATAACAAATCATCATCCCCGCTTCCGCGCCTTCAATCGTAAGCTTGCCTGGTTTATTCCCTGCTGCTAAATACTTTTCTTCATCCATCAGACGGAACAAATGAATTTTTGAATAATCAGCAACCACTTGTCCGGAACGGTCAAAGGCATAGATGGTATTTAACACCTGGTCGCCCTTCAACTCCGCAATCGATCCACCAATGATATGCACTTGATGCTTTTTGCTGAATTCGGATAAGTATGTCTGGGTACGCTCTCCTGCTGGATCTGCTATCGTTTTGATTTCCTTTAGCGCATAACCTGTGTTCCACATTTCAGGAAACATGATGACATCTGGCTTATCAGCTTGGCTTACCGCTTCTTCAAGCATGCTCGCAAGCTTCGCGAAATTAGCTTCCGGATTTCCTGCTTCTATGTTCATTTGCAGCAGCGCTAGCCGCAATTGTTGGCTCATCTTACGATTCCTCCCGATAATGCTTTTTTTCCCTAATGATACCCTGTCATGGTTCTGTGTCAAGATGGGAACTGTAACAACGAGGGATTTACTACTTTTCTATACAAAAGGAGAATGTCAGTTATGCTTTCAAAACGAATAGCCGCAATGCTTCTGGCTTGCTGCTCGCTTTTCCTGTTTGCCCAAATTGCTGCTGCCCACCCTGCCCACAGCGCGCCAAGCTCTGAAACCGGACTAAAGCCGGTGCAGGTATTTGATGTGGCCGCAGGCAAAGTCATCAAAACGATTCCAAACGACGCACAGTATCAAACTTTTGCTTCTTCATGGGTCAATTCAATAACAGGACTTGCTCCGCAGGTAACAACGGACGAGAGCTGCAGCTATGTGTACCGGGTACCGCTTGAAAAAGCAGTAACCATAAAACAAAGGGATGTGTCGGTCACATCGGATGATCTTTTCCTGTTTTACTGCAAGGATAAACCGCCGATTCTGCTTGTTTTTGACGAGAAACGCAGACCCTTTTTGTTCCTATTCAAAGCCGATATCAAGCCGTTCATTCAAAAAGTAGGCGTGCCTGCATTGTAGGCACTGCTTCTATTCTCCCTGCATTCATGCTACATTTAAGCTATTGCTTAAATAGATAGCATTTTGTCATGTGGAGTGTGAGGGAATGGAAACACAAATCGGTAAACATCTTATTCAACCTGCAGATCGGATGAATGGACTTCCGACGCAATTTTTTGCCAAACTGGTCGCCAAAGCGAATGCGCAGACGGCCAAAGGACGCGATGTCATCAATTTGGGACAAGGCAATCCGGATCAGCCGACTCCTCCCCATATTGTTGCAAAGCTTCAAGAAGCTGCGGCTAATCCGTTATACCATAAGTATCCGCCATTTAGCGGCTATCCTTTTCTAAAGGAAGCCGTCGCTAAGCGGTACAAGGAAGATTACAACGTTGATGTAGATCCGACGACCGAGGTTGCAATCCTCTTCGGAGGTAAGACCGGTCTCGTTGAAATCAGTCAATGCTTGCTTAATCCGGGCGATGTCTGCCTCGTGCCTGACCCCGGATACCCTGACTACTGGTCTGGTGTAGCGCTTGCGGGTGCCGAAATGGCATTCATGCCTTTAACGGAGCAAAACAGCTATTTGCCTGATTACGATGCGATTAGCCTTGAACTGGCTGAACGTGCCAAGCTGATGTTTATGAATTATCCGAACAACCCTACAGGCGCGGTTGCGAATGCTGAATTTTATAAGAAAACAGTCAAGTATGCTGAGAAGCATGGCATCGTTGTGGCGAGCGATTTCGCATACGGCGCAATTGGCTTCGATGGGAATAAGCCGATCAGCTTTCTCCAGACGCCCGGTGCAAAAGAAGTGGGCGTCGAATTCTATACGCTGTCCAAAACGTACAATATGGCCGGCTGGCGCGTAGGCTTTGCTATTGGGAATGCCCAAATCGTAAAGCTAATCAATCTGATACAAGACCATTACTACTGCAGCCTATTCGGCGGCATTCAAGAAGCTGCCGCACTCGCTTTGACCGGCCCGCAGGATTGTGTTGCTGAGCTGAGAGCGATGTACGAAAGCCGCCGTGAGGCTTTATTCAATGCGCTCGACCGCATTGGCTGGAAAGCCGCGCGTCCTGGCGGGTCATTCTTTTGCTGGCTGCCGGTTGCAAAAGGCCACACATCTGAATCCTTTGCTGATCTTCTTTTGCAGGAGGCTGATGTCGTGGTCGCACCCGGTGTAGGTTTCGGTACTCATGGCGAAGGCTTTGTACGGCTCGGCTTGCTTACTACCGAAGCACGTCTGCAGGAAGCGGTTGAGCGGATCGGAAAGCTGAATTTATTTTAGGACAATCCGCCATTTCCCTTGCTTTACAGCGGCTTTGGATCGTGATATGCTTGTAGGAATTGAACATGAAACGTGATGACGGGACTAGTAAGCAAGATAGGTCGCGATCAGAGAGTAAATTCCATGGGCTGCAAGAATTTACCGAAGGCCGCTTGCTGAACCTACCTCCGAGCGGCCGGCTATGAACCGGACAGCGCCTTCTGTTATAGGCTTAAGCTGGATAACTCTCATTTCATGAGGTTATCAACAAAGGTGGTACCGCGGAAGCTAAGACTTTCGTCCTTTATGGACGGAGGTCTTTTTTGTTGTCACGAAACAAGCATAGGATGGGATTAATGATGACGGAACGCATTGTCGTAAAAATTGGCAGCAGCTCACTGACCTCCGAAGAAGGCGGATTGAACCGCGAACGCATACAGTACTTCGCTTCTGAGCTGGCTTCCTTGCACAAAGAAGGAAACAGCGTCATGCTGGTAACCTCCGGAGCGGTTGCAGCTGGATTTCGTCAGATCGGTTACGCTGCTAAGCCAAAAATAGTACATGAAAAGCAAGCAGCCGCTGCAGTCGGTCAAGCGCTGCTGATGCAGGCCTATCAGGAGGCTTTTAATGGTTATGGTATTGTCGCGGCGCAGATTCTTCTGACTCGCGCAGACTTTTCCAATCGCCGCCGGATTCAAAATGCACTAATGACAATTGAAGAGCTGCTGCGTCTAGGGATCATCCCGATTATTAATGAAAACGATACAGTTGCCACCGATGAGCTGGTCCCCAAATTCGGAGATAATGACAGCCTATCCGCGCTTGTCGCTGCGATGACGAAGGCTGCCAAGCTTGTTATCATTACCGATATGGATGGCTTATACACGGAGGATCCGCGAAAAAATCCGCAAGCGGTCAAAATCGAGCGCGTAGATCAAATCTCCGAGGATATCATGAAGTTAGCCGGCGGCGCAGGCTCCTCTGTAGGCACGGGCGGCATGCGCTCCAAAATCGAAGCGGCCCGCATTGCTATGCGTGGCGGCGTCCATGCTTTTATCGGCAAGGTGCAGCTTGAGGGTGATCTGTCCCTTGCCGTTCAAGGCAATGGCCGTGGCACCTACTTTGATACGAAGCTGGACAGTTTGCCGATGAAGAAGCAGTGGCTCGGCTTCCACTCTATTCCGCTCGGGCGCGCTACCGTTGATGACGGGGCTGCCCGCGCATTGCTCGAAGGAGGGAAAAGCCTCCTCCCTGCCGGTGTCGCGGAAGTCCAAGGAGAATTTTTGCCGGGCGATATCATTGAGGTCGCGAATCAACAAGGCGAAACGATCGGTCGAGGTATCGTTAACTATGCAGCTTGGCAAATTCAAGCGGTAGCCGGTCTCAGCACCGAGGAAGTAAAACGAAGAGTCGACGTAACCCGCATCGAGTTTATTCATCGCGATGAATGGATTACATTAAAATAATAAGGAGGCTATCTTCTATGACCAGCGAAGTAAGAACAAAAGCAGCATTCGCCCAGGATGCTTCAGCCATCATGAACCGATTGACTACCGAACAAAAAAATACAGCACTCCTGCGCATGGCGGATGCCCTGCTTACGGAACAAGCAAACATAATCGCCGCAAATGAGCTTGATTTGCAGCGCGGGCGCGAGCAAGGCACCAGCCCTTCCCTGCTTGACCGTTTGGCTCTGAATAGTGATCGCGTAGCCGCCATTGCTGAAGGACTCAGACAAATCGTCGAGCTTCCGGACCCAGTTGGTGAGCTGCTTGAGCATTTTGACCGTCCAAACGGATTAAAGGTCAATAAAATCAGAGTGCCGATCGGTGTTATTGGCATGATCTATGAAGCTAGGCCAAACGTGACCGTCGATGCAGCAGGTTTATGCTTGAAAACAGGTAACAGCGTTGTGCTTCGCGGTGGCTCGGCTGCGATTGAGTCGAACCGCAAAATCGTTGAAGTATTAAAAAATGCGCTTGCTGCTACGGAAATGCCAGCTGATGCCATTCAGCTTATCGAGGATTCAGACCGTGCTTCCGTGAATGAAATGCTTAAATTGAACGGCCTGCTGGATGTTGTCATTCCCCGCGGAGGTGCATCTCTTATCCGCAACGTCATCGAAAACGCAACCGTTCCCGTCATCGAAACAGGAGCAGGCATTTGTCATACTTTCGTTGATGAAAGTGCTGAATACAATATGGCGGTTGAAATTGCTTTTAATGCAAAAGTCCAACGTCCTTCGGTTTGCAACTCAATGGAGACCCTGATTGTCCACGAGCGCTTTGCCGATCAGCATCTCGTTTCCCTTGCGGAACGTTTCCTACAAGCCAACGTTGAGCTTCGCGGCTGCGAGAAAACCGTTGCCCTCATTCCTGGCACAAAATTGGCTTCGGATGAGGATTTTAGCACAGAATATAATGACTATATTATGAATATCCGTATCGTTCCTGATTTAGATACGGCGCTGGCGCATATCCGCCGCTTTAGTACGAAGCATTCAGAATGTATAGTTACAGAAAACAAAGACAACGCAGATCGCTTTATTCAAGAAGTGGATGCAGCGGCGGTTTATCACAATGCCTCCACTCGTTTCACGGACGGCTTCGAATTCGGTTTCGGCGCGGAAATCGGCATCAGTACTCAAAAGCTGCATGCCCGCGGGCCAATGGGACTCCCTGCATTGACTTCCACAAAATATCAGATTTTTGGGAATGGTCAAATTAGAGGTTAATGCAATGAGCTATCATGTCATCTTATAAATGATTTAACGGAGGAATGCTACCATGTCGCAATTAACGCAAACCAACATTTCCACCCTTCAGCTATGCTTCTACGGCGCAGGATCAATGGCTGAGGCAATCGCAAGAGGGTTGATCAATAAAGAGCTTATCCAAGCAAACCGCATCTCTATGCTGAACCGTCAAAATGCTGAACGTCTTAATGAGCTTCACGAGCAATACGGCGTACAAACCATTCTGCAAGGCGGAGCAAACGAATCTTACATGCGGGAAGCGGATATTATTTTTCTCGCGATGAAGCCAAAGGATGCTGCCGAAGCGATCGCTTCCATCAAACCATTCGTCTCTCCTAACCAATTGATCATTTCCGTAATTGCCGGATTATCGATACGTGCAATCGAGCAGCTCCTTGGCGATCAATCGGCTGTCGTACGTGTTATGCCAAACACCTCAAGCACGATAGGCCTTGGCGCTACAGGAATTAGTTATTCAAATAAAGTCACCCCGCAGCAGCGCCTGCTTACAGAAGCGATTTTCAGTTCAGTCGGCATTAATGCCGTCGTCGATGAATCGCTCCAGCAAGCGGTAACCGGCGTTTCGGGCAGCGGTCCTGCTTATGTTTACCATTTCATGGAATCCATGATCGAAGCGGCTATTCAGTTAGGTCTATCTGAATCAGCAGCAAAGGAGCTTGTCATACAAACCGTTCTAGGTGCAGCGGAAATGGTTCGCCATACGGGCGAAGAGCCAGCGGAGCTTCGCCGCAAGGTAACATCTCCTAACGGCACGACCCAGGCCGCTCTTGAGCTAATGGCCGAAAACCGCTTTGCCGAAACCATCAATAAGGCCGTTCATCGTTCTGCTGAACGCGCGGGTGAGTTGGGCGCAGCCATCGAGAGGAGCATCACGGAATGAATGGAGTATGTATAGCAACTTACCGCGCTTATGACGATAAAGCCGATTTTAATAAGAAGGCGCTCTCGATTGCTGTAGGCTTGACCGTGGGCAGCTGGACTGAGCTTCCTGAAGCTCAAAAAGCAGAAATGGAGAAGCATCTCGGCAAGGTGTTGTCAGTCAGCATTCATGAGCCTGCTAATGCCGAGCCTGGGCAACGTTATGCCGATATCAAGATTGCTTATCCCGATATCAATTTCAGCCGTGATCTACCTGCCCTGCTCGTTACCGTGTTCGGCAAGCTTTCCATGGATGGTAAAATCAAGCTGATGGATCTGGATGTTTCCGAAGATTTTGCATCTGCTTTTCCTGGTCCGAAATTCGGGCTTAACGGGGTTCGTGAGCTGCTTTGCGTCCAAGATCGCCCGCTGCTTATGAGCATATTCAAATCCGTCGTTGGCTATGATTTGGCCAATCTGCAGGATCAATTTTATAAACAAGCGCTCGGCGGCGTTGATTTAATCAAAGATGATGAAATTTTATTCGAAAACCCGCTTACACCGCTTGAGAAGCGTGTTGAAGCTTGTATGGAAGCAGCTCGCCGCGCAGAGGCAGAGACTGGCCAGAAGCTGCTATACGCTGTTAATTTAACAGGTCCGACGTCTCAGCTTGCTGCCAATGCCCGCAAAGCAATTGATGCGGGTGCCAACGCACTTCTGTTCAATGTACTCGCATACGGCTTTGATGTTTTGCATGAGCTGAGCAGCGATAAATCGATTCATGTGCCAATAGCTGCACACCCCGCAATGGCTGGAGCAATGTATCCATCTCCTCATTACGGCATTAGCGCATCCTTGCTGCTTGGTAAGCTGATGCGTCTCGCAGGGGCAGATCTTGTGCTTTTCCCATCGCCGTATGGTTCGGTCGTTATGCCGAAGGAAGAAAACTTAGCAGTTAAGGATGCTTTGCTTGCACCTATGCATGGACTTCGGACCAGCTTCCCTGTGCCATCGGCTGGTATACACCCAGGGCTTGTCCCGCTCATTTTGAAGGATTTCGGCACAGACGTTGTCGTAAATGCAGGTGGCGGAATTCACGGCCATCCCATGGGAACCGCGGCGGGAGGACAAGCATTCCGTCAGGCAATTGCAGCCACATTAGCTGGCGTTCCGCTCCGCGATGCGACTGAGCAAGCTGGCAATGAGCCGCTGCAAGCGGCAATTCAAGCATGGGGGATCAAAGAATAATGACAGACAACAATGCAGCTAAGAAACGCATCGTGTTCTGTGATTTCGATGGAACGATTACGGTAAACGACAACATCATCGCCATAATTAAGCATTTTGGCCCGGTGGGCTGGGAGAAAATTGCGGAACAAACGATTGCGCAGGAGATCACCATCAAAGATGGCGTTGGTCAGCTGTTTCGGCTCCTCCCTGCCTCCATGCAAGAGGAAGTCATTGCATTCAGTATTTCGAATGCCCGAATTCGTGAAGGATTTGCCGAATTCCTTGAATATTGCAAGGAGCAGCAAATTGATTTTTACGTAACGAGCGGCGGTATCGACTTTTTTGTTTATCCTATTCTCGAAGCGTTTAATATTCCAAGAGATCATATTTATTGTAATAGCAGCGATTTTAACGGCGAACGCATTGAAATATTATGGCCAAATCCATGTGATGAGCACTGCAGCAACGATTGCGGGATGTGCAAAACAACGATTATGCGTCGTTTTCCAGCCGAGCAGTACGAACGTATTATTATTGGCGACAGCGTTACGGATTTCGAAGGCGCAAAGCTTGCTGACGTAGTTTATTCCCGCTCTCATTTAACCGTAAAATGTAACGAGCTTGGGCTGCCTCATCATGAGTACGAAACGTTCCATGACATTATCAACATTATGAATGCCGAAAGGAAGATTGTGAAATGAGCTTTCAGCAAATCGCTTTAGAAGATAAACAGCGTGCTCTATCCGAGCTTCGCGAAGTAAAGGAGCTCTTTGCTTCACGCGGATGGTTCCCTGGCACTAGCGGCAATCTATCCATCCGTGTCGGAGATTTCCAAACTGATGATTTTCAGTTCGCGGTCACGGCAAGCGGCAAGGATAAAACCGTACATACGCCGGAGGATTATCTATTCGTTGACCAAGATGGCAAGCCATGCGAGGCAACACGTTTAAAACCGTCTGCCGAAACCCTCATTCACTGCGAAATTTATAAACTGACTGGCGCCGGAGCTATATTCCATATCCATTCTGTATTCAACAGCGTCATTTCTGAATACTTCTGGGATCGTAAGTCTGTGCCGGTTGACGGTGTTGAGCTCATCAAAGGCTTTAATATTTGGGATGAGGAAGCCCATATCGATATCCCTATTGTTTCAAACTTTGCCCATATCCCTTCTATCGTCCCTGAAATTACGGAACGAATCGTCAAAAATATTCCCGGCATTTTACTCCGTAAGCACGGGATTTATGCATGGGGTGACAATGCTTTTGAAGCAAAACGCCATCTGGAAGCTTTCGAATTCATTTTCGAGTATGTTTATCGCATGGAGCTGCTTATGCGCGGTAGTCGATCGTAACAAGCGTAAACGACTGTCGCCGTCCTCAGTGGCAAAAGCTATCGTTTCGCGGAGATATATCAGCACATTTATAAGTGAAAACTTATAAATTCTTATATATTTAAAATAATAGATGCCTCAGAAGCAAAACCACTGCTGAGGCATCTATTTTTATATTCAAGATTTAACCGCATGACCGACTTGCTGCATCACGCGGCTAAGTCTCGTTTGCATGTTTCCGAAAGATTGACTTTGACGTAACGGAAACGTTCATAATGGAATCAGAGGTGATTTTTTTTGAAGGTGCATGAGGCAGCTCGGCAGCTCGGCGTTACACCCCGCACGCTGCGATTTTACGAAGAAAAAGGACTCATTAGTCCTAGTAAGACGCTTGGAAACAAGTATCGATCCTATTCTGAACATGATCTTATCCGGCTGCGCTGGATTATTTCACTTAGGGAACTAGGTATGTCCTTGTCCTCCATCCATGATGCTTTATCCTCTATGGATGAGCCTGAAGCATTTATTCGCACAGTTGACAGTGCACGGGCTGTTTTATATGAGCAATGGATTACCGCTTCGAAAGCGCTGCAGTCGCTTGATCTTACGATATCCGAATGGCGGCGCAACGGCCTCCCCAAGCTTGATAAAGTGGAATATGCTGCTGAAGAAATGAAGCGCAACCGATTGGTCCGAGCTTCTTGGAGCGATCAATGGAATTATGATTTTTTAGCGCTGCAGCACGGGTACGATACGCCTCTCGTTACGCTTGACGGACTGCTGACAGAGGAATCTAAATCATGACCAGCAGCTCTTGGCGCTTGAAGAGATGGATCGTGTGCTCCTTCATGGCGGCCGCCTCGTGGTAACAGGAATCATGGAGACGCAAGATGATGAAGTTTTGAAATCACCTTTATACAAGGAGAAGGAATCACATTCAACCTGGCATCTCTCCATTGCTTCCGAGCTGGTAAACTGGCTTGAAGGCAAAGGCTATTCAACCATGCTGGCCAATCTAACTCCCGTTACTGCGCTTCTTTATGCGAGTAAGCCGTAATCAACTTTCTCAGCCTATGGTCTTCTCAATTAACGGGAATTTCTCCTGCTGATTCTAATGATTTCGTTATAAATACTCGTTTTTCTCGAAATTATATGAAGAATTTCCAGTTTCGATGATCGCCTAACCTATTTAACAGAAAAAAGCCAAGTCACGATAACGACTGATCGTCCGCGACTTGGCTTCTTCCCTAGGGCATAATCACACTCACTTTATTCCTAGATCTCTTGTCTTATTCAAAAATTGCATTTGCAATAACCGCTAAATCAGCAACATCAATGACACCGTCATGATTGATATCCGCTTTTTTGATCAAATTCCAATCAGGGCTTGCCGAGCTTTTACCATAGCTGGCAGCAACAATGGCGAGATCGCCAATGCTCACTTTTCCATCTGCGTTAATATCACCCGATTTTGAAGCATTGACTGAATTTTCAAATGCTTGCAAAGCCTGATTTAAGACGCTTACGGCTTGATCGATGGCTGCTTGGCTTTCAGCATTCTCGGATACTGCTGCAGCTGCAGTTATCGCAGCTTGCAAAGCAGCTTTGGAACCAACCGGGTATTGTCCTGGCGCACTGCCTTCCACCGCTGCATCCACAGCAGCCTGTGACTCAGCAATTAACGAATTCAAAGCTTCTTTGTTCAGATCATTAGTGCTAGTGACTTGCAGGTTATGCGTGACAGGTGCAAGTGTCGTCTCCTCACCAGCTCCGTTCGCAAGCTGTGCCCGAGACAGAGTAATACTTGTATTAGCTGTCTCTTTGATCGCTTTCCAGTTTAATTTAAGCAAATCCCCGTCGCTGGTGATGGGATGATCCGCACCTTGGCTTGCAAGCAGAATACGGACTTGGCCAAGGACTTCCGTCTGAGAATCAATGACCAAAAGACCTTCTTTCAGGGATACGGCTGAAACAAAATCAAGCTTATCGGGATCATAGTTGAAGATTAGATCCTGAGCATAGATAGCATCTTCCAAGCTGTTCGACACATGGGCTAAACCATAGTTCACCGCGAAATCATTTCCTAGCGGAATTTGAGACATAGCTGTAAGTGTCCCCGTTAATTCTTTTGAAGCATTTGGATTCGGTACATCTGCCTTGTACATCGTTAAAAAGTCTAAATTCACATTACCAATACTTCCGTTATCAATACGATAACTGATTACATTTTTACCTGCTTGTAAGCTCAAACGCTCAGAAGCGGTAAACCATTCATCCCAGCTGATTGCCGTTTTGTCTGGAGCAATTGTTTTTACGAGTATACCATTTACATAAACATTGATTTTTGCTCTTGCTGGTAATTGCGTCGTAGGATTATTTGTAGATTCCCCATTTACTTGTACGCCGTAAGCATATCTCACGCCAACGATATAATCCCCTTCTTCTTCTGCATTCACGACAAAACTTGCTTCAGCACCAGAGTTTTCCGGCAGGTTAATATAGCCAGTACCTTGATAATTTGCATGGGTATTGTCTTTTGTAATGTCACCATAGTGAATGGCGTCTTCTGCTTGATACATATCACCTAGGCCTAAATCTCCCGAAGGTAATTCTTGCCATTCATAGGAAGAAACCGGTTCGCCAAACTGAGGTGTTCCATCCTCATTCCAACCGATTTTCTTAATATTTACTTCACGCCACCAGTTTCGTCCCGTATCTTGATATACGCGTGAATGGTAAATCATCCAATCTTCTGTGCCGTCTGCCGATTTTACAAATCCTGCTCTGGCAGGCCCTGATACATCGCTGGTAGCTACGAAAACATCATTCGTACGGGTCCAAGAATCCGGGTTTAAGAAATCCCCATCTGTATTTGTGAAATAAGATAAACGATAACCATCTGACGCATAGTCGCCCTCTGACATCGTGATAAATACTTTTCCGTCTTTTTGTAAAACACGAGGTCCTTCCCCGCCGCCGCCTGGCAAGAAAGAGCGATCTGCCGTAATCGTATACGGATTATCCATAGGCGCAATGGCCGGTCCGATCGGCTCTCCGGAGCCTAAGGTACCCCAAACCGCATAAAGTTGTCCGTTATATTCGAATACCGTAAAGTCATTTGCTTGTTTATACTCGCCATTCTCACCAGCATATAATGCGCCTTTATCCACATATTCCCCTTGCGGATCATCGGTAACGGACTCCAAAACGGTTGCCATATGTTTGTAGCCATATTCTTTTAAGTCGGCACAGTAATAGATATACCATTTTCCGCCAAAGAAGAAGATTTCCGGAGCGAAAATCCGAGTTTGTGTTCCTTTTGAATCAAATACCATGACCTTTTCGCCTTGATCGATCAGGGTACGGGATTTGGATACATAAACTTTATTGTTAGAGTCTAGATTACTGGATGATACAAAGTAATAAAATCCGTCTTTATAAGTTACAAAGGGGTCCTGTCCTTGATAAAGCGGGTTGTTGAATTTGTCAGATACCGAAGAACTTGTGACTCCCATTTCTTTCATAAAATCGGAACGGGCAATAGAAACGTTCTCAATCGCTTCTATTAATAGTTCTGCCTTCTCTCTGTCATCTACCTCTTGGTCATCAATCGTGTCAAGCAATGCCTCTGCGGTTATTTTTACGGCATTTATCTTATTGAATGCGCTTTCGGTTACTTTGTCAGCAAAGTTTTCTGTTAAATACACTACCTTTTGAATTTCTGCTGCCAGATCCGCTTTTTTAGTTGCGATCAATCGATCTGCCGGCAAGTAAAGTGCTGATTCAGGAACGATCTCTCTATTCTGGCTTGCGCTTTCCCATTCCATACGAAGCCATGAACCTCCCCAGCCTTGCAAATACTCAACTTTGATGTCATAATGTTTCCCAGCTTCCAAAGAAACCGGGACACTAACTTGTGGGATTTCCCATTTTTGCTCCCAAAAGTCAATAATCAGTTCTCCATTAATCCATACTCTGAACCCGTCATCACCAACCATATGGAAGGTATAATCCTCCGTATATTCTGGTACTATGGTACCTGTAAAACGTGCTGTGTTAAAATCGGGTGTCCCTGAAAGTTGGTTGAAAATGCTAGCAAACGAATCACCATTTAAATTGGCAACAGCTCTTTCTCCTCGTAGATCATCGAATTTAAATATAGTAATATCTTCCCTATCATTAGGGTTTTTTACGCATTTAAAAAACTCACCCAACAATCCGTGACCTTCCATTATTGAATCTGCTGCATGAGCATTCATAGGTAAGTTGATCATACCTGCAAATAGAATAATAGCCATGAGCATTCCTAATGCTCTTTTCATACCGATTCCTCCAATTCTTGAATTCATATCTACTTTAACCGTTTGGCAGCATTATTTACTCCATAGGTTTCCTCCTTTTCCCATATTTACGGTGTGCTACAAACTTAACACATTTCCAAAATTATATAT
Organism: Paenibacillus sp. 01T443; assembly: GCF_056398325.1. Lineage (NCBI taxonomy): Bacteria > Bacillati > Bacillota > Bacilli > Caryophanales > Paenibacillaceae > Paenibacillus > Paenibacillus sp. 01T443. Next base: position 223,692 of record NZ_JBFTPE010000001.1, read on the forward strand.
TTCTAATATCCCGATCTTTTTTACAATTTTCTATCCTTTTTTTCTATTTTCAGAGTACAGATTAACCCATTGATTCGAATAAAGTTTACGTTAGACCCTCGCTTTGATAGCTTGATCCGTATAAAAAAAAGAGGCTAAGCCTAAGGGCTTAACCTCTTCCTCCGCGAAACTTCTGTGCATGTGCGCGGGCTTCGTCTGCATTTGTTACCCGGTTACGGCTCCATTCAATCAATATCCGGTCAATGTACCGCAGGCTTAACTTACCTGCAAAAACGGCTTCCTTCAACGCAAAACGGATAATTTCATCCGTATACCGATCATGGTCAAGCCATCCGGAGATCGTCTCGCACTCGATGGGAGACAATAATCTTCCGAACTCCTGCTCGAATACGCTGAACAAATCCGATGCTGGCGCTTGCTGCTGCTTTGCAGGCTGCCGATCAGCCTTTTTCGTTTCCCGCTTCAGCTCTGCAGTAAGCGAAGTAGCTTTTAACAGCCATCCTGTCCAATTATAGCGCTCCGATTGCCTGCCCGTGGAGCTGTCCACATATTCATCAATGGTTAAAAAATCTTCCTTCATCAACCGGCCGAGCAGTTGGCCAACCTCTTTTACGGTTAACCCCATACGCTCAGCCAGCTCCTCTGGCGTAGGAAAGTCATTCCTATCAGCATCCATGTAAACCATGATTTGCAGCAGCAGCATCGCTTCTGTGTCCGATAAACCAAGCTGGCGATACGTACGCAGCAGCATCGCCGATACATATACGCCGCCTTCCTGCACTGCAGCAGCCATACCATGCGAGTAAGCCTTCCATATCTCGTTGTTCACTGCCAGCTGCCTCCTATATTAACCTTTTATGACTTGTTAGCTTTCTTGACTAAGTTGTAAGTATCTCTCGCGATCAGCAGCTCTTCATTTGTAGGAACGACGAGTACTTTTATGCGGGAGCTGTCGGTCGTAATTTCACGCGCATCCTTGCGTCGCTCGGCATTGCGGGCTTCATCAAGCTCAATGCCGAGAAAAGAAATGCCATCACAAATCGCTTTGCGCAAAGCAACGGAATTCTCGCCGACGCCAGCCGTAAATACGATGGTATCTACACCGTTCATAGCAGCTGCGTAAGCGCCGATATATTTCTTCACACGGTAAGTATACATATCAAAAGCAAGTTTAGCGTTTTTATCGCCATCGACCATCGCCTCAGTAACCTCTCGCATATCGCTGCTTATCCCAGAAATAGCCAGCATTCCGCTGTGCTTGTTAAGCATAGAATTAACTTCATTTAATGTCAATTCCTCTTTATTCATAACAAAAGGCACGATTGCTGGATCAATATCACCGCTTCTTGTCCCCATCATTAGACCTTCGAGCGGAGTCATCCCCATGCTCGTGTCGAATGATTTTCCGTTCAAAATCGCTGCGCAGCTTGCCCCGTTTCCGATGTGACAAGTGATCATTTTGAGCGATTCCAACGGTTTTTTCAAATAGTCCGCTGCTTGCGCGCTCACATAGGAATGCGATGTGCCATGAAAACCATATCTACGAATTTTATGTCGGCGGTACAGTACGGTTGGAATTGGATATAAATACGATGTGTTTGGCATCGTTTGATGGAATGCGGTATCGAATACGACCGCTTGCGGAACATCCGGCAAATTCGTTTCTACAGCCGTAATTCCCATCATATGGGCCGGGTTATGCAGTGGGGCTAAATCAAATAATCTGCGAATCTCCAGTTTAACATCCTGCGTAACGAGTACGGAGCTGCTAAACACCTCGCCTCCGTGTACGACACGATGTCCAACCGCTTCGATTTCATTCAAATGGCTGATTGCGCCGAATTCTGGATTCGTAAGCATATCAATGACACGTTTAACAGCGGTAACATGATCGAGTATTTCACTTACATTACGAACCTCCGGCTTATCGACCGGTTCATGCGTGACAATGGAAGAATCCATTCCGATACGCTCTACGCGGCCGCTTGCCAGCACGGATTCATCTCTCATATCGTAGAGCTGATATTTTAACGAGGAGCTTCCTGCGTTGATGACTAGTACTTTCATTAGATCCGGTCCCCATCCTTATCATATTTAAAGAAGCCGACGCCTGATTTGACGCCTAAATGTCCTGCACGCACCAGTTTTTTCAGCACAATGGACGGACGGTATTTGAGTTCCCCGTATTCACGGAACATCCGGTCAAGAGCAGCAAGCACGGAATCCAGTCCGAAGCGGTCGCACATTTCAAAAGGCCCATGCTGGAAGGAATACCCTATACGCATTGCTCTGTCGATATCCTCTGCGGAAGCCACCCCTTCCTCCAATACATGAAGGGCTTCATTAATGAATAAACAGATGAGGCGGGATGTCACAAAGCCGGGAGATTCAAACACCATGACTCCTTTTTTGTTAATGACTTCTTCAACAAAATGTTTCGTCTGCACGAATGTTTCCTCTGAAGTCTTCAAACCGCGGACGATTTCAACCAAATCAATCTTAGATACGGGATATATAAAATGCATGCCAATCACGCGGTCAGGCTGCTTCGTTACACTGGCAAGCTCCGTTAAGCTAAGCGTAGATGTATTGCTCGCAAGAATAACATCCGGGCCGCAAATCCGATCTATGGCTTCGAAAACTGCTTTTTTCTGCTCCAAGTCCTCCGTAATCGATTCGATGACCAGCTCGCAATCCGACAGCCTTTCATAGCTTGTCGTTGCCTCTATTCTATTCATAATAAGCTTCTTCTCGGATTTCGTGAGCGCCCATTTTTCTATTTGTTTGTCCAGGCTAACTTCGATCATTTGTTTGCCATAAACAAGACGCTCGTCCGAGTGCTCAATAATAATTACATCCAATCCTTTTGAGGCAAGCATTTCTGCTATCCCCTGCCCCATGGTCCCCACGCCTACCACGCCTACTGTTTTTATATGCAATGTATTAGCTCCTTTAGTATGGTAAGTCTGCTTCTTATAACGAATTGAGAAGCATTCTCTGCAATAATAATTCAATCTTATTATAACGGTTTTCATCAAAAATAGAAGGCGGATAGACACTCCGCCTTCAAATTGTAATATTGTAAACGTTTTATGCTGCCGAATTTGTCGCAAATAGCGTTCTAAACTCATCTCCGCTAAGTGTTTCCTCACGCAGCAGCGTTTCCAGCGATTTCGTAAATACATCTCTTCTGGATTCTAACATCCCTTTTGTTTGCAGCATAAGCTCATCCAAAATCGTGCGATTCGTTGAAGCCCATACATCTTTTGTCATCATGGATCCATCGATAATGCCTAGCTCGGTCAAACCGGATTCCACTAATGTTTTAACAATATTCATAGCTTGCTCGAAATCGCCTCTCGATCCGGTGCTGCGGTCACCATAGAACATTTCCTCCGCTGCAGCTCCGCCAAGCGCAATCATAATTTGTCCATTTAGGAAATCTTTTGTATATAAATACTGATCCTGCTGTGGATTATGACGCACATAACCCAGTGCTTGTCCCCGTGGCGATAAGGCTACCTGTGAAACACTGCCTGGGCGTACCAGCTCCGCCATTATCGCATGACCAAGCTCATGAAGCGCGATGCGCTCACGTTCTTCCTTCGTCGCTTCCCGATCCGTCTTCTCGCCCATCATCACTTTATCGATCGCCATGGATAGATGATTTTCTGCGATTTGTTCACGGCTCTCCCGCATCGCATAGATCGCTGCTTCATTCATGACGCTCTCAAGCTGTGCGCCCGAGAAACCAAAGGATTCTCTCGCGATTCGATCCAAGTCAACGCCGTCTTCAATGGGCTTATTGTTAGCATGTATGTTCAAAATATGCAGCCTGCCCTTTTTATCCGGCAGTTCGACGCCGATATGGCGGTCGAAGCGGCCCGGCCGCAAGAGCGCGCTGTCCAGCATTTCCTTGCGATTAGTTGCTGCAATCAGCAAAATCCGCGGGGATTCATTAGCATGTATGCCATCCATTTCCGTCAACAGCTGATTCAAGGTTTGATCATATTCCCGCTGCTGTCCGCCGTCTCTTTTGCCGCCGATGACCTCGATCTCATCGATGAAAATGACCGCGCTGCTTTTTTTGGCTTTATTTGCTTTAGTACGCGCTTCTTTGAACAAATCCCGAACGCGTCCCGCGCCAACGCCGACATACATCTCGACGAACTCACTGCCAGAAGCAGCCAAATAGATCGAATCTGTATATTGAGCGGCAGCTTTAGCAAGCAGAGTCTTACCGGTTCCTGGAGGGCCCGCCAATAATATGCCTTTAAGCGGACGAATGCCCAGCTTTGCTATTTTTTCCTGATGAACAAGAAAATCAAGAGCTTCAACCAGCTCCTGCTTTGCCCTCTCCTGACCTCCGATTTGCTCAAAGGTAAAGGGAGTAGACTTTACGTCGGTACGCTGTTTCTGTCCGGTCATGGCCGTTAGTTTGCCTCTGCCGCGTGCAGCATAGACGACTGCAAAACCAATAACGCCAAGCATCAGCATAGGAGCGACATTTTGTCCGATAAAGATCAAAAACGCAATGACTATTGGCACCAAACCAATCGCTATTTCAATTCCATATTTCCGCATATTACCAAGCCTCCAATTCGTTAGAGGTGCGAGGCATTACGACGTATTTCACCGCTTCTGGATTTTTTATCGTAATATATACGTTTTTTTCATCCATTTCCGTTGAAATCGTTATATCTTTGTACGCTTTAGCTGCCTTATTCATGGCTTCTGGAATGTTGGAATAGGTTTTGGTCTCCATGGCTTCAGCAATATCGAACATAGCAGCATACCATAAATCCTCAAGCTGCTTATTTGGTTTCCCTTTAAACTTCAACGTAAGCTGACGGTCATCAAATATATCTTCGCCGTTAGCCTGAATTCTCTCATATACATCGCGAAGATTCGCATCCTCGTTTAATTCAATTGGAATGGTTACCTGCTCATTATCCATAACCGGCTTATCTGAAGAAACGACACCGGCTATTTCTTTAGCGACCTGCTCTAACGGCGCTGCTACTGCTACTTGATTGTAAATTGCCCAACCGCCAAATAAAACGGAAGCCGATATGGCTGCTGTAATTACTATTGGTATCACTCGCGGTCTCAACATATGCAAAATCCCTCCCGCAGCTTTTTATATGATTATTCCGTATATCAATTCCTCTATACGAGAGTATATCATGTATTTCTGCTGGATTCGTCCCGCAAATAAAGGAAACGGAGCCTTAAGGCTCCGTCCGAGATGGAAGTTTATAGGAATTAATGAAGTTTCCATTATCAAAACGATAGAAATCATAATGGTAATGAGCCGGGTTTTCACCGTCGCTGTAATAGATTTCCCACACTCGCTGACCATCAAGCAAGCCGGGCTGAATCCTTTTCACATCTGCTTTTGGCTGCTTGCTCTTGAACGTAGCTTTAAGGTCCTGCGCGGAAATTCCTTCTGAGGCTTTGATCACCTCGGGCAGCTTCTCCTCCGCTAACCATACAAATACATGCTCATCCGCTTTATTGATTCCTTCAATAATCCATGTTTCTTTATTCCAAGTATGGTGATAGACCTTTTCAACTTTAGAAAGCTCGGCAGCTTCTATAGCTTGCTTCTTGGCATCTTTAATTGCCGCCCATTGCGGATTTTGTATTTCATTGAAATAAATAAAACCGACTGTTAGAAGCAGCAAGAGACAAGCGATGATTACGAATAACCACCGCTGAACCGTCATGAACGGCGGACGTTTCCTTGCTGTGGCGCGCATTAGGCGTTAAGCAAGCGATCGAAGCTCGCCTGCGCCTCGTAACGAATTTTCTCCTCATCAAGCAAGGTGCATTCGCCGTTTTTCAAAACTTGCCGTCCGTCGATCCACACATGCCGAACGTCTCGCCCAGAGCCTGAATAAACCAAATGTGACACAATATCTGTCTTCGGATAGAAATGCGGCTGCTCGATATCAATTGCGATGAAATCAGCTTTTTTACCGACCTTTAGGCTGCCGAGTTTATCCTCCTGCCAGATTGATTTAGCCCCATAAATCGTTCCAAGCTTTAGCGCTTCCGAGGCAGGAATAGCCGTCGGATCTCCTGAAACCCCTTTATGAAGCAAAGCAGCGAAACGAATTTCCTCGAATAGATCGAGGTTATTATTGCTTGCTACGCTGTCTGTACCCAGAGATACCGTAACACCTGCGCGAAGCAGATCGGGAACGCGAGCAATTCCGCTTGCAAGCTTAAGATTGCTAACGGGATTATGCGATACGGCAACCCCTTTGGCAGCGAGCAGCTCAATTTCAGCGTCATTCAAATGAACTGCATGGGCAACGAGCGCGGGACGGGAGAAAAATCCTAGGCGATCCAAATGCTCGACAGGGCGAAGTCCGTAGTCTTTGACATTTTGTTCAACCTCGGTGATGGTCTCAGACATATGAGTGTGCAGAGGCAAATTATAATCATGCGCGGCCTGTACAAAGCGTTCGATATATTCAGGAGGACAGGTATACGGCGCATGAGGAGATATCATCGTCGTAATACGACCGTCTGCTTTACCATTCCAATCGCGTGCGAAAGCAATGGCTTCAGTAAGCTTAGCTTCCTGTACGTCAGGAGGGCAAAGCCCGATTACGCCTCTCGTCAAAACGCCGCGGATGCCGCTCTGTTCAACCATCTGTGCAACTTGATCCATGCGATCGTACATATCAACAAATGCCGTTGTACCTGAACGAAGCATTTCCACGATAGCTAAAGCGCTGCCAGCGCGGGTATCTTGGTCGACATATTTGCCTTCCATAGGCCACATCTTCTGTTCCAGCCACACCTGCAGGTTTTGGTCATCCGAGTAACCGCGAAGCAGGCTCATAGCGGCGTGTCCATGCGTATTGATGAGTCCTGGCATAAAAGCAAGCTTACTGCCATCCACTTTTTGAACAGCTTCAGAAAGCTGCTCAGGAGCTTGTGTACCTATGTACGTAATACGGTCGTCGGTTACGACCATATGTCCTTTAAATGTCGGGTTTTCATCATCCATTGTAATAAACAATCCATTTTCAATCCAAATCTGACTCATCCTGCGTCTCTCCTTCTCTAACTAAATAATAAGCTATACTAAGCAATTCCCTTGTAAAATCCGCATTTTGAATACGCACCTCATCTGGCACCCGCAGAATGGCAGGCGCGAAATTCAAAATGCCCTCTACGCCTGCTTCTACGAATTGATTAGCCACATTTTGCGCTTCAAAAGCGGGTACCGTGATGATTCCGATTCTGATTTTTTGTTCTGCAACCGTAGAGATAAGCTCACTCATGGGCAGTACTTTCAGATTATTGATGCTCGTTCCGATCTTGCTCGGATGAACATCAAATACCGCCGTAATTTGCATGTTATCCTTGGAATACTTATTGTAATTGCACAAGGCATGCCCCAAATTACCTGCGCCGACAAGCGCGACCTTGATCGTCTGATCAACCTTTAAAATCTGACGGATTTTTTCAATCAAATAAACAACATCATAACCGACGCCCTTTCGGCCGAACTCACCGAAATATGCAAGATCCTTACGAATTTGAGCAGGATTCAAATCAAGCTTTGTGCCTAAATCCTGTGAAGAAACGGTTTGGATTTCTCGATTCACCATTTCATTCAACACTTGGAGATAAACGGGAAGCCTTCTGACGACAGCCTCCGATATTTTCGTTTGCTTCATCGCTTCTCCTCCTCTGCGCTTGCCTCGTTATGATGAACCACGGGCTGGGCAGTTTTCTCTTCGCTTAGCCACTCCCGCATTCGTAAAATCATTTGATCCGTATGCATGGTTTCGATTTTTGGACCGGGCAAGGAATACAAGAAATGTTTCCCGTAATACGTATCGATCACCCTAGTATCATAGATGATGACGATTCCTTTATCCTGCGATGTTCTCACCAAACGGCCAAAACCCTGCTTAAAGCGAATAACAGCTTGAGGGATCGAAAGCTTCATGAACGGGTTTTGCTTTTGCCGCTGCAGCATTTCCGCTTTTGCCTCCGCTAACGGATGGCTGGGCGGTTGGAAAGGCAAACGCACGATCGCCAGACAGATCAATGCTTCACCCGGTATGTCCACGCCCTCCCAGAAGCTGCTTGTACCGAGCAGAACGGATTCAGGCGTTTGGCGGAAGCGTCTTGTAAGTTTTGTGCGATTGCCGCTGTCGATTCCTTGCCCCAGCACTTGAATGCCGGAGACGGAAAGCTTTTCTTTTAATGGCTCGTATACTTGTTTAAGCATGCGGTACGAAGTAAACAATACAAGCATTCTGCCCTTCGTTTCCTTTGCGGCATCAGCAAGCGATGCAACCAACATTTCCAAATAAGTATCATCGACGGAGACTCCCTTCAAAACAGGGAAGTTACGCGGAATGACCACCAGCGCTTGCTCCCTATAATTAAACGGAGAAGGCAGCTGCACCGTTTTTAACCTGCCTTGTTCTTCATACCCCGTTAGGCCAAGCTGCTCTTCGGCATACTGAAAGGATTTCTGAACGGATAAAGTAGCGGAAGTCAGTACGATACTTTCTTTCACATCGAAAAAGTACTTTTGCAGCTGGGCGCTTACATCAACCGGCACGCCATAAAGCTGCACGGAGCGGAAGCGGTAAACGCTGCTTGCTTCGATCCAAAATACAGAATCAGTAAGTTCTAACTTGATAAATGTCCGAAGCTCATCCTTTAGACGGGTTAAATCGCGGACAGCACCGTTTAGATCCGTAATCAGCGCTTGAACGGCTGAATCGTCAACACGATCCTTGATGTCCGTGACCATCTTGTCGACGGTGCGGACCACACGGTTCAGCTCGGTATGAAGATTTCCTTCTACCGTGACTCCGTCCTCCCACCCCGCAGGCAGTTCATTTTTCTTCAGYCTGCATACCGATTGTCCATTTTCGGTCGGACCATCCGACGAGGTAGTCGTGAAGCTATAGAACATTTCAAAGAGCTTATCCCAGTGTTCTTTTATTTCTTGGAAAATCGGAATAACCGTATCTATGGTCTCCAGCCATGAAGCCTGATGCGCGTCATCTTCATACAGAAGCTTTTGGCGAAGTCCCGGCAAGAGTCCCGAGCGCGTATCTTTATAGAGACGAAGCACAGCCTGCGTTAAAGAGAAATAATTGATCTGCATGCCCAGATGCTTGCCAGCCACCTCTTCGACATGATGCGCTTCATCAATAATGAGATGAGTATACGATGGCAGCAATCGATGATCTGCTTGGACATCGGTAAACAGCATGGAATGATTCGTTATGGTGACATCAGCTATATTGGCTTCATGCTTTGCCCGGTGATAAAAGCATCTTTTAAACCAAGGGCAGGCACGATTTAAGCATGAATCTGTATCACTTGCTACTGTAGACCAAAAGTCAGAGCCTTTGTTGCCAAAATTCAGCTCCTCTTGGTCCCCTGTCTCCGTTTCACCCAGCCATACGACCATTTGAGCTGCCGTCACCGTATCCTCGATGGGCGATACCAAATCTTTTGTGTTCACTTTGCCTTCAAATTTTCGCAGACATAAGTAATTCCCTCTGCCTTTGAAGATAGAAGCTCTAAAATCAAACGGTAAAATTTCTTCCAGAAGCGGCAAATCACGCTGCCTCAACTGCTCCTGCAAATTGATGGTGTGGGTGCTGACGACTACCTTTTTACCGTTTTGGATTCCGTAATAAAGTGCCGGTATTAGATAACCCAGCGATTTCCCTGTCCCCGTTCCCGCCTCAATAAGCAAATGCTGATTTTGATTAAGTGCGCTGTACACCTCTTGGAACATGGCTACCTGCGCTTCCCGCTCTTCGTAATTATCAAACTTTTGCTCGAAACGATGCCTTACGTCGGCTAGATAATTATCGAATGAAACATCGGTTAACGGCATGGAATTAACGCTGCCAGCCCGCGGCGGTTGTTCGTCGCTCCATTCTCGTACCTTTAACGCAAATTGATTAAAATAATCATATTCATTGGATTCAAATACGGTCCGATACTCCATTTCCAGCTGCGTATGCTTGATGAACCAGCTTAAATCGCTTCCGTCATCTACAAGCGCGGAAAGCCGCTGCAAAGTGAGCAGCGGCAGTTTGCGAAGCTTTTTAACCGTTTCGATTAGCAATAACGCGGTTGCCTTAGCGTCGCTATCTGCACGGTGATGCTGATCATGCGGGATACCGAAAAGCTCAGAGACAGCTCCAAGCTGGTACGTATTTATTGTAGGATAAAATATTCGAAGTAGTTCAATGGTATCCAGCCTGCGTCCCCCAAACGGACGTAAGCCGCAACGGCTCAGCGCTTGGTTTAAAAATCCGGCGTCAAAGCCAACATTATGAGCGACCAGCACCGCATCGTCCAATAATGGAACAAGGCTGTCGATAACCTCTTTGAGCGTTGGAGCATCCGCTACAACCGATTCATCTATGCCTGTTAGTTGTGTAATGAAGGCCGGTATTGGGATGTTAGGCCGAACAAAGGAGCTAAACGTATCGATGATTTCAAGCTCATCAGAAACGATGACCAGCCCAACCTGTAAAATGTCATCCTCCGAGCTATGTCCCGTCGTTTCTAAGTCCAATACTGCAAATTTCATTCATTCCCCGATCCTCTCACAAACAGCACAGCTCCGTGCTTCCGAAATATAACGATAATTGCTTAGGCGTTTCTTGACATGACTTTAGGTTGTTTAATGGATCCTTGAAGCTTGGGCATACATCATAAGCCTTCATGAATAGTTGTTCGGCTTGCGCCAAGTTCATATGCACCGCTTGAATGCACCCTAGCGCATTATAGCCCATTGCCAGCCATTTGGGGAAGTCCGTCAATGCAATCAACAATTGAAAATGTCGCTGTGCCTCGCTCCAATTTTGGAGATGCATGTGGGTCATGCCCAAAAAAAGTCTTGCCAAATTGCATTCAGGCGATTGGATAATGACTGATTGAAATTGCATCGCCGCTTGCGGAAACATAAATAACTTATAATAGCCTTGTCCTTTAGATATGACTGATGCGAGCTCGTCTGGAATTTCTAAATCAGCTGTGTTGCAAGTTGCTGTTTCGCTAACAGGCAGATTTTGCTGAGCCGCTCCTGTGGAGACAGGCATCTGAGGTATTGCTGTCAGATCGCCTTGCTGCTCCTTAAACTCAGCAAATTTCTCCTCAAACACAAGCCATTGCTCAATAAATGTATCGCTGACCTTTTTCAGCTCATTCATCTGCTCGTCGTAATGCTGTTTTTCCTGGACATCTGCATCTTGATACTGCTCAATGATTTGATCAAGCATGTCGTTCATGGATGAAAACATATGCTGGAACATACCGCATCCCGCCTTCGCCAAAGAATTAAGGAGTGTTATGTTCATTTTTTGTTTTAACGAGGTTTTTCATACAACAACCCATTCGTTACATAATGCAGGGATTAACGTAACCGTTCGTCAAATTAAAGGATAGTCGAGTGAAGCTCCTCATTCAAGATCTGAAGGGGGCGATTATTCGCATCCAAAATGGTAACGATCGGTCTATGCTCCCTAGCCTCGTCATCCGTCATCATCGCATAAGAAATAATAATAACCTGATCGCCAGGCTGTACCTGCCGTGCTGCGGCTCCATTTAGGCAAATGACACCAGAGCCTCGCTCACCTGTAATCACGTAAGTTTCGAAACGTGCACCGTTATTGTTGTTAACAATCTGCACTTTTTCATTTTCCCATAGATTAGCTGCATCCATCAGATCTTCATCAATGGTAATGCTACCTACATAATTCAAGTTCGCTTCCGTTACGGTTGCCCGGTGCAGCTTGGATTTCATCATCGTTCTGAACATGCGCGTTCGCCTCCATTGCCTGTAAAATGCGATTGTCGATTAGCCTTGTTGTCCCGAACTTTACGGCTAATGCCAATATTAAAGGTTGATTCATTGCAGCAAGAGCTGCATTTGCTTCCGGTAACTGCAGCGACGGATACTGAAGCAGCTCAACATAGTCGATTACCGCTTCGCTCGCTTTAGAAATCTCTTCCTTTACCCTTGCGACAAGCAGCTCTGCCGTCATGTCATCCTCATTCATCCAAATGGCTGCCAGCTGCAAGCTTTTTGACAGAATAACTGCCTGCTCGCGCTGTTCGGCATTGAGATAGACGTTTCTGGAGCTGAGAGCAAGGCCGTCCGGCTCCCGAACGATCGGACAAGGAATGATTTGAACAGAAAAATTAAGATCATTGACCATTTGTTGGATAACGGCAACCTGCTGCGCGTCTTTCATGCCAAAGTAAGCTCGATTCGGAGCGACTAGATGAAACAGCTTGCTAACGACTGTGCCAACTCCGTCAAAATGGCCTGGACGCGAAGCTCCGCATAAACGATTCGTCACTTGATTAACGATGACGGTTGTAAGCGGTTTTTCGGGATACATTTCTTGTACCGAAGGAATAAATACGATCTCCGTTCCATTTTCTTCAGCAATCGCTATATCTCTTTCTTCATTTCTCGGATATCGATCCAGATCCTCATTGGGTCCGAATTGAAGCGGATTTACGAAAATGCTAAGAACGACTGCATCGTTCTCTGTATCCGCTTGACGCAGCAAGGAAGCATGCCCCTCATGCAGAAAACCCATCGTAGCCACAAACCCGATCGATTTGTTTTGTTCGCGCAAAGCGGATATTTGATTTTTCAGCTCAGCCTTCGTACGGCAAATGATCATGTCAGCCGGACTCCTTTCTTCGGCAAATCGTTCTTGTCGTTTACAGGGTCCTTCTGGCCTTCATTCGCACCGCCGTATAATGCTGGAATGACTGCGGGCTGGGCAGAGAACACATGTGCTTCCTCGGGAAATTGACCTGACTTTACCTCTTCCACGTAGGATTGGATCGCGTTTCTAATCGTCGTTCCAATATCAGCATAGGTTTTAACGAACTTTTTCTCGAAATAAGGTGAAGAGTATTGCAAAATATCATGATATACAAGCACTTGGCCGTCACAGCCTCTTCCCGCGCCAATACCGATTATCGGTATCGTGAGCATTTCGCTAATCATCGTTGCTAGCGGTTCAGTCACGAGCTCCAGAACGATACTGAAAGCTCCGGCTTCCTCTAGCGCTTTCGCGTCATTCATTAATCGCTCAGCATCCGCATCAAGCTTACCTTGAACTTTATATCCGCCGAGTTGATGCACGGATTGCGGCGTTAATCCGATATGTCCCATCACCGGAATACCGGCTTTGACAAGCGCCGAAACATCTGATGCAATATCAGCGCCGCCTTCAAGCTTCACCGCTTGGGCGCCGCCTTCTTGCATTATTTTAGCTGCATTCCGCAGCGTAGATTCACGTCCGATTCCGTAGGTCATAAAAGGCATATCGGCTACGATAAACGTTTGCTGGGCACCCCTGGCAACCGCTCTTGTATGATACACGATATCGTCAATTGTTACGGGTATTGTCGTATCATAGCCAAGCACGACATTCCCGAGCGAGTCTCCGACAAGAATAACATCGATTCCAGCTTCTTCAGCAAGCTTGGCTGAAGGATAATCGTAAGCTGTCAAAACGGAAATCGCATTGCGGTCCTGCTTCATCTTCTTTAGATTAGTAATCGTCAGTCGTTTCCTCATCAGCTTCATCCCCTGTTCAATGATAGGATAAACACAAAAAAACCTTTTAGCCGCTGCTAAAAAGGTCCCCAAACTGAAAAGGAAACGTTTGCTTGTTGTGCTTCCTTCTGTCTCGGTCCCTACGGCTCAGAGCAGAGTGTGCATTCCCAACCATTTACATATTTTTAATCATCATCAGTGCAGCTTCCTCAGAATACCGCCTGATAGTTCTAGTTTACCAAACTTTCCGCATTCCGTAAACGACATGAAATGCACTATAGCGGTTCACCCATTTCTGCGGAGAAAACAGGCTTGATCGTACCGTCTGCGAGCTCGATTCTTATCGCTCCGCTCTCGTCAAGACCGATCGGAACGCCAACAATATCTCCTTGCGGTGTAATTAGCCTCGCTGGCTTGCCTAAGGAAACGGATAAAGCCTCCCAAAGCGTTACAATTGGGCTAAACCCTTGCTCTTGGTAAAGAAAATAAAGCTGCTCCCATTCCTTCAAAAAATCTGCAATGACGGTTTCCCTTGTCCATTTCTTGCCGCTGCGAATGCGAAGCGAAGTTGCTTTCTCCAACAATTCGACCGGATAATCCGATTCCTCTAAATTCACGCTAATGCCGATTCCTGCTATAACATAACGCAGGCGTTCATCCTCTGCCGCAGATTCGAGCAGTATGCCGCTTATTTTTTTGCCTTCGATAAGTAGGTCGTTTGGCCATTTGATACCAATCGGCAGAGCGGTCACGCGCTTCAAGCTCCTGCATAAAGCAACGGCCGTAAGCAGCGTAAGCTGAGGAGCAAAATGTATGGGGACAGACGGACGAAGCACCATGCTCATCCATACGCCTTTGCCTCGCGGCGATACCCATCCGCGTCCCATTCGCCCGCGTCCGTTTACCTGCTGCTCCGCGAGGAAGAGCGTGCCTTCAACGGCGCCTTCTTCAGCAGCCGCCCGCGCTAAATTTTGCGTAGATTCTACCGTCTCAAACGAATGAACGGTTTTGCCAAATATCTTTGCTTCTAAACGATCAGCCAAGTCCTCCGTTGACAGATGTTCCGGCACGCTGATTAAACGGTAGCCAAGCCGCCTTGACGCCTCAAAATGATATCCCGCGCCTTCAAGTTTGCGAATTTGCTTCCAAATCGCGGTTCTGCTAACTCCAAGCTCTTGACTTATGCTCTCTCCCGATACATATTCACCGGGCTTATCCATAAACAATTGAAGCAAAGGCTCATGATTCATGAAAGGTGACCTCCTAAAAGTCTTGCGGAGCAAAACTAGCTTCGTAAGCATGTACATTGTTTTGCTCAGCAAAACTGACTTCGTAATTAATCCCAGAGCGATGCTTGTAGGAGCAAAGCATTTTTATCATTTTCAAGCTCGCCGGCAGCGACAAGGAGCAGCAATTTATTTAAATATTCGCTTACCCATGGTCCCGCCTGCTTCTGCATATGGCTTGTTAAATCCTTACCACTGACGCTAAGCTCCTTGAGCTTGGAGATGAACATTTGCTCAAGCCATTCATTTAACTGCCTTAGAAGCGAATCTGAGAAGCTTGGCGTCGATTCCGGAAGCACATGCATGATTGAAAGCCAATCAACCATAGCTTGTTTACCAAAACGAATCGCAAGGCTTAACCATTTGATGCGCAGCCTATGTTCATTTGCTTCATACCCGCTGTTTATCATTTCCCGATGAATTTCAACCATCGACAAAATTGATTTAGTTCGCGCATTCGACAATCGAAGCACCTGCAGTGCTTGCTGCGCCGCATCATATGATAATTGCAATCCAATCGCCAAAGCAGACCATCGCAAATCGACAGCCATCAGCTCATGCAGTCTCGCAAATAACGCTTTGGTCGTGTTTGACTGTTCTGCCTGCTTAAGCGCCGTCTCTGTTTCTTTGGCAAAAGGCTCTTTTAGATGCAGCAATAGGTCGCTTGCGACGAGAAAATGCAGGGCTCTCTGAGGAGAGCCGCCTGTTAGCATCTTATCAAGCTCAGCCTGTACCCGCTCCATTGCAATAAATTTGAGCAATGCCCGGTGCTGCTTAAGCGCTCTCCAGGTCCGAAACGCCGGATTAAGCTGATATACGCCGATAAACCGGACAGCCCGCAGCATTCGAAGCGCATCCTCCTGAAAACGCGCATTCGGATCACCAACGGAGCGCAGACTATTGCTCCGTAAATCCTCCATCCCGCCATAGGGATCAAGCAGCTCTCCGTCTGCGGCAAGCGCCATTGCATTCATCGTAAAATCCCGGCGCAGCAAGTCCCCTTCAAGGTCAGTTATGTAAAGCACGCTCTCTGGCTTGCGATGATCCTCATACGCTGATTCAAGCCTGAAAGTAGTCACTTCATAGCCAATGTCCTCATTGATTACCGTAATTGTTCCATGCTGCAAGCCCGTCGGAATGCAGTGCTCAAATAGTTCAAGCACCTGCTCCGGACGGGCTGAAGTTGCAATATCGACATCTTTTATTGGTAAGCCGAGAACTGTATCTCGCACGGCGCCGCCTACGAAGAAGGCTTCGAAATGATGATCTCGAAGCCGTTTAACGATGGGAAGCGCGGATAATATCAGGTCGGAAAATGCAAGCCGCATTTCAAACACCATCCTTGGCTGCATTCATATGCTGCTATTCGCTGCACACGGCTATAGGCAAATCTGCCTCAATGCCAAGTACCCGATAATAGATTTGCTCATATTGTGTAGTGATGACATCGTTACAAAATTCATTGCGCGCTCTAAAAATGCAGGCTTGCTTAAAGCGCTCATGAAGCTTCTCATCAAGCAAAAGCATCTCTGCATTTCTTGCCATATCCTCAACATCTCCGATTGTTGACAAGAATCCAGTCTCTCCGTGTGTAACAAGCTCAGGGATGCCCCCCGCGTTTGACCCGATTGTCGGAACGCCGCAGGCCATAGCCTCCAAGGCCACTAAACCAAAGCTCTCTTTCTCAGAAGGGAGCAACAGCACGTCTGCCATGGATATCACCTGCGCAACATCCTCCTGCTTGCCTAAGAAATGTACGCGGTCTTCAAGACCTAGCTGGCGAATTCTGCATTGAATTTTTGATAACTCAGGTCCTTCTCCCACCAAAAGCAGCTTTGCCGGAACATTCTCAGAAACGCGTGAAAATATATCGACAACATCGCCAACCCGCTTAACCGGGCGGAAATTCGAGATATGCATCAGTATTTTCTCATTCGGGGCAGCGTAATCCGAACGTAGGGAAACGACATCTCGCGGGTAATAAACTCGCTTGTCAACAAAATTGTAAGTCAAATCAATCGGTGTTGTTATATCCAACAGGTTCCTTGTTTCATTAATCAAGTCACTAGAAACGGCTGTTACCGCATCGCTTTGATGAATGGCAAGACGAATTAAATCTTTTAAGGATTCGTCCTGTGCAAGTACGGTAATATCAGTTCCATGCAGCGTTGTAACCGTCTTGAGACCATCGCCGTTCATCTGCTTGGCTAAAAATGCACAAACCGCGTGCGGCACGGCGTAATGAACATGCAGCAAATCAAGCTGCTGCATCTTGGCTACCTGGGCCATTTTGCTTGCCAAGGCCAAATCATAGGGAGGGTACCGGAACACGTAATAATCGTTAACCTCGACCTCATGGAAAAATATGTTTTTATTAAAATGTCCTAATCGAAACGGAATACTGTGCGTTATAAAATGAATTTCATGGCCGCGTTCTGCCAGAAGTTTGCCTAGCTCCGTAGCAACAACACCTGATCCTCCTAACGTAGGATAACAGGTTATGCCAATCTTTAATTTTCTCGCCACTGTTGTCGCACCTCCTGTGTTCGTCACGTATAACTATTGTATTACACATGAGCTGTACGAATTGTCAAAAATATTGTACGGCATGAGGGCGCTTCAATGCAAAGCCCTCTGCATATGCCCATCCTCTTGCTTGTCCAAGCAGCGAATCCCGCGCCTCGACCCGTTCTATGTATCGGTTTGTTAAAGGGGTTGCTACACGATCGGAACCCGCAGCAGCCGACTCGAATTGAGAACGATAGGCTAAAAGCGCATTTCGTTTCGTTTCATAAAAATCACTGACATCCACGATCAACGACTCATGCTCGGAATCATTAATATAATAATAAACAAGCTGAGTTACTTGCACGGGAGGCAGCTCGGGCATATACCGACGAAGCTTTGCATTGAAAACGGCTTCCTCAATCAAGCGGCTGCAAGCCACATGATCGGGATGACGATCCACCCAATATGGAGCAAAAACGATCCGCGGCTTGAAGTAACGAATTTCGGCAACTATACGTTCGATTTGTTCACGCGAAGGCTCTAAGCCGCGATCAGGCAAACCAAGATTCGTTCGTGCGCTAAGCCCGAGCACCTTGGAAGCGTTATCTGCCTCCTGTTTGCGAAGCTCTACCGTGCCGTTGGAAGACATTTCGGCCATCGTCAAATCGCACACGCCAACCTTATGCCCAGCTTGCACATGTTTCGCTATGGTCCCGCCCATTCCGATTTCAGCATCGTCGGCATGCGCGCCAAAGATTAAGATATCAAGTTCTACTGTCATTCGGCGATACCCGGCTTATATTTATGAACGAGCTCGCGCCAAGCAAAATCTCCGCGTTCAAGCGCTTTGACAAGCAGCTCAGCTGTCGCTACGTTGGTTGCAACGGGAATACCCTGCACATCGCAAAGCCGAAGCAAAGCAATGATGTCAGGCTCATGCGGCTGCGCCATAAGTGGATCACGCAAAAATATAATTAAATCCATTTCATTTTGCGCTACCAAGGCTCCAATTTGTTGATCCCCGCCAAGAGGGCCGGACATAAACCGATGGATTGATAGGCCAGTTTGTTCCATAATGCGAGTTCCCGTCGTTCCTGTCGAATATAATTTATGAGGAACAAATACCTTTTCATAGGCAATGACAAAATTGACAATTTCCTCTTTTTTTCGATCATGTGCGATAAATGCGATGTTTAACATGTCGTTCCCCTCTCCTGCTGTCGAATCGAGCTAATCCATAATATGTTCGAAGCCGTAAATTAATCCGCTATAAGTCATAACCTTCTTAACTGCCACATTTACGCCAGGCATATACCCCGCGCGGTCGTAAGAATCATGACGAATTTTGAGCGTTTGCCCGTGTCCGCCAAATACAACCTCCTGCTGCGCAAATACACCAGGCAGTCTTACACTATGTATACGAAAACCGTTATAATATCCGCCGCGCGCGCCTTCAATAACCTCTTCCTCCTGCGGATTGCCCTGACGCAGCTCCTGGCGAGCCTGTGAAATCAGTTCAGCCGTTTTGATCGAAGTTCCTGAAGGTGCATCCAGTTTCTGATCGCCATGATATTCAATAATTTCAACATGTGGCAAATATTTAGAGGCTTCAGCCGCGAATTTCATCATCAAAATTGCACCGATAGAGAAGTTAGGCGCGATTAAGCCGCCGATTCCTTTTTCCTGGCAAAGCTCGTCCAGCTCTTCGATTTGCTCAGGTGTGAACCCGGTTGTCCCCATAATAGGACGAACTCCAAATTCGATCGCGGTTTTAGTATGGCCGTATGCCATTTGCGGAATGGTAAAATCAACCAGTACATCCGCTTTCGAGCTGCTTAGCGCTTCTTCTAGCGTAGCACTAACTGTAACTCCGGTTTCCGGCTTTCCGGCAAATAAGCCTGCATCTATGGGACCCGCAGAAGGAGCGACGGCCGCCACCAATTGAAGCGACTCGTCCTCCAACACCATTTTCACAACCTCGCGGCCCATACGTCCGCTTGCTCCTGCTACTGCCACACGAATTTTTTGTGTTGACATCTCGTGATCACCTGTTCCTTTTTCTTTTTCTTGCATTTATTCGGATACGCAGCATGCGTCTCTTTCGGTTTACGTCAGCAAACAGCCTTCTCGCTGCTGAATGGCCTGGATCAAGCCGCATCGCTTCCCGTGCGTTTACAGCTGCTTTATCATAAAGATTCTGAGAAGCATACAACACGCCAAGCGTATAAAACGCGTCAAAGCTTAATGGATCGAGTAATACAGCCTGCTCGAGCAATTCCGCCGCTTCAACAAGCTTTGGAGGTACCTTCGCGAGAAGAAGATCCGCATCTGCGAGGAGCAGCTTCGCTTCAACCACTTGCAAATGATAAATATACTCCGTATGCTCAGGATCAAGCCTAAGTGCTGCCTCAGCATGCTGCTTGGCTTTCGCCCATTTGCCGCTCCTAGCGCATGATACGGCGCATGTATGGTAATAAAATGAATTTTCCGGTTCGGCCTCGATCGCCCGCTCGAACCAATATATCGCTTGTTCGAAATCACTATTCAAAATGAATTCATAACCCTTTTTGATGCAGCTCTCTCCATCCATCTGCCCATCCTCCTTGTACACAGGTTGATGGTACAGCATATGTTGGGAGCTTGTTTACAGTTCGGTTATTTTCTTCGTCCAACGATTTGCATCGCGAGTCGCGAACTTATGCATAACCTTATTATGCGCTTCGGTTAAATCGATATTGAGTGAATTAGCGAAGCAAGAAAGAATAAATAAAATATCGCCCAGCTCCATTTCAACGGAATTTTCCGCTTCATCGGCTTTTTTTGGTTTTTCTCCGTAAAAGTGGTTTACTTCGCGTGCAAGCTCGCCCACCTCTTCTGACATTCTGGCCATCAAAGCAAGGGGACTAAAGTAGCCTTCTTTAAATTGAGAAATGTAATCATCTACTTCTCGTTGAATATCTGATAACGTTTTTTCCGACATCGATGCATTTCCTTTCTGTCGATAGCTATACTTCCTTATGTTAACGTAAAGCCCTAATTAAAATCAATGTTTTTCGAATCCTGTATTTTAGCCATACTACACAGTGTTAAATGTTTTCGATTCTAAGTTGCCAATACGGATTTTTAGCTGTCTGGATTGGGACAATGGACAAGGGGTGTTGAGAAATGTCAAAACCATTACGGCAGATCCGCAGCATTATTCCCATTCTAATTGGCACCGCCATCTATGCTTTCGGTCTGCATTATTTTGTAATCCCGAACCAGTTGATGGAGGGCGGTGTAACAGGGATCGCTGTGCTCCTTAATTATGCTGCAGGATTCCCGCTTTCCATATCGACCTTGGTCTTGAATATCCCTTTGTTTTTTGTGGGCTGGAAGGCCCTTGGCCGTGATCAAATGCTCTATACGCTGGTTGGCATTGTCTCACTGTCTGGTTTTCTTGCCTTAATGGAGCAGATGATCGAACGCAAATGGCTCATCCCCTTCGGAGGCTCGCAGGATTATATGCTCGTCGCTCTTTATGC
Source organism: Paenibacillus sp. 01T443 (assembly GCF_056398325.1). Taxonomy (NCBI): domain Bacteria; kingdom Bacillati; phylum Bacillota; class Bacilli; order Caryophanales; family Paenibacillaceae; genus Paenibacillus; species Paenibacillus sp. 01T443. The sequence continues at coordinate 244,607 of NZ_JBFTPE010000001.1, forward strand.
GGGCGTGTCTTTGGGAACCGGTCTTGGTATCGTGTTCCGCTTTGGAGGTACGACAGGCGGTGTCGATATTATCGCTAGAATCGTTTCTCGATCTAAGGGAATGAGCATGGGGCAAATCATACTGACACTCGATGCTTTGATTATCGGGGTTTCCTTGCTTTACATTCCAATCGAAAAGGTTCTATATACGCTAGTTACCGTATTTATTGCATCCAAAATCATTGACTTCATACAAGATGGCGCATATGCGGCTAAAGCCTTTTCCATCATAACGGAGCATGGAGCAGCGATATCCAAAGAAGTCACGGTCGAGCTTGACCGTGGCGTCACGCTCATTCCGGCGAAGGGTGCGTTCTCTGGACAGCAAAAAGAGGTCGTGTATTGCGTCGTTCAGCGGCAAGAAATTCGCCGTCTAAAATCGATCGTCCGCAATATTGACCCCCGTGCTTTTATCGTTATTAATGAAGTGCAAGATGTTCTAGGCGAAGGCTTTAAAGAGGAATAACACTTTTAGGGAAGTGGCTTAACACCAAATGGATTATTTTTATATTTTCTCCAGCCCGTGAAGGTGAGGATAGCTGAAATAAATGCTCCTAAAAAGAACGTCCAGCTTAATGGGTTCGAGATGGGCGTTGAAACCGCAGCTGTCGTTTCTTCTTCAGCTCGGCTCTGAGCGAACATCCGAATTAATGATTCTTTCATAGCAGACAATGAACGGTCAATCATAGCTTCATTCGTCTTATTTATGACACTCGCATCTAATAGACGATTTGTATAATTGATTCGCTCTTTCAGCTCGGCCTCCCGCATGCTGCCAAATTGTATGCTTATTGCAGTCGAAATACGGACGGCGTGAGTCTCTAGGCTCGTCATCGAAGCCCGAGCTGCAATTGCCCCGTCATCGGTTTGACGCTTCCAGGCTTTCTCTACACGCGATAAATCTTCCAGCATCACGCTCTCATACTGCAGCCACAATGCTTGATCCGGTCTAACAAGCGCATCAGAAGCTAATCTGATTCGCGATGCCTCCATCAACCAACTTGAATCAGTTACGCCTTTCATGAGCTTCTGCTCAATGAGTTCGGTATCCTTCTCAATCGCTGACCAGCCTTCCGTTTTACCTACGGAATGCCTAAGCTCACTCTCTAAAATACGCTTTAACTGCTGGATATCTTGAAAGCCAACCTGCCGGTTGTTCAAATAGGCGGCTTCATATAATGAGCTGACAATGACATCTAATCGTTCAAGCTGCTTATCACGACTTTGCGATAGCAGATCCGAATATGCATTTAATGATACTCCGCCGCCCCAAACTGAATTTGCGTATCCAACCGTCATGACGATACATAAGACGAATGGAATGATAAATCGTATCTTCATGGACATCCCCCCATAGATCACTCTATGAGGGGATGCAAAGCGTTATACCTTCTTTCTGAAGCGCCATACGAGCAGCGCAGCAATAAAGCTAATGAAGGATAAACCGTATGTAAAAGCACGTACAGCTGATAAATCATCATCCAATTCATCTGCAAGGTAAGGGAATACGCCAAACGTATAATCAACTGTATCATTGAGTAAAAGCCAGCCTGTAGCAACTGCCAAAGCGAAAACCCCTGCCTTCATAAAACGGAAAAATAACAGTGCCTCAAATGCCATTCCCAGGTGTGATGCAATAAGCATATAGTGCTGCCAATGCAGGTCTGCACCCTGCCAGGCTCCTGCTACGATCATCGAAACGGCCCAAATGCCATATTTAACCGAGCATACGACAGCCAAAGCCTCTATTAGATAACGTCCAATCCTTGCTAAGCCGTATTGACGTTGCGGCGGAAATAATAAATAGAGGAGAGCAATCGTAAAGAATAAGCTCGCCGTTGGCGAATCGGGAACAAAGACAATTTGCCATAAGGGGTGATCGTTCAAAGTAGCAGCCAATTGACCTTCATACCAAATATAACCGTATACGGTTCCGGCAAAGTTAACAAGGAATAGAATCCACAAAAATGATCGGCTAAGCAAAAATTCGCGGCTCCAAAAAAATGCAAGCATGTTGAACCACTTCTCCTTCAAACTATCATAATGTGCATGTTCGAAGAAAAACCTGACCGTGTGATACGATCAGGTTTTTCGTTAACGTTTTTATTCGGTTGCCGCCTTTTGTTTAGACAGCCATGTTGTTAGCTGGTCAATCTCTTCAGCGGACAATTGATCTTTGAATGCCGGCATGCCATTACGACCATTTGTAACGACTTCTACAAGCTGTTCCTTCGTCAATCTGTCACCAACGCCGACCAAGCCAGGAACAGATCCTTGACCTTTCAAGTCAGCAGCATGACAGCTGACGCATTGCGCTTGCTTAGCGATATCCATTGCCGGATCGTTCGCTTCTACAAGTGCGGCTTCAACAGCAGGTTTTGTGTAATTCGGGCGCTCTTCACCTGCTAAAGCAGCTTCACGCGCTTTCTCTTCACGTTCGTGATGTTCAGGTACTTGACCGTTAATTTCCAATTGATGCTGGTAGTGATCCCAAGAAACAACTGTCAAGTAAACGCAAGCAATAAGTGTCAGCCCCATCAATGATGATGCAATCGGGCGACGGTAGAAGCGGCGCTCCTTGCCTGTGTCCAAAAATGGTGCAAGCAGCAAAGCTCCGAACAAAATTGACGGTATACCGACTGTACCAAGCAAGATATAATCCTGCGATACATAAGGGTATTTCAAAAACTGATACAGGAACAAGAAATACCAGTCCGGCATTGGAATAAATGCCGCATTCGTTGGATCTGCCGGATAACCAAGCGGAGCCGGTTCAGCAATGACCCATACTAGAAAACCAACCAAAACCACACAGCCGACCATCCATTCCTTAAGCAGGAAGTTCGGAATAAACGCTTCCGATTTACCTGGGAAAGATGTATAGTCCGGCGGAATGCTCGAAATGTTGCTTTTCTTAACACGCGAGTCGCCTACATAGACAACTTTCTCGTTCGAATTATGACCATGCGCCATAAGTATGCCTCCCTTCGCTTAAAGTGGTCCCGAAATACCTTGTTTCCGAATCATGATAAAGTGCGCAGCCAACATAGCTATCAATGCGCCAGGTAAGAAGAATACATGGATCGCAAAGAAACGGGTTAGCGTTTGTGCGCCTACGATATCGCCCCCATATAGGAAAGAAGCGAGATATGGTCCGATTACCGGAACGGATTCAGCAATTTGGACACCAACTTTTGTTGCGTAGTAAGCTTTGTTATCCCAAGGCAGCAAGTAGCCTGTGAATCCTAGGCCTAACATAATGAAGAAGATCAGCATTCCGACAACCCAGTTCATTTCGCGCGGTGCCTTGTAAGAACCGGTAAAAAACACTCGAAGGGTATGTAGGAACATCATAACGATGACTAAGCTTGCCCCAAAATGGTGCATGCCTCGAACGATTTGCCCGAAAGCAACCTTATGCTGCAGATAATCAACGCTTGAGTAAGCGTTAATAATATCTGGTACATAATACATGGTCAAAAACATACCGGACAAAATTTGAATGACTGTGATGAAAAACGTCAAACCGCCGAAACAGTAAACGAATGCGGAAAAATGATGTGCCGGGTTAACGTGCTCAGGCACCTCATGGTCAGCTACATCTCTCCACAGTGGCGTAATGTCAAGACGTTCGTCAATCCAGTTGTATACACTTTTAAACATCTGCAATACGCCCTCCTTAGCTCGTTCTTGTATTCGGCATTACCGGACCCAAGTATACGAATCCGTTCTCAAGCTTCACTTCATACTCATCCAATGGATTTGGGGCAACCGTTAGGTTTTTCCCGTCTTTCGTATAGCGCGCGTCGTGACAAGGACAATCGTATTCGTTTTGACCTTTTGTGTTCCATCCGATCGTACAACCTAAATGCTTACATACTGGCGAAAGCGCAAAAATTTTGTTATTTGCATCCTTCGAAATCCAAGCCGCAAGCTCAGGGTCACTAACGTACCAACCATCGACCTGATGAATTTTAAATTTAAATTCTTGCGGTTCGTTCGTAATTTTGCTCTCTTCCACAACTTTTACGTAAGTGCCCTCGCCTTTTTTTACCAAGAGCGGGTCCACTGCGAAACGAACCATCGGCAATACCGCGCCGCCCATCATAAATGCTGTCGTGCCGCCGAGCGTATATGACAAAAATTGACGCCGGGACATTTCTTTGCGCTGAACCGGTCGATGCGCGGTCTCGTGTTGTTCATGGTTACTCATCTTCTGTTCTAACCCCCTTTGCCAACCATATCTCGCGTCTTGCCGCAGGGCAAAAACACATGACGAACTAGGACATAACTTATAATAGCCTAGGTGCTTGGGAGCGTCAAGAATATGGCTTCATATTTGCAAGCTTATCAAAATACCGTTCAATAATTTGTTATCATTTTGTCACATTTGACCTTCTCTGGCATTTGTTTTCCCCAAATTTTGATTATATTATACGACAAATTCAAGAAGTTCATGTAGCTTGACCGCTCCATAATGAACGAATGGCAGTCGAAACCTCTGCTTGCTGAGGAAGCTCCCCATCCTGTCCCGGTCCAAAAAACAAATCAACGGCGGAGGATTCAAGTCTTAACTCTTTATTTGCCGTTACTACAATAATATAACGAAACCCGCTGYTTTTCGCAGCTGAACACCATTCATTAAGATCCTTCATTAACTGGTCTCTATCGTTATGGTAATGCCAAGCTGGATAAGTGACCACTCTTCCTTTAAATGGAATTTCAATTAAGTCCATGATGTCTCTTAGCTGCTCCAGCCATTCAGTAGCCTCGTAAGGCTTAACAGAGTCAGCTATTCCCGTTACGGGCAGCAGGCAGGTATCTAAGAAAGGACTTAGCTCCTCCCATTGCTCTTTTGAAATTTCGCTAAACTTCATTGCTTCATTCTCACTCCTTAACATAGTAGCAAATCTACTTAAACCAATGCTTCTATGTTAACTCCATTTTCACAGAATGCCAAATCCAACTTTCAGAAAAAAAAGCCTTCCTGCTCATTATGTGAACCCAAAGGTCCGCATGAGTCAGGAAAGCTTCTTGCAGAGTATCGACTCGACTTCCTATTAACGATACTCCCTATTTTTTTAATGCGTTTAACTGTTTCGCGAGACGGTAAAACGTATCCTCGTCACCTGCGGCCAGTGCTTTGTCAATTGCCGTATAAATTTGGTTGGTTTGAAACTTCAATACTGCGTCATCAAGCACGAATTCTGCAGCCAAACCAAGCATCGCTTCATACGTTACTTTCATTTTGTCCATAGGATACACCTCCAAACCGGCGTTAAGAGATCCTATATTCTATTCCCTTTGTCACGTAGCTCTCCATCGTCTTTCTCATACGCTGTAGATCGTCATCTGTTAATTCTCTTACGACTTTGGCGGGTGAACCGATAGATAGAGTATAGGATGGTATTTTTTTGTTCTCTGTAACAATCGAACCGGCTCCTACTAAAGCATATTCACCAATGTCTGCGCCGTTAAGTACGATTGCCCCCATTCCAATTAATGTGCCTCTGCCTATCGTACAGCCGTGAATGATTGCGGCATGTCCAATAGACACCTCATCTGCTAAAATCAAAGGTTGGTTCACATTTACGTGACCGACAACTCCGTCTTGTATATTGCAGCTATGCCCGATTCGTATTGGTGCTAGATCTCCTCGCAGCACCGCATTGAACCACACCGTGCTTTTTTCCTTGATAGAAACATCGCCAATGATCTTTGCGCCGTCTGCTATGTATACTTCTTCTTGAATATTTGGCATTATCCCTTTATAAGGAATCAACATTTTTATCCACTCCCTCTGGTAGATCAAATATAGTAAGCTGAATTTTACCCTGAACTTTTACTCTAGCTTATATTTGATCATACACCAAGAGTTGAATAAAAAATCAATGCAGTCCAACAGTCTCTAAATCATCTAAGCTTATGCCCGATACGACGGATCTTCCAGCCTTCGTCATTCTTACGATGGCACCGTGCATCGGATGTTCTCCGAGTCGCAGCAGTCCTAAATGAACCATCATAGACATAATTCGCTGCTCTAGAATTGTGTTGGCGTCATCATAATAATAAGGCTTAATAAACGGCACGAGCACTTTTCTCAATGACTCCACCGTTACCCATTCCACCGCCAGCGCATTGATCCAATGAACGAGCGACAGCAAGTGCGTAATTGGCCCTTTATACAACTTAAGCCAAAACCGGTAGACTTGCTCTGCTTCTCCAGCAGGTTTGCCTAGCATGCGCTCCTCGCCTAATCCAGTGATGTTCAAAAGCGTCTGATTCTCATTTATGTATTTTGCGTAATAACAATAGTCGTAAATAAACGAGAATCGATTCGGATACTGGTTGAAATGCCTTCCATACCCAAAGCGCCAAGCCCCTTTTGCAGGCAGCTCTTCCTGAACGCCGAATTTGTCTAGCAGCTGCAGTGTGAATCTTTTGTACATGGAACCGTCAGCGGTGAGCTGCACTTCATTATGGTACAAGTAATGAAGCAAATGAGAAATATCGTCGTGAATTAACATTTGCTCATCACGATATACTGGCGGCTCTTCCGTATATCGCAAATCCGCAGCAAACCTTTTGGCAAGCGTATCTCGAAAACGTGCCTTTAAATCATTTGGTACCTGGAACAAGTACCTGCTCGGTCCGCTAAAGCCGTTAAACAACCAACCCTGATGCTTGAATTTTGCAATCATCTCCCGCGGACTTAGCGGTTTGACTTCTTCTGCTGCCTTTTTTTTCGTTTTTTTTGTTTTTTTCAGCGTTTCTGGCTCTGGCTGGATGACCTCTTCACCAAATCTGCTCTGCTGCACGCGTGCAAGCAAATCCTCCAGACTGAAGGAGTTCCTCGCTTCGAACAGCAAAGAGTTCAAGAATCTTAAGTCCTCCAATTTCATGCTGCTTATTTGAGCTTCAAAGACATCATTTCGACTTACGGTAGAGAGAATGGATTGAATCAAATCGTTTTTGGAATGTCCGTTGCACTCACATCTGTAAACGTCAGCAATTCTGCTAAGCTGTTGAATGTCTGCATAACCTAGCATATCCGATAAATTCATAACTCTCTCCTTTCTTCAGGAACCGTCACTTAATGCCTCATGTTCCATTTCGTAAGCGTTTTGTGTAATGGATAAGCTTCAGTTGATATCATTATGGGAAAGTATCTATTGTTTTATAACCTAGTTTACAAGGATTGCACAAAAAAAGAGTCCCGCCTTCATAAATGCAAAGGCAAGACTCGTTTGTAATGTTCTATTGGTTTAAATGAATCGTGCAATTATACAGCTGCGGATGCCACTCCTCGTCCCTGCGCTCCAAGATGGAATACGACAAGTTGGATAAGTACTGATCCTCTAACCCGGAACAAACTTCTGCTAATAGCTGCGCCAAAAAACTTCCATGGGACACGACAAGCAGATTCCGATCCGGATAAGCAAGCTTCCATTCATTAATGGCGCTTAATCCGCGAGCCCTTACTTCGTCATTCGATTCCACGCCTTCGGCTACGTCCCGCCATTCCGTTCCCCAGCGTTCATGCCGCTCCTGCTCCTTCGTTCCTTCAACCTCGCCAAAATACCTTTCTCTCAGGCGCGGGTCACTTTCAAGGAGAGGAATATTCAGCTTCTCGGCAATGATTTGCGCTGTGGCATATGCCCGCTTTAGGTCGCTCGAAATGACAGCATCCCAAATCCGCTCTTCATTGCTTAAACGGTCCGCTAAAGAAATGGCCTGCGCAATGCCAACCGCATTTAAAGGTATATCGGTCTGTCCTTGAATTTTTCCTTCTTCATTCCAATCTGTCTTCCCGTGACGCACTAATCCGATTAACAAGCAGTAGTCAGCTCCTCTTCAATATGAATACAACAAAAGCTCCCTAAGGAGCTTATTGAGTCTTAAAGTCAGTTTCGTGTTCTTGACAGCCAATTCAAAATTAACAGCGTCATGATCATACCCAGCAAGGATAACGCTACATAATATTGAGGGAACGCCGGCATGACCTTAAGAACGAAAGGATCGCTAATACTGGCAACCGGAACCTCTGCATAAAAGCCTGTGGTGACAAGCCCGTCGCCGGAAGCATTTGCCGTATCCATCAATCCGCTTATCTCGGCAATTTCAGCTTGAGACGAACCGCCATGATTATCAAATACAAAAACAAAAAACGCGCTTGCAAACATAGCCATGCAGGCTGCAACGATCAAGGCAATATTGCGGCGAAATGATTTGGAGAACTGATAGCTTTTGTGCGGAACAGGCATTAACCAGGATTCTTCCGCATAAATGCGATCCATGACATTACGATTTACATGCTCGATCGGTCCAAGGCTATCCTCTTCCTCCGATAGAAAGCGAATCATCACTTCGCTCTCTTCCCACAGTTGAAACTGCTCCGCACATGCTTTGCACTCAAGTAAATGAGAGTCAATCGCTATCCGATCCTCATCATGCTCAGATAAATCCCAATATTCGCCGAATTTGTCTTGCGCATCGTTGCAATTCATCTTGTATTCATCCCTTCATATTCTTCCATCAGCGGCGATTGTCCGAAATACGGCTCTAGCTGCGTTTTTACGCTTGCTCTAGCCCGGAAAAGCAGTGATTTGACAGAACTGACCGTTTGCCCCAAAATATTAGCAATTTCTTGATAGTCCAGCTGGTCATATTCCCGAAGAATAAGTGCTGATCGTTGTTTCTCTGGCAAATTATTAATCGCTTCACGTACCATGGCCATCCGTTCATTCCGCAGCACATGCTGCTCAGGCACAGCATCAAGCGCTGCAACCGGCTCAAATCCTGATTCATCAAGCGATACATGCGCAGACTTTTGCTTACGAAGCTCACTTAGCACTGTATTGCGCGCAATCGTATATAGCCATGTCGAAAAAGAAGCATCCAGTTCGCGAAACGAATGAAGGCTGCGGTATGCTTTATAAAATGATTCGGAGCACAGGTCCTCGGCTAGCAGCTCAAGCTTTGCGCTCTTCAGCATATGATAGATAAATGCCAATATTTTTCGTTGATAGCGCCGCATAAGCTCGGAGTACAGCTCGACATTGCCATCCTTTATCTCACGTATTAATTGGGAATCAGTCATGACAGGCGAACCTCCTCCACCTGCGGATTATTCCCGGACCGCTACATAATATTGTACCGACCCGAGAACGAAAAGTTGCGGTCTTTATCATAAATAATTCAATATATACGAGTATACATATAATTCGTGTTTCGCGGGCAAATTCCTGCCTCTTTCGACAAAAGGATAAAATACAATATTTTTACAGGTGAAAACAACAAATGCTTTAAGATGTATAATGAGAATCCGGCTTTTATATGCCTGTAAAAAATCCAACATCCCTGCAATAAGCTTCAACCAAGAAAAAGCAAACAAACGTAAACGGCTGTCGCCGTCTTCAGTGGCAAAAGCTATCGTTTCGCGGAGATATATAAGCACATTTATAAGTGAAAACTTATAAATTCTTATATATTAAAAAAACGAGTGATGAGTGCAGCAAATCCCCTAATGGTCTGCTGTCTCTTCATCACTCGTTTTACGTATCTTTTTCATTATTAGTTTCTTTCGAAACGGCATGGGGCTTCTTTCTTCCCTTAGCCAGCTGCTCAATAATTTGCTTTCCAGTCGGCGTCTGCGCGAGTCCTCCTCTTGCCGTCTCGCGGTGGGCATCAGGCATCGCGCTTCCCACTTCAAGCATAACCTGAATGACCTCATCCGAGGGAATAACGCTCCTTACGCCAGCAAGCGCCATATCGGCTGCTGCCAACGCATTCACCGCGCCGAAGCCGTTACGGACAATACATGGAATTTCCACCAAACCGCCTACCGGGTCGCAGATCAACCCCAGCGTATTCTTTAACGCCAATCCGACGGCGTGAATCGCCTGGGCAGGCGTGCCTTCCTTCAGCTCGACAAGCGCGCCTGCTGCCATTCCGATTGCAGAGCCGATTTCGGCTTGGCAGCCACCTTCCGCACCGGAAATAAAAGAATTGTTCGCAATCACATATCCGATTGCTCCGGCACAAAATAGTCCTTTGACCATGTGATCGTCATTCCAGCCAAAGCGCTCCTGGCTGCTGACGAATACGCCGGGAATGACGCCGCAGGAACCAGCGGTCGGCGTAGCCACGATACGTCCCATGGAAGCATTCACCTCGGAAACGGCAAGCGCGTAAGCCATCGCAAGTCCGGTAAACGGCTCGAGCGATGCATCCGGCTTTCGGGTATATTCAAATACCCGTTTCGCATCGCCGCCGGTAAGCCCGCTTCGGGATGTTTTCTCTGAAGATATTCCTTTCGTTACAGCCTCTTTCATGATGCCGTAATATTTTTTCATTTTGTCCCATTCCTGCTCTGCGGAACGACCGGATTCCTTAGCCTGATCCTCCAGCATAATACGATAAATCGGTTTCCCTTCATCTGCGCATACCAGTGCCAATTCCTTTAAAGAGCTGAATCGCAATGCGGTCCACCACCGTTCATATCGATATAATTGAGGCTTTTCACATGTGTCAGCTTTTTGATCTCGCTCAGCAGCTTCTTGGGAATCGCGCCATCCATCTCGATAACGGTCGCCGCCTGTCCCAGTCTGGCTCTGCGGTCAACATCCATATAACCGATATTGACGCCGGCATCGCTGAGCAGCCGCGTTAAGCTAGCAAGCACGCCGGTACGATCGACATGATAGACAATCAGAGCCGGGTAATTGGCCGTAAATTTAAGATCAAACCCGTTTACTTCGATCACTTCAATATTGCCTCCTCCAATCGAGCAGCCCGTCATCTGGCTCCGTCTGCTTCCAGAGCTTAGCTTAATCGTCAATGTGTTTGGATGAACGGCGGGCACGCTGCTTGTTTGAAAGTCTACCTTCATCCCTGATAGCTCTGCCAGCTCAAGCGATTCTGGAATCCGTTCATCATCCGTATCGAACGCAAGCAGCCCCGCAATCACGGCAAGATCCGTTCCGTGCCCGCTATAGGTAGCAGCCAGCGAGCCATAGAATACGATCTCAGCTCTCTTGGGCTCTTCGCCGAACAAGCCGCGGGCTACTCTGCCAAGCCGAACGGCACCAGCCGTATGCGAGCTGGACGGTCCGATCATGCCGGGTCCTATAATAGAAAACACATCTTTAAAGCGCATAACTCATTCAATACCTCCTAAGTCAGCCAGTCAGAGAGATGCAGCTTAACGAATTCATCGTCATTCAAATACGGATAATCCAGGTAAACCCTGTCTATCTCTTCCTTCTGACCTGCTGACAGCTCTTCATGCGGGTTCAAGCACCAGGTTCCCTTCAACAGGCCTTGTCTACGGAGAACCTCATGAATGCCGGGAATACAACCTGCAAAGCCGTGACCCGGATCAAAGAAAGCGGCATTGGAATCGGTCACCTCCACATTTCGTGTCAGCCATGTTGTAGATATGGTTTCTTGTTTTCTGATCCGTTTTATTTCTTCAAGCATTTGCACCGCTTTAAGGGTCCAAACTGCCCAATGCCCGAGAAGCCCGCCAACGATTCTTTTTTCAACCATTTTACCCTTTACCTTAAACCGATAAACGGTCAATAAATCATTTACAATATTATCGTCATTGCCTGTATACAGCGCAATTTGGTCACTGCGCTCGGAATAACAAACTGCCCGAACGACATCAATGGTCTGGTAACGGTTAAACGGGGCCATCTTAATCGCAATGACGCCTGTAATATCAGCAAATGCCCGCCAGAAGTCGAAGCTGAATGTTCTTCCTCCTACAGCTTTCTGCAAATAGAAGCCGATAACCGGAATAACCTCCGCTACTTTTGCGGTGCGGCTTAATATTTCTGCTTCAGACCAGTCCTGTAGCCCTCCCATGCTCAGCAGTCCCGCCTCATAACCGAGACCCGCCGCTATTTCTGCTTCACTCAGCGCTTGCGCCGTCGGTCCACATATCCCGGCAACCCGAATGAACGGGCGTTTTAGCTTACCTTCTTCAACCTCATCCGCCGCAAGACGAAGAACTTTCTCAAATAATTTGAATTTCGGATCACGGATCTCAAATTGTGTGGAATGCACGCCTACGGCAACGCCTCCCGCCCCTGAAGCCATATAATACCGGGTTAACGCACGCTGGTAGCGTTCGTCCAATCGGCGATTCTCATCAAGCGCTAGCGGATGAGCCGGAATGACAAGACCTTCATGCAGTGCAATTAACTGCTCGGGCGATAATCCCTTGGAATGGCTCATCATCAGAATTTCCCCTTTCTTTCTTGAAAATGCGTAGGCTTGTTCAACGTTGCACCGCCAGCCTCCACCCAACCAGCCGTCCAATCAATCATCTGTAGAAGCGTAACTCTCGGGTATCCGAAGCGTTGATGGCATTTCGTCGCGTTGTTAAGCAGCGCATTTTCTGCTTCCGCTCCTTCGAATATTGGCTCTACACCGAACCTTTTGCCAAACTCCTCTGCTGCCCAGCGTATCGACATCGTCTCCGGACCGGTGACGTTAAGAAAGTTGACCGGCGTTTCGCAAGCGAGGAGGGAACGTATCGCAACTTCGTTAGCATCCCCTTGCCAAATCACATTTGCATGCCCCATCGTCAGATTGATCGGCGAACCGCTTTGCACGGCTTTTGCGATTTCCAGCAATACGCCGTAACGCATATCGATGGCATAGTTGAGCCTATAAACCACCATGGGGATCTGATAGGTTTTAGAAAAATGCTCGAAAACACGTTCTCTGCCCAAGCAGGATTGGCCATATTCTCCGACCGGCGACGGCGCTGCCGCTTCGCTCGCACCGCCGTAACCAACCGGCGTGAAAGGATATACATTGCCCGAGGAAAACACGACGATGCGTGAGTTCCTGTATTTCTCTGCAACTCTTCCGGGAAGGTATGCATTCATTGCCCATGTAAAGGATTCATTGCCCGTTGTGCCGAACTTATTGCCGGCCATATAAATTACATTTTCAACATCGGGCAGTGCTTGAAGCCTATCATCGTCAAACAAATCGCACGCGATCGTCACTACGCCTTCCGCCTCCAGTTTTTTTTGCAGGCCCGCTTCAGAAAACCTCGATACACCGATTACTTTTTTGCTTACACCCGCCTGATTAATCGCGTTCATTAACAGCCTCGCCAAGCTCGGTCCCATCTTCCCGCCGACGCCAAGCAGCAAGATATCCCCTTTTATTTTCTTTATATCGCTGATAAGTGCTTCGGACGGTTCGGCCAGGTTGGCCTCGAGCTCTTCAATCGTTCTCATAAGTTCAAAAAACTCCCTTCAAGAATACATATGAAAATTATTTCAGCAGCTGTTCTGTCCCTGTTTCCGCAGATCGGTATACGGCTTCGAGAACAGCAATAACGTTTCGGGCATATTCCGGCGTACAGCTAGTATCTTGCTGGTTCAATATGGCTTGTAGTAAATCGGAATACTGCTGCTCAAACGGGTCCGTTTTGATCATTGTCTCCACCTTCTCGTAGCTGCTGCCCCTGCTGATCCAAAGGCCTTCTCCCGTTTCGAGCTTCAGCATGCCTCCAGTAAATATAATCTCCGTTTCATTCCGTGTAGCACCAATGTAACCTGATTGCACAATCACTGCGGGAACGCCGCCGTCGAGCTCCATGAAAATCATGCCGCTGCCTTCAACATTGCCCCTGCTTCCATAAAAGCTTGCGGAAGCATTCAGCCTGCGGACCGAACGATCGGTCAGCCACTGGATTTTATCAATGGAATGCGTGCCCAAATTAGCTAAAATGCCGCCGCCTGACATCTCTTTCTCAAGGAACCACTGCGGCCTCGTATCCCGAAAATAGTTTAAATGCCTGGTATCGTGAATCATGACCAGCTTCCCTAATTCCCCGCTTTGGATAATGCTCTTCGCTTGTCTATTTTCCGCGGTGTAATGCTGGGTATGTCCAACCAGAATACGAATGCCCGCAAGGCGCCCGGCTTCGATAATCCTATCGCATTCCAAAACCGACAGTGCCATCGGCTTCTCGAGCATTAAGTGGCAGCCATTTTCAGCCGCAAATACAGCCGATTCTTTGTGTAAATAATGAGGCAATGCAATAACAGCAATATCAGGCCTTTGCTGCAAAATCATCTCCCGGTAATCCTGATACGCTTGAATGCCATAGCTATCAGCAACTTCGGCTGCCCTCCCCAAGTGAATATCCGCAACCGCACATGCAGTTAAGCCCTTCGTGGCCCGGATTGCTTCGAAATGCTCACTCGCGATCGCACCCGCTCCCAGCACCGCTACCATTAACTCTTTTTTTTGCATGGACGCACAACCTTCTTCCCGCTAAGACTACAAAACAACGAATTGTCCCGATAAACGGCTTTCATTGGCTGCTTCCATAAACCGAATGATCTGCAGTGTCTCATCCATATCGATACCGGGTTTCCCTGTTAAAAACATGCTCATGATTTGCTCCAGCAAACTGGCATAATAGGATTTCGGATGACTGTAAACGTCGATATGGACAGTGCCGGCTTCCCTGTGGAGCAATGCGCCAAACTGATCGTTTCCCTGACGGTTGCCGCGTATCGTCCCAATAATCCCATTTCCCCATACGCCGCTAATCAAATCATGATCATCATTGGTTACTGCCAACACTTTTTCACAATTTTTTCCGAGCGTTCTAAAAAGCATTTCGGCCGTATGAACGCCGTACCAAAAAAGCCCCGGCTGCGTGGCTTGCAGCGCCATTGGACCGTAACAATCCATCCCGATAACATGACCCTTTTTATCCTCCATTAAAGCATTCGTCAAACCCTCCGCAAACCGCAGCGCCGAGCAGCTCATCAGCGGTACGCCGTTCAGCTTCGCCAGCTCCGCAATCGCGGCTGCATCGGCATAGGATACGGCCATCGGTTTATCAATAAAAACAGGTTTGCCATAGCCCGCAATGCGCCGAAACAGCTCCAGATGTGCCCGGCCGTCAACCGACAACAAAAGAATAGCATCACATGCTTCAGCAGCCTCTTCCGGGGAATCGACGATTTTAATGTCTGGCTGTCTGCGAATTTGCTCCGTGAAACCCTTAATGCGAGAATAACTCATTTCGAAATCATCCGAACCGCCCGGGAAAGCCGCCGTAACTTCACCGCCAAACACATGGAAATGATGGCTTTTATCATTAATAATCTGCGTAAAAACTAGTGCGTGGGTAGAATCGAGACCTATAATACCAATTTTTTTGTTGTTGTCCGCCATTAGCTGACCATCCTTTCGTCCGTCGATTTCAGGCTATACTCTCCCCTAATGACTAGACTACTTGCCTAAGCTTTAATGAACTTGAGTACAGTATAGTTTCGTTGCAGATGCAAAACTAGCTGACCATTACAAGAAATAGTGGTCAAAATACAGAAATCATCACTTGCCTTCCTTAAACTAAAAATAGATGCAAAAAAACCGTAAGGAAAAACTCATCCCTACGGTTCGTCATGTTTAAGCTTTTTTATTTTTATATTGCGTTGGCGTAAAACCAGTATACCCTTTGAACATTTTACAAAAATACCTGTAATCGGATATGCCTACAGCACTTGATACCTCGTAAATTTTCATCGTCGTCTGCTCCAGCAGCTCGCTCGCTTTCTCCATACGTACCCGATTTACGTAGTCGGAGAAGTTTTCGCCAATTTCCTGCTTAAACATTTGACCTGCGTAAGATGGATGTAATTGAACGATTTTGGCCAGCTCCGAAACCTGCACCTCCTCCATATAATGCTTTTGAATATACCGGCACATTAATTGGATTTCTTTGCGAATGGTTGCAGGCGGGTTCAATCTTTTGCTAAACCATTCCTCCATCGCATGAATCGTCTCTGACCACCACTCACAATATTCCGTCCATGACTCCATATGCTGCAGCTTGCTCAAACGCTTAATGAGCGATTCCGGCAGTTGGACCAGCTCAGGATTCAATATCTGCTTCGTTAACCGCAGCAGATCCGAAGGATGAATCAAAGGATCGGAGAGCCTCGTCATGAAGGAGACACTTTCTTGGAACGCTACAATATTCTCACGCTGCAGCGCTTTTACAACAGCGGCAATCGTCTCGCGGATCATCTCTGGATCAAGCCGCCAGAAACCTTTGGCAGCTTTGCCGACAATGCCCGAATCAGGTTTATAGAAATGCGAAGCTAAACCATCAAGTCCTTCCTTCAAACCTTCCGCAATCCACTTTGCCGTCAGCATCTGCTTTCCTAAATCGCGGACCAATCCAACGTAAATAAAGCTCCTCACGGAGGTATACGCACCAATTGCCTCAAGAGCAAGCATCGCTAACTGATTCAAATGCAAGCTTCTTAACGGCTGTTTGGATGCGATCAATAAAAATAACCGGTTTTGCTGGAATGGAAGCATAGTCAGCTGGCAGCTAGAGYCGATCACGGCCGGATTCAATCTATTTTCCAGTCCTTCGCATAGTTGACGTTGAAGCTGAACCCGTTCCTCCTCTGATGAATCGGCTCGTTCAGCAGACGGAGAAGTGATGCTCCAGCCGATAGTCAACCCCGTCCAATAACCGGCATTTTCCGTACCAGCCATCCATTCGTTAGGAATGGAAAAGTTATTTTCGGTCACATAATCATCCAACAAACGTTCCGTCCATTGACGCTTCTTCGCCCAATCCTGTTCTTTCTCCAGCCTGAGGCTCATCTCCAGCTTCTGATCTACATCCAGCTCCTGAACAATCTCATCGGCTATCTTGCGGCAAATATCAAGAATAATATCGGGGGTCTGAGCCAGCTTAATTAAATAATGATCCACGCCGAGCTCAATCGCTTGCCTAGCGTACTCGAACTCGCTGTATGCCGTTAGGATAACAATCCGAATTCGCGGCCATCGCTTCCGAACATAACCAGCTAATTCTAATCCGTTCATATTCGGCATCGTTATGTCCGTCAGCAGCAAATGCGGTATTTCTTTCTCAATCATCCTGATTGCTTCTTCGCCTCCAGAGGCCGCTCCCAAAAACGCAAAGCCCGCATCCGACCAAGGAATCCGATCTGAAAATCGATCACGCACCCATTTTTCATCGTCGACCATAAGAAGCTTCAGCATCGTATTCCCCCTTCTACTTTGCTATCCTTTCACGTGCAGCTCGCCCGCAGGCAGATGAACCGACACCGTTAATCCCTCATCCGGTTCGGTATGGAATTGAAGTCCATACTGATAACCAAATGTCATGGATATCCTCTCCTGTACATTGCGCAGACCTAAATTGTTCAAGCCTTTATAAGGATTAGGAGAGCTTGCTTCTTGCGTCAGCAGTGCGAGCTTTTGCGTATCGATTCCCGGCCCCGTGTCCGATATCTCGAATAAAAAACCGCCTGATTCCTTGCTCTTTGCAGTAACAATAATATGATTTACGCCCTGCTTGCTGAGACCATAAAAAATACTGTTCTCTACTAGAGTAATTAAAGTCAGCTTAGGGATCGGCGTTTTATAGTAGAGCTCCGGCACGGCTATGTCCATTTCGAACACATCCCCGTAACGGAGAACCATAATTTCCACATAGTTTTCTAATTGCTGAAGCTCATCCTGAACCGTGACGATATCTCCAACTTTGTCCGTTGAATACTGCAGCAGACCCATCAGTGAGCGAATCATTTTGCACATTTCCTCTGTTTGCCCGGTTTCCCCCAAGCAATAAATGGCATTGAGGGTGTTATTAAGGAAATGAGGATGAATCTGCGACTGCAGCACCTTTAACTCATGATGCCGCTTCTTCGCTTCGGCTTCCCTCAGGTCATCAAACAAGGACTGGATGTTGCCCATCATGCGGTTAAACCCATCAGCAATATGGGTAAACTCATCATTGCGCTTCAGCTTAATCCGGGCATCAAGCTCGCCTCGCGCTGCCGCTTTAAATTGACGAGTGATCAGAGTCACCGGCTTGCGGATATAGTTCGTAATCCAGACAGATACAATCACTGCTAGGATGATAGCCATCGCAATCACAAGCACCAGCTGCTGCCTTAATGAATCGAGCAGCGGAAAAGCCTGTGATTCCTCGATTACGGAGAAAACAACCCAATCCCAGCGATTTTGGTTGCTGCTGAGTACGGTGTAGCTGCCAAAAGAGGTATGTACGGTATTGTAGGCTGTCCCGCTGCTCTTGGTCAGCTTTTGCAATTCCACTTTCATTTCAAGGTGATCCTGGAAAGTCTTTGGATGAGAGAGATAAGTATTCGTGGACAGATACTTTCCTTGTCCCGTAAATAGATAAATTCTCCGCTGCTCGCCCTGAATGATCTGCGGACCGGTCAACGCATTTAAATTGATATCCATCGCGACGAACCGGTTAGCGTCGATTTGCTTAGCAACCGTGATTACGGAGCGTTCGTTGACTGCGCGGGGAGGACTCCACCAAAAGCCCGATTTGCTTGTCTGATAAATTATTTCTTTAATACGATCAGGAGCAATAAAAAATTTATAGCCATATGGAGAGCTAAGCCTTAAGTTATCGTTCTCGATCAAATAGATACCGTGAATCTGATCTTGATGGTAAGTCATCATATCATCAATAAGCTGCGTGTAATCAGCTTCGTCCATTTTGTTGTAGAGAACCGGATTGGAGAGAAAGATCAGCTGGCTCTGAAAAGTGTTCATTAACGTCTTCATATAATCTTCAACCTGCACGACAGAGCCCTGCAGCTCTTTTTCATTATTTTGACGGATCGGCCCGAATAACCTCTGATAACCGAAAAATGCTATCACTAGAAACAATATGATGACAGATAGAAAGGTAAGAATGAACAGTTTGGTGCTGACGCTGGAAGTGAAGCTTGTTCCTGTAAGCCGGCGTACCATGCAAGACCACTCCTCAATCTTATGCAGCCTTAATCCAAATCGCTTCCAGCCTAATCTGAGCATAGGAGGCTAACTGCTATCAAATATGATTATAGCATTGCGGCTGCTATTCTGTACCATATTCTAGGATAACGCCAAGGACCTGCTGAGGAGCATATTGGTATAGCTCATAGGCTTCTTTCATACAATTCAAGTGAAATCGATGGGTGATTAGAGCGGCAATATTAAGCTTATTCTCTTCCAACAAACGGATAAACTCGGCCATATTTCGTCCTTCAGTCCAGCGGACGAATCCGATTGGATAATCGATGCCTTTCCGCTCATAATCCACCTGATAGCGACCAGGACCGCCTGCGCGCGAGATAAGCAGCTGTGCTTCCTTCTGGAACAGCATCTCACGGTTAAAAGCCATGGGCACATCGCCGACGATTATAATTTTCCCGCGATCGCGTAACCAATGAAGTGCTTTATCGATAAGCCCGCTGCTGCTGCCGCCGACACACAACATAACCGCATCTGCGCCTGCATGATCGGTTATGGCCTGGATGCTGCGAACCGTCTCCTCCTCATTGTCATAAACATGTTGGGCTCCAGACTCCTTCAGCTTTTCTACCCGCTCGGATATCCGGTCCATGCCGATAACGCGAATCGCCGACGCTTCTGCGATCTGACAGATGATTTGCCCCAGAATGCCTAAACCTACAACAACAACGGATTCCCCGAACTGCAGATTCGCCTGCCTCAAAGCATGAATCGCTATCGCACCAATTCCTACAAAGGCAGCCTCCTGTGCATCTATTTTATCTTGCAAAGGCACCACAAGATGCTTAGGCACTTTAAGAAACTCGGCATGACGAACGAACGGCGATCCGTAGCATGCGGCTCGATCCCCTTTCTTCACACTCGCAACACCAGGCCCGACTTCAACGACCTGCCCCATCGCGCTGTACCCCAGTGGAATGGGCTCTTTGGACTGCGAATCCTTAAGCATGATTTCGGTACCGGGACTGATCACGGAGTATTGTGTCTTCACGATGACATAATTCTCTTCCGATACCGGTTCCTCCAGCTCAATGGACTCTACCCTTCCTTCCAAGGCAATAATCGCTTTCATGTCCAATCTCCTCTCAAGTTACCCTTTGACGGAGCCTAGTAAAGCGCCTTTGACAAAATATTTTTGAAGAAACGGATACACGATGACAATCGGCAGCGTTGCAACGATAACGACGGCCATCTTTATCGTTTCCGGAGGCAGCGTATCGAGAACAAGCGAATTAACCGAAAGCTCGGTGCTGACATTCGGGGCTTGTATCATGCTTCTTAACACGACCTGCATCGGCATTAGCGTCTTATCGGATATATAAAAAATGCCTTTGAAATATTCGTTCCAATGGGTAACGCCGTAGAACAAGCCTATCGTTGCCATGATCGGAGCAGATAGAGGCAGAACGATCCGGAATAAGGTCGCTAAATCACCGCAGCCATCCACCTTAGCCGCTTCCTCTACTTCCGGCGGAAGATTTTCAAAGTACGTTTTGACGATCAATAAATTAAAGGTGGATACCATTCCGGGAATAACGAGCGCCCACACCGAATCGTATAATCCAAGGCTGCGGACCACGATGTAAAGCGGAATAATCCCGCCGCTGAAAATCATGGTAAACACCAATGCCATGAGAATAAATTGTCGGCCAAGTACCGATTTCTTGGAAAGCGGATACGCGAGCAGCGTCGTAACCACCAGATTCAAGGTTGTACCCACAACTGTAATAAATACGGTTATTTTCAGAGCCTGCGGTATACGCGGGCTTCCAAAAATTTCTTTGTAGGCTTGCAGCGTGAAGTGCTCCGGCCAAACGACGAAGCCGCCATTTTTCATTACCTCGATGTAAGGAGTCACCGAGACAATCACCACATAATAAAGCGGAAATAAGGTAAGGAGGGCAAACAAGGCAAGGATGGTATAAATAATCGTGTCAGCAGCCTTATCCCCTTTTGATTTTTGAATGACAAGCGACATGCGGGCCAGCCTCCTTTTCCATGCCGTGACTTACCATATGCCTGAACCTCCGATTTTTTTGGCCAATCGATTAGCGCCTATAACCAAAACGAGGCCAACCAACGATTTAAATACGCCCATCGCGGCGGCTACCCCGAATTCAAGCCGCTCGAAGCCATAGCGATATACCCACGTATCCACGATATCTCCTACCTCATATACTCTGGCATTCAAGAAAATGAACACCTGATCAAAGCCCGCGTCTAATATGCCGCCAATTTTTATAATCAGCATCAGCACGATCACGTCTCGAATACCTGGCAGCGTAATATGCCAAAGCTGACGCCAGCGGCCAGAACCGTCTACAACAGCCGCTTCATACAAATCCTGATTGATCGATGCTAATGCAGCCAAATAAATGATGGCTCCGAATCCAGTGTTTTTCCAAATTTCCGTTAGGACCAGCAGAGATCTAAAGAAATTTTTATCTGTTAATAAATCAATTTGTCCCCAGCCCATATCGCGCACAAAGGTGCTGATTAAGCCCGATCCCGGAGCAAGGAAAGAAAAAACCAAACCATATACGATGACCCATGATAAAAAATATGGCCCATACGTAATCGTTTGAACGAATTGCTTGAACCAGTGAACTCTGACTTCGTTAAGCATAAGAGCGAGGATGATATCAGGCACCATGCTGCCTACAATTTTGTAAATGTTAATTAACAGCGTGTTTCTCATGATTTGCAGAAATTCGGGGCTGTCAAAAATAACTTGAAAGTTTTTCACGCCTGCCCATGGGCTTCCCCAGATTCCCTTCATCAGGTTATAGTCCTGGAAAGCAATTAGGGTTCCCGCCATTGGCGCGTAATGAAACACAATATAATAAACTAATCCGGGTACCATCATCAGATAAAACCATCGATTCCGGTAAAAGCTGCGCAGCTTATTCTGACGTAATGCCTGTCTCTTTATTGGCTTTGAATTCAATGAAGCTGCCGTTTCCGCCATCCCTATCGCCTCCCTGCTGAATCTGGGGTGGTAGGCAGAAGGAAACCCACGAACATTCCAGGGTTTCCCTCGATGCCTTAGCTCATTTATTTGAAATCATTAAGCGGCTTATCTTTTAGCGCCGTGTTTAAAATTCTTGTATATTCGGTAAAGATCTCTCTGCCTTTGAATTTAGTCATGAGCTCTTCGCGGTAAGTTGACCAGTTTTTCCCGCTTTGATCCTCCAACACGGCTTTCGCATGGAATTTGCTCATTTCTTTGCGGAAATCGCCGATGTTGATGCCTTCAGGCGGAACCAAACTAACCGGCGGAAGAGCGTTGTGTTTCGGGAAGCTCTCGATTGTTTTCAAAATGGCGCTGTCATGCTCGGAAATACGTGAATCAATCAGTTCAAGTCCAAGCACGTTCGGTTCATCTGGCGTAAATGCAGCATACACATTCAACCAGTTACCGGCTTTCGCAATATCCGCTTCGAATGCATCGACATTTAACGTCACCTTATTGCCGTCTTTCGTGTAGTGTTTGCCTTCCTGCCCATAGTGCGTCAACAGGAAGCCCTCTTCGCTCGTAAGCCAGTTCAAAATTTCAAGCGAACGGGCGACCTTATCCGGGTTTTTGTCAGCCGTTGTTTTGCTTACCAGGATCGTGTTTTCCGGAACGTTGTATTTCCACATGACCGGTTGATCAAGCGGATAAATGGGCTGCCAGTTCGCATTAGGATCAAGAGCCTTCGTACGGTTTTGCACACTTGTCGCAACGCTGTCTAGAGCAACGGTCTTATCGCCTGGCGTGAAGATCATTCCTACCTTGCCTTGTGCTGCTTTGTCGTGATGAGCAGGCGCCTTGTTGAGGAACCAGTCGGGATCGACAATACCCGCTTTGTTCCATTCCACAACCTGATCAATAACACTAGCTACATTTAAATCTGTGCGGTTGTCTACGTATGTGTTGTCAACAATCATAAAATCAGCAACAAAGCCGTTGTTCAGCCATTGCGGAAAATCGAAAGGCAAGTTTTGCCCGCTTCCCGCTGCCGTAAAGCCATAAGTATCTTGTTTTTTATTACCGTCAGGGTCTCCAACCGTGAATTGTGTCAGCACATTCGTCAGCTCTTTGTAGTTCTTAGGCGATTGCAAGCCGAGCTTGTCGAGCCAATCCTGACGGATATACCACGATGCATACGTATTTCGCTGGAATGGCAGTATTGCACGGGTGAACTCACCTTGCTTGAGCTGGAACGCCGCTAATTCTTCTTCGGTCACCCATTTAAAGTAGTTGGGCACTGTTTCTTTCGTAAAGTAAGTTCCCAGTCCCGAAGCGATGCCGTCCGTTATATACTTTTGTGATTCCGCACCTCCGCTGATGAACAGATCCGGTGCGCTGCCACCTGCGAGGGTGGCATTCAGCTTGTCGTGATACTCTTTGCCGATTACCATATAATCAATTTTTAATTCCACGTTAAACTTTTCTTCGATTTCTTTTTTTACGAAATCTTTGTCTGCTGAAGGAAGTGTCACATTCGCTAGATTCCCATTGGCGATAGACCAATTAAGAGATAATTTGGCCGGCTTAGCAGCTTCAGTATCCTTGGGCGATCCGTTTGTCGCTCCGGGTGTATCTGTCTCCTTATTGCCGCTGTTTGCATTAGAGCATGCTGTTAGCGCAAAAATAGCGGCGAGACCAAAAAGCATTAACTTTTTCATTTGAATAACCCCTTTCCTATATGTTTCGTACTCGTAACCGCTTCCCCTTTTGAACGACCAAAGGTTGACCTTTACTTGAATTTATTGTAATTCGTATAAACATTCAAAACTAGCTGACGATTACAAGAAATAGTGGTCTTAATACAGAAATAGCTAAAAAAACCACATGGAGTCGTTTCACTCGCATGCGGCTTATTCGGAACATTATATTTTATTAACATTAACCTTCCTTAGGCAAAAAAAAGCCACCCCGAAGGGTGGTCCGTACTCATGATGAGCACTATAGGATTTGGATAGGAGTGGAGAGAAACCATACTGTACCTTTATTATATGTATACGCTTCCAATTTGTCAATAAGCGTTTTCATTTTTGTTTTAAATAATTGTAAGCGCTTGATTTCGTAAAAAAAAGACGAACACCTAATTACAGGTGTACGTCGTATCCTTTTTCAGTTAGTAAAATGACGGCCTTGTCCAGATACTCCTGGCTCCGGAATGAAAGTCTTAGAACGCCCGGTACGTCCTCCCTGCTCTCAATGATGTGGATATTGCTCAAGTTGATAAGACTATTCCCAAGCTCGCTTGTGATTTTACCGATAATACCGGGATGATCCGGTATATCCACATAACAATCAAAAGCCGAATGGATCATACCCTTGCGTCGTTCAGGCATTTTGCTGCGGAAATCTCCCGCCGTTTCAAATGCTCCTGCGATGGCATCACCGTCTGAACTCTCCAGCATCCGTACGAATTTATCCGTTTCATTGCTCCAATCGCGAAGTAAATTAAGTACAACCTGACGATTGTTTATTAAAATATCGCGCCACAAAATCGGGTCGCCTGAGGCTATCCTCGTAATATCACGGAAGCCGCCCGCTGCCAGCGATTCATAGAGCCCATTATTTTCATTGTAGCCGCGAATTTGATTAACAAGCGAAACCGCAATAATATGAGGCAGATGACTGATTGCGCCAGCTATCTCATCATGCTCCTTCGCATCAACCTTTACAATGTTCGCTTTCGTATGACTGAGAAGCTCAACTAGACGCTCTAACGCTTCTTCTGATGTATCCTCATCGGGCGTCAGCACATAAAATGCATTCTCATAAAGATGGGAAGATGCCGCCTCTACTCCCGTTCGCTCTGATCCCGCCATCGGGTGACCGCCGATAAAAGATGCTTGACCGAAATCAAGCGATTTCGCGCATGCCACAACGGAAGCTTTCGTGCTGCCCGCATCGGTTATGATACAGCCAGGCTTTAAACGAAAAGCGCTGAGTTTTACAATGTATTCCTCAATGTTTCCAACCGGTACGCACACGAAAATAAAATCAGCCTGCTCCGCGGCCTCCTGCATGGATGTCGTAGCGTAATCTACAACCCCTCGCTGCAAGTATTTATCAACTTGCGAAGGACGATTTGAATGACCAATTACGGTGATACCCGGTTTTCCTTTAAAGCAAAGGGCAATCGATCCCCCGATCAATCCTACTCCAAAAATCGCTACAGTTGTCATAACTTTATCCTTGCACCGCCGATTCTTGTAAAACCTGTTCTAATGCCAAAATGAATTTTTCGTTCTGTTCACTCGTACCGACAGTAATCCGAATATGATTCGGGTAATATGCCCAGCGCGGCCTCGAGATAATTCCGCGGCGCAATAAACCGTCGAACACCTCAGGTGACGAACGCTTCACATCAACCATCATGAAATTTCCGTACGCTGGGAAATAGGACAAGCCTAAACGATCAAAATGCTCGGATAAGTATAATAGACCTTTTTTGTTTTGGTCACGGCAATAATCAATAAATGCTTTGTCAGCAAGGGCTGCTTTGGCAGCTGCTTGGGCTGCTCGAGACGTATTAAAAGGTTCACGCACCTGATTCGTAAAACGTATGACGTCTGGGTGGCCAATACCATAGCCAATGCGCAAAGCGGCTAGTCCGTAAATTTTCGAGAAGGTACGAAGCACGATCAAATTTCGGTGCTCGCTCAGAAGTTTGATCCCGTCTGGGAATTCAGGATCGTCAATATATTCACCATATGCCTCATCAAGAACAACAAGCACGTTTGCAGGCACCTGCTTCAGAAAAGCAGATAATTCAGGCAGCGTGACGATCGTTCCGGTAGGATTGTTCGGATTGCAAATCCAAATGATTTTGGTACGGTCATTTACTTTAGCTAACATGGCAGGCAAATCATGCTTGCCCTCTTTTAACGGAACCTCAATGATACGAGCATTCTCGATTTCTGCATTATGCTTGTACTGGGGAAAGGTTTCATCCGCCATAATCGTCTCGTCCCCGGGAACGATAAACGCTCTATTAATCATGAGGATAATTTCACTGGAGCCTGTTCCAAAAATAATTTGATTCGTCTCGACGCCAAGCTCATCCGCTAATGCTTCCGCAAGTTCAACGCTCGCGCCATCAGGATAAATATTGAAATTACCTATTTCTTCAATGACAGCGGCTTTCGCCTGTTCGGAGCAGCCGAACGGATTTTCATTGGACGCTAGCTTTATTACTTCTTTTAACCCAAGCTCCCTCTTAACATCTTCAACCGGCTTTCCTGGCTGATAGACGGGAAGGTGGACGATATTACTTTTAGGCTGCATGAGCCGTTCACCTCTTTTATAATTGACTAATCTCTATACTCGACCTTCATTGTCTCATATCTGTGTGAGGTTTTAAAGTTTTTTTAACACAAGAATAATTGCTTCTTTTAAAGTTTGAAAAGAATCAGTAAAAATGTTGATCTCATCTCTGTATTTGAATGCTTACATGAATGGTCAACATTAAAGATGTGACATGGAATGAGCCGGAAAAAGGGAAACAAAAACAGCAAAAAGCTCTCTATCCACGGACGGGACTAGAGAGCTTTTTCACATATTCTATTTAGTCATCAATTGATACTGCTGCTTGCAAGACCATTTCTAACTATGGAATCATTATCCCTTCAGCTGAACGACAAAATCGCCAATTTGTTTGAGACCAGCTTCACGCTGAGCAGGGTCCTGCAGCTTAGGAATAGCTTCTTCAATTTGACGTACGATTGCGCTTCCTACGATAACGCCATCGCATTGCTTCTCAAAGCGAGCAACTTGCTCGCGGCTCGAAATTCCGAAGCCCACCGCAATCGGCAAATCTGTGGCTTCGCGAACCATGCCAAGAAACTCATCAATCCCGGTATGGAAATCTGCTCTTTCGCCCGTAACGCCGAGTGACGATACGCAATAAACGAAACCTCTGGCTTTGCGCGATATGCGAGTTACACGAGCTTTCGAGGTTGGCGCGACAAGCGGTATGAGATGTACATTTGCTGCTTCAGCCAGCTGACGAACCTCTTCATCCTCTTCGATCGGTAAATCAGGAATAATAAGTCCGCTGATGCCTTTGCTTTGAACAAGCTCAAAAAATGCATCTAATCCGTATTGGAATACGGGATTGTAGTACGTAAACAAAATAAAAGGAATTTTTACGCCCGCTTCGCGAGCCTGTTCAGCAATTTCGATACAATCTCTCAAGGTAATGCTGTTATGAAGCAGCGCCCGCTCTGATGCACGCTGGATAACTGGTCCGTCCGCCAGCGGGTCGGAATAGGGAACACCAAGCTCGATCATGTCAGCGCCCGCTTTTTCGAGCGTTTGGATAATGGCAACCGATGTCGCAAGATCCGGATCACCCATCGTAAGAAAAGGAATGAGTGCTGTCTTTCCTTCAGCTTTTAAGCGCGCAAACGCCGTATCAATGAGATTCATGTTTTTCTACCCCCAAATAGCCCATAATCGCTTCCACGTCTTTGTCTCCGCGTCCAGACAAGCTGACCACGATCACTTTATTTTTATCGAGCGTTGGTGCCAGCTTTATCGTCTGAGCGATCGCATGCGCAGATTCAAGGGCTGGAATAATTCCTTCTGTGCGCGATAGCAGCTGCAGCGCTTCGAGTGCTTCCGCATCCGTCGCCGGCACATAATTAGCACGTCCTGAATCCTTCAAATAGGCATGCTCAGGTCCGATACCCGGGTAATCAAGTCCCGCGGAGATGGAATGTGCAGGCTGAACTTGTCCATGCTCATCCTGAAGCACATAGCTCATAGAACCCTGGAATACGCCATGACGTCCTTTGGTCATTGTTGCTGCATGTTCAATCGTATCTACGCCGCGGCCAGCCGCTTCAACACCAAGCAGCTTAACACTGTCATCATTGATGAACGGATAGAAGATACCCATTGCATTGCTGCCTCCGCCCACTGCTGCCACGACGTAATCCGGCAATCTGCCTTCTTCGGTCAAAATTTGCTTGCGCGCCTCGTCGCCGATAATACGCTGGAAATCGCGAACCATCATTGGATAAGGATGCGGGCCGGTTACCGAGCCCAAAATGTAGTACGTATCGTCTACATGACTAACCCAGTAACGAAGCGTCTCGTTGCAGGCATCCTTAAGCGTCCTGGTCCCGGACAAGACAGGCACAACCTCGGAGCCTAGCAGCTGCATGCGGAAAACGTTCAGCTGTTGACGCTTCATATCCTCTTCGCCCATAAATACTTTACATTCAAGCCCCAGCAAAGCAGCGATCGTAGCAGAGGCTACGCCATGCTGTCCGGCACCGGTTTCAGCAATAATCTTCGATTTGCCCATCCGCTTAGCAAGAACGCCTTGGCCAATCGTATTATTGATTTTATGTGCGCCTGTATGATTAAGGTCTTCGCGTTTTAAGTATATTTTAGCTCCGCCGAGATGTTCGGTTAAACGTTCAGCATAATAAAGCGAGGTCGGGCGTCCCGAGTATTTATGCAATAAATAGTGAACCTCATCTTGAAAAGCCTGGTCCTTTGAATAGTGTAGATATGCTTCCTCCAGCTCGAGTAGTGCGTTCATCAATGTTTCCGGTACATATCTTCCGCCAAATTTTCCAAAGCGGCCATTCTCATCTGGTATTTGTGTCATGCTTCTATCACCCTTCTTACAAATAATCGTATTTTTTCGATATCTTTCCGTCCATCCGTCTCAACACCGCTGGATACGTCAATCCCGCCAGGTGAATAAGACCTCAGCAGCTCCTGAACATTTCCCTCATGCAAACCGCCTGCAACATACAGCGTTATCCCTAATTCATTGGCTGCTTGGTTATATTCATTTATCGCTTCCCAGTTAAATATCTGGCCCGTGCCTCCGCCAGGCGCGTCGATCAAAACGGCATCAACGGCATCTTTATACGGAGTTAACCGCTCGGTTGCTGATTCTGGCGCTTTGCCTTCAGCAGCCTGATTCATCGAAAATACTTTCCACACTTGAACATTCAGTTTATCGCGTACTTCCCTGCAAAACTCTGCCGTTTCCCTGCCATGCAATTGTACGATGTCAAGCGGTGCTTCCGCCAAAATTTCCTGCAGGCCTGCAAATTGTTCATTAACGAATACGCCTACCGCGAGCGGACGCTTACCGTTTGCTGCTTTTAACTCCGAAACCGCCTTGATGAGCTCTGCTGCCGTCGTTCCGCTAATTTGCCTCTTGCTGGGTGCGAACACGAATCCTATCTCATGAATAGGCAGACCGTCCATCGCTTGTATCGTCTGAATGTCCATTAGCCCGCATATTTTGATGTGCGGCTGCAGCCTCATCGTGCACCTACCGCGCCCATTAGGTCATGAACCGCTTGGCCAACATTTTCTTTCCGCATAAAATGCTCGCCGATCAGCACGCCATGCGTGCCTATCGCTTGCAAATAATCCATATCCGCATTTCCTGCAATGCCGCTTTCGCTAATAACGGTAACATTTTTAGGCATTAAGCCTATCAACGCTTCTGTAGTTTTCAAATCGGTGACGAAAGATTTCAAATCTCGGTTATTAATGCCGATCAGAGTTGCTTTATTCAGCTCCAGCACACCTTCAAGCTCTTCTTGGTTATGCACTTCGACGAGCACGTCAAGGCCGATGGATTTGGCGAGATCATGATATTCTCTTAGCTGCGCAGGTGTCAAAATAGCCGCAATCAATAAAATCGCGTCAGCGCCAATCAGCCGTGCTTCATAAATTTGGCGGTAATCCACCGTAAAATCTTTTCTTAAAAGCGGTACTTTAACCGTTTTTTTGACAGCTTGCAGAAATTCGTTCGAGCCTTGGAAATAATCACGATCAGTCAATACCGAAATGCAATCCGCCCCGGCAGCTTCATAAGCGGCAGCTAACGATGTTGGTTCAAAGTCGGCGCGAATCAGCCCTTTAGATGGCGAAGCCTTCTTCACCTCAGCAATAAGTCCCATGCTCCGATTGCGCTCGGCTGCAGATAGAGCCTTTTCAAAACCTCGGCATTTCTCAAGCGCCGCAATCTGCTTCTCTGCCTCAGCAAGGTCAAATCGCGCAGCAAGTTCTTCAACCTCTGCCCGTTTCGTAGCTACAATTTTATCCAGAAACATGTGCCAACTCTCCTGTCGTTTGAATGAGACTAACGAGCTTTCGCTGCGCATCACCAGAATCGATAACCTCGGCCGCTTTCGCTACGCCATCACGGAGCGAATCCGCCAAACCGCCTACATAAATACATGCGCCTGCATTAGCAAGCACGATATCCCGGTATGCTCCTTGCTGCTCTCCTGAGAAAATCGCCCGGATAAGCGCTGCATTCACTTCCGAATCACCGCCCATTACATCTGCGATTGGCCAGCGTGTTAAACCTAGCTCCTCAGGAGTAATATCAAAGGTTCTTACTTTACCACCCTGCAACTCCGAAATTTGCGTCGGCGCAGAAATACTTATTTCATCCAGTCCATCATGGCTGCATACAACAAGCGCCCGCTTCAAGCCAAGCTCGCCAAGAACCTCGGCTACCGTTGACGTACGTGCTCGGTCGTATAAGCCCAGCAGCTGCCTATCTGCTCCTGCTGGATTCGTAAGCGGTCCAAGCATGTTGAAAATAGTCCGGATGCCAAGCTCACGCCGCGGAATAGCCGCATGACGAAGCGAAGGATGGTAAAGCTGCGCGAACATGAAGCAAATGCCAATATCCTTTAAGCATTGTGCCGCTTGCTCAGGAGTAATCGTAATTTGCACGCCGAGCGCTTCCAACACATCTGCACTGCCCGTTTTTCCTGACATTGCTCGGTTTCCGTGCTTGGCGACTCGAATGCCGGCCGCAGCGGCAATAATGGAAGACGCCGTAGAAATGTTGAATTTATGAATGCCTGATCCGCCGGTTCCACAGGTATCGAGCAAGCCTTCCTGTTCGGTATGAAGGTGGCTCGAATGCGCACGCATCGCTTCGGCAAATCCAGTAATCTCATCTTTTGTTTCGCCCTTCATCCGCATGGCGGTAACGACACCCGCGATTTGCACTGCCGTAGCTTCCCCGCTCATGATGATGCTCATGACCGCATTTGCTTGCTCCCGTGAGAGGCTTGAACCGCTTATCAGTTGATTTAGCGCTTGCTGCATCGATATCGTTTCGGTTCCCAGCATTATTGACCAAGCCCCTCTCCGGCCGTGACGTAATAATCCATATTAATGGAGTTGAAGCTTTCTTGCGTATTTTTAGGCTGTGCAAAAATCGCCTCCGCAGCGCGGATTGCTTTTAGCATGCCTTTCGCTTTGTTTACGGTTTCCATATATTCGCTCTCAGGAACAGAATCCCACACGATTCCTGCACCTGCTTGCACGTAAGCTTTGCCGTGCTTGAAAATAATCGTCCGAATCGTAATGCATGTATCCATCGAACCGCCAAAGCCTAAATATCCGATCGCACCGGCATAAGCGCCGCGTGCTTCATTCTCCAGCTCCGAAATAATTTCCATCGCTCTCAGCTTCGGTGCGCCCGAAACGGTGCCAGCAGGCAAGCAGGAAACAAATGCATCAAAGAAGTCCTTGTCCTTATGAAGCTTGCCCGAAACGTTGGAGACAATGTGCATAACGTGGGAGTATCTCTCGATTTCCATAAATGAATCGCATTTCACTGTACCGAATTCAGAGACGCGCCCGATATCATTTCGTCCAAGATCAACCAGCATCAAATGCTCCGCGCGTTCCTTCTCGTCCGCAAGCAGCTCCGCCTCAAGCGCTTTATCTTCTTCCGGCGTTTTGCCGCGCGGCCTGGTTCCCGCAATCGGTCTCGTTTCAACCCGATCGCCGTTAACTTTCACTAGGGCTTCTGGAGATGTGCCGACAATAACCTCTTCGCCCATTTTCAAGTAATACATGTATGGGGATGGATTCATCGTACGCAGAACGCGGTACACATGCAGCGGATCGATATCGGTTTCGATGCTAAAACGCTGCGACAGCACGACTTGAAAAATATCTCCTGCGCGAATATATTGCTTCGCCTGTTCAATATTGGTGATGAACTGCTCTTTGGTTACATTCGATTGAATGTCACCCAGCTCATAATCCACCTCGACGGAGCTGCCTGTCGTAACCGGAATCGTGACGGGATGCTGCAGCCTTTCAATGGTCGCTTCAATTTTGGCAATCGCTGCTTCATAGCTTTTGGCTATATCGGTATCCGTAGCACCCTCAGCGATATGTACGTTGCCGACAATTTGCAGCTGCTGCTTGAAATGGTCAAATACGATAACTTGATCGCAGAACATAAACTGCATGTCATTCATATTTAAATCATCGATTCGGTGAGCAGGCAGCTTCTCGTAGTATTGCAGCAAGTCGTATCCGAAAAATCCAATCGCACCTCCAGTAAAAGGAGGAAGCCCCGGAATCGAAGGGCTGCGGAAGGATCGCAACTGAGCTTTCAGAAGTTCAATTGGCTTATCGCCCAGCCTCTGTTTTTCTCCTTTATGCTCCAGCACCATCTCGCCGTTTTTGCCATACAGCATCATGAATGGATCTGTTCCTATAAACGAATAACGCGCCCATTTCGCTCCGCCCTCAACGCTTTCCAGCAGAAAGGCGTGATCCTCTTTCGCGAAATGCTGAAACAACCGAATAGGTGTTTCAGTGTCCGCCATCATATAACGAACGACTGGAATTAAATTGTATTGACC
The DNA here is from genome assembly GCF_056398325.1 of Paenibacillus sp. 01T443. Classification (NCBI taxonomy): domain Bacteria; kingdom Bacillati; phylum Bacillota; class Bacilli; order Caryophanales; family Paenibacillaceae; genus Paenibacillus; species Paenibacillus sp. 01T443. The sequence continues at coordinate 277,181 of NZ_JBFTPE010000001.1, forward strand.
GGCAAGACGGATAACATGCTGCAGCTCATTTGACATTCGGAAACATCCTCCCTTTGTAAGTACTTTATCTATTAATGTGTACAAAAAAAGCTCCTGCCAGAGCAGGAGCGTTGGTTTAGATGATGACGGAAGTGTGTAAGCGGAAAATACGCATATTTGGATAGGGTGAAACAGCACTTTTACCATCAGCCGCGCGCATACGCAGTCGATCGTTCAGCTCTTTCGCTAACTCCCTGCTCACTCCATGCTTATCTCTGCTACTCTCAACTAGTCTCGACTCATCTCAACTCAGCTCATAAAACGACTCTGCTACTCTCACTTACGTAACTAAATATACAACAACGAACAGCTATGCGTCAACAAAGGGATTTCTTACTTAATGAGCTTATAAAAATATTATGCCTTAGACAGATCTGGTCGAAGCGCTTGTGCACCGTTTAAATAAACGTGGCGTATTTCCGCTTGTGTTTTGTCTGTATTAATCAATACCATCAGTCTGATGCATCGCTCTAGACTRCCTTTAACGGGAACCTCTAACGCGCACATAAGTGGTACAAGCTCCCAGCCCTTCATTTGGCGAATGGCACGAGCCGGGAAGGTCTCGTCCAAATCATTCGTAACCGTCACGAATACGCTGCAAATATCGTCTGGTACGATCTCATTGTCAGTTACGATACCATTCAGCATTTCGATCGTTGCCTGCAATATGGATTGTTCTTCGTTTGCTTCAACGGTAATTGCTCCGCGAATTCCTCTGACACTCATTACAGCTCCGCCTCCTGCTTTAATTGCTCCACGATTTCCCGCACCCATTGCACGGGAACATCTGGTTTGATTTCTACTTCGCCAATGGCCGTAGGCACGACAAACACCATCGTCCCCTCGGAAAATTTCTTATCGTGCATCATTGCTTCCATAATTCGATCGACATCAAAGTGCTCGGGTAACCGAACCGGCAGACCGGATTTCGCAAGCACGCGCTTCGTCACGCTGTATACTTCTTCAGGAGCCCCATAACGAAGTCCCAGCTTTGCCGATCCGATCATCCCGATGGAAATCGCTTCACCATGCAGCAGTTCGCCATAACCTGCTACAGCTTCTAAGGCATGGCCGATCGTATGACCCAAATTCAATATCGCTCTTAGATCATTCTCACGCTCATCCTTCGAAACAACGGCCGCCTTCACGCTGCAGCCTTTATACAAAGCATAACCAAGCGCTTCCGCATCGAGGGAAAGCAGCTTCTCCGCATTAACTTCGCACCAATCTACGAATGCTTCATCCCAGATGAGTCCATGCTTAACCACTTCGGATAAACCGGCGCTCACCTCTCTTGGAGGAAGCGTTTGAAGCGTATTCAAGTCATATAAGACCAATTCCGGCTGGTGAAAAGCACCGATAATATTTTTGGCCAGCGGATGATTGACGGCTACTTTGCCGCCTACGCTGCTATCATGCGCCAGAATCGTTGTCGGAACCTGGACGAATTTGATGCCCCTCATGTAGGATGCGGCAACAAATCCAGCAAGATCCCCTACAACGCCACCGCCAAGCGCCACGATCGTTGATTTGCGGTCAAGACCGACTTCCAACGCTTTGGTAACCAGCGACTCCAGCATTGACAGCGATTTAGAGCTTTCTCCTGATGGAACGACTACACTTGCCGTCTTAAACCCTGCGTTAGCCAGCTCTGACTCAAGCGCTTGCAAATGAAAATCAGCAACTCGGCTATCCGTAATGATGAGCAGCGGAGATTTCTTGCTGATTCCGTGTTTTGTAAAATAAGTGGAAGCCTCCTGAAGGAGGCCTTCTCCGATATAGATAGGATAAGAGCGGTCACCTAGTTCGACTGTTAGCTCACGCATATTTAGTACCGTCCAAGCTGTTCAAGGTAGTTATTCAAATTTGCGCGAATTTCCTCGATGGAATCGCCCCCGAACTTTTCAAGGAATGCTTTCGCAACTTCCCAAGCGACGACATGCTCCATTACGACGCTTGCCGCAGGCACAGCACAGCTGTCCGAGCGTTCAACCTGGGCAGTAAAAGGCTCCTTCGTATCAATGTCAACGCTGCGAAGTGGCTTGTATAGCGTTGGAATTGGTTTCATTACGCCGCGTACGACGATTTGCTCACCATTCGTCATGCCGCCTTCAAAGCCGCCGAGCCGGTTTGTTGCCCGATGGTAGCCGCGCTCCGCTTCATACATGATCTCATCATGTACCTGTGAGCCGCGAAGCTTCGCCGCTTCAAAGCCAATGCCGATTTCACAGCCTTTGAATGCATTGATAGATACAACCGCTTGCGCAATGCGTCCGTCTAGCTTACGATCCCACTGAACATGACTGCCAAGACCGATAGGCACGCCTTCGATAATACATTCCACTATACCGCCGATTGAGTCGCCTTCTGCCTTAATTTGATCGATATAGTCCGTCATTTTTTGTTCGGTTTCTTTATCAACGACGCGTACGGAGGATTCCTCCGTCAATCGAATCAGCTCATCGACAGGAAGCTGGTTAGCCGGCGCTTCGATTTCGCCTATGCGGATGACTTGTCCCGCCACTTTAATGCCGAATTCAGCAAGAAATTGACGCGCTACTGCCCCGACTGCCACTCGAGCTGCAGTTTCACGGGCGCTGGAGCGCTCCAATACGTTGCGAAGATCCTTTAGATCATATTTCAATCCGCCGTTCAAATCCGCATGACCCGGACGCGGTCGGTGAACTCTGCGTTTCTCCTCATCGCTTCCTTCGATCGGTTCAATATTCATAACCGAGGTCCAATGCTTCCAATCATTGTTCGCAACAATAAGCGCTACAGGAGCACCTGTCGTTCTGCCATGGCGCACGCCCCCTACAATATTAGCCGTGTCTTTCTCAATTTGCATCCGGCGTCCACGACCATGACCCTTCTGGCGACGGTGCAGCTGAAAATTCAATTCCTCAAAATCAATGGTCAAATTGCTAGGTAATCCTTCGATAATTGCTGTTAATTGGGGACCATGCGTCTCCCCTGCTGTCAAATACCTTAAACTCAACCCAAGCTCCTCCTTCAAGCAAGCCTTTAAGCGCCTGCTATGCTTTACTGCACTAAACATCTTTGCTCATTATAGTACAGCGCTTCCGGTTTGACAAGAATTCGAACAACGCGGAAGCAGCTCCCGCCATATAAAAAGAGGCCGGGGAAAATGTCACGTATAGAGACATTTTCCCCGGCCTGATCGATGTTGGGCTCATTAACTATTAACCGATTTTTTCTCAATCAGAGACGCTCCGTCTTTCGCAAACAACGGATCATTTACAAGCCTCGTCATTTGCAAGCTGTCGACCCCGATGATTTGAGCGCATTCTTGAATTGAAATAAAACCACGCCTATAGGCGGCGATTACCTTGCGTTTATCCATCTGTTGCTTCATCCTCCAAGTCATTTACCTTACAACTAGTATAGGAGAAGATGGAAAACGGTATACATCGGGTTTACACCCGACGGTAAAAGAATGTATCTGCGGTCTCAAAGCCGTATTGCGCAGGCGAGAATATTTGCTCTGTGCTGCCAACGAACAGCAGTCCACCAGGCTTAAGCGCGTTAGAAAACTTCTGATACAGCAAATGCTTGGCTTCTTCCGTAAAATAAATCATAACGTTTCGGCACACAATTAAATCAAACGAGCTGTCAAAAGTGTCATGAAGAAGGTTTTGCTGCTTAAATTGAATAAATTTTTTTAATGAATCCGAAATCAAAAAAGCGCCTTCCGCTTCTTTAAAATATTTTTGCCGGCATGCAGGAGGCACATCGCGCAAGGAACGCTCCAAGTAACTGCCTTCCATCGCCTTTTGCAATACGCCCGAATCCAGATCGGTCGCCAGCAAGGACGAACGCTGTAAGGCACCAAGCTCCGATAAAATCATCGCAAGCGTATAAGGCTCCTCGCCTGTTGAACATGCGGCGCTCCACACCTTTAAACGATGATTGGAACTAAGCATTTCAGGAAAAAAGCGTTTTTGCAAAACATCCCATCTGGATGGGTTTCTCCAAAATTCCGATACATTTATCGTCATGCGATCCAGAAATTCATTCAGCATGCTGCGATTTTGTTCAATTGCCTTCCAGTAATCCTCGAATGTTTGAAAGCCGTGCTTCATTCGCAGCGTAGTCAGCCTGCGTTTCATTTGGGCTTCTTTGTATTGCGATAAATCAATGGCGGTCTTATGCTTTATCCGAATAATAAATTGTGCAAAATCTTGATCCTGGTGCATAGTTTCCTCCGTCGCGAGTGGCGGGGTAATTAAATCCACTTTTGAATTGAATGTTCATAACTAACTATTTCCGACTGCGGGAAGAAAATGCCGATTTCTCTTTCTGCATTCTCAGCCGAATCAGAGCCATGAATGAGATTGAAATTCGTATGTACAGCAAAGTCAGAGCGAATCGTGCCCGGCAGTGCGTCTATCGCATCCGTTTTGCCAATGAGCGCACGGGATAAAGCAATCACGTTGTCGCCCTGCCAAACCATCGCAAAAACAGGCCCAGATGTAATAAAGTCAAGGAGAGGATCATAGAAGCCTTTCCCCTTATGTTCTTCATAGTGTCGCTCCGCAAGCTCACGGCTAATAACCATGAATTTGGCTGCCGACAGCTGCAGTCCCTTTCTTTCAAACCTCGAAACGATTTCGCCGATCAACCCGCGTTGAACGCCATCTGGTTTAATCATCAGAAAAGTTCTTTCCATCTACAACCATTCCTTTCTTCTATGCAGGATTAGTAATTACGTTTACCGACAAAATGTGCAATATCCATCAAGTTCTTCTTCGCTGTTATATTGGGTAATCCCTCTAAAGCTTGCAGAGCTTTTTTTATGTAGCGGTTCGCAAGTTGATCGGCTTGCTCGCCGCCGTCGCTCTTTCGAATCATTTCAATAGCTCGGCTGGTATCCCTCTTGCCCCCAGACTCACGAATAGAAGAGATTTCATTCAATAAAGGTTCACGGGTTTTAGCATCCTTCAGGGCAAGAAGAACAGGGAGTGTGATGTTTCCTTGACGCATGTCCGACCCTGGGGGCTTCCCGATCTGCTTTTCCGTACCATAAAGATCAAGCAAATCATCGCGAATCTGAAAAGCCATGCCTACATTATAACCGTATCGATACAAGCGATTAGCGGTCTTCCGATCTGTATTTGCGGCAACGGCGCCAAGCTGGCAGCTTATGGCGATTAACAAAGCCGTTTTCCGCCTGATCCGAAGCAAATAATTCCGAATCGTTTGCTCGGTATTGAAAAAATCGCGAATTTGCTCCATTTCACCTATGCACATTTGCACAAGCGCGTTCGATAAAATTTGATGGATTTGCGGATTGGGAAGCTCAGCAGCTATCGTTAACGCTTTACCGTGGATAAAATCACCCGTATACATCGCAATACGGTTATCCCATTTGGATTTTACGGTTAGTTGTCCGCGACGTGTTTCCGCATCATCGATAACATCGTCATGAACAAGCGATGCCATGTGAATAAGCTCTAAAGGAACCGCGACGCGCTTCATCACTTCCAGCCGATAATCACCAAACTTGCCAGCCAGCAGCACGATTATAGGTCTAATCCGTTTTCCGCCGGCTTTAAGCAGGTGCAAAGAAGCCTCGCCGAGCAGCACATGGTCATCCGATACGCTCCGCACTAGCTCTTGTTCGATCTGATTTAGGTCGCCTTTCATCTTTGCATACAAATCTAGTAGTTTCATTCTTTCACCTATTGGGCAGATTGGTCTTCAAAAAAAGTAAGCTCCACATCATTCTTAAGCAGACCGAGCTGCTTGGAATAATCAAAATACAATTTAAGTCCTTCTTGCAGCTTGCTCCCGAAATCATATTGAAGCGAATGAAAGTACATCTCCCAATAAGTCGATTCTCCTCCAAGCTGCTTGCAGGCTTGTTCGATAAGCGGACGGAGATGTGTCTTATTATACTGTTTGCTCGCATTCAACGCCTTATATACAGCTTGTACAGCTTCAGGCGCTGCATTTGCCACTTCTTTGCGCGCTGCGACAACAGCATAGGTCATCCCGAGCCCCGTCCATTGATTCCATAACTGTCCTAAATCGATAACATGAAGTCCATGATTCAGCCAAGAAGCATGAATGGCAGGGTCGCCAATAATCAGTGCGGCATCAGAGGTTTCCAGCATTTTCTCAAGAACAGGTTCCGCCGTAACATATTCCGGCTTACATTCAAAGTACATAGCCATTAAAATTTTCAATAAATTTACTGATGTTGCCGATGTCGTCGTCATCGAAATGCGTTCTGGCCGCTTGCGTGAAATCGGCTCCTTCATAAACAATAGGATGGAATTCACATTACCGACAGAACCGACGGACAATTCAGGCAGCAGTACATAATCATCGGCATTTTGACCGTATGAGAAGGACGAAATTGCCGATACGTCTAATTCACCAGCTTGCAGCATTCGATTTAATTCAGAAGGTACGCGTTTAACGATCTCGAAGCCTTTCCAATCCGCTCGTTCCTCGAATTGATGAAATAGCGGCCATGCGTTCGCGTAATCAATTCTTCCGATGGTGATCGGGCGATTCATGCCCATTCTGTTCATCTCCCCATCTTCTGTACAAATCATGATCGATTGTCATATTATCAAGTATTTTTCCAATTAAAAAGTCAATCATCTCTTCCATGCTTTGCGGTTTGTAATAAAAAGCCGGCATAGCCGGAATCACTCGAACGCCAAGCCGGGCAAGCGTCAGCATGTTTTCCAGATGGATCGCATGCAGTGGCGTTTCTCTTGGCACAATGAGAAGCTTACGATTCTCTTTCAGCATCACATCTGCGGCTCTAGTCATCAAATCATCGGAAATGCCGTGCGAGATCGACGCAAGCGTCCCCATCGAGCACGGCACAATAACCATTCCTTGAACGCGATATGATCCACTTGCGATGCTTGCACCGATATCCGCATTCGGATGGTACACCAGCCTTTGCTCAGCGACAGCATCGCCAAAGCGCAGCTCAAGCGCAGCCGAGCGACGAGCGGTCTCCCAGCCAAGTTCTTCCTTTATTACTCTCCAGCCTGCTTCTGTCACTACAAGATGAACCTCGTATTCCATAAGCAAAAGAACTTCAATCAGACGTATGCCATAAACAGATCCGCTGGCGCCAGTTATGCCAACAACCCATCGTTTCGTCCAGTCCGACTTGGCAACCGCTTTGATCTCTTCTACCATTGGTGAATAACCAATAAATCAACGATAACAAATAAGAAAAGCACGACGCTTAGCGTTCCATTCATTCCGAAGAATGCCGTTTGAACGCGTGATAAATCATTTGGACGCACCATCCAGTGCTGGTAAAACAACAAGGAAATCGAAATTAGCGTACCAAGCAGATACATCCAACTTAGTTCAGTCATCCAGAACAAAGTAATGAAGCCGATTGCCGTAATGACATGCAAGCAGCGCGCTATCCACAGCGCACCAGCAATTCCGAATCGAGCTGGAATGGAGTGTAGACCCGCACCGCGGTCATACTCGAAATCTTGCGTCGCATAAATAATATCAAAGCCGGCAATCCAAAGCGCTACAGTAATATAAAGAATCCAGGCTGCAAGATCAAATTGACCAGTAATGGCTACCCATCCCCCAAGCGGCGAGAGACCGATCGTAAAGCCCAGCACCAGATGACAAAGCCAGGTGAAGCGTTTCGTATACGAATAAAGCACAAGCAGCGCAACCGCGATTGGCATCAATTTCAACGCAATCGGCGCCAAATTAGCACTAGCAACAAATAATAAAACGAACGAAACAATAATAAACAGCAATACTTCCGCTGATTTCAATAAACCAGCAGGAAGCGCCCGTTTCTCTGTTCGGGGATTTCGTAAATCAATCGCTTTGTCAATCAAGCGGTTTAAGCTCATTGCCGCGCTTCGGGCTCCGAACATCGCTAGCGTAATCCATCCGATCTCTGCCCATGAAGGCAATCGCTGCTCCATCATAACGGCACCTAGAATAGCACCCATAAAAGCGAAAGGCAATGCAAAGACCGTGTGTTCAAATTTAATCATTTCTAAAATAATACGTAATTTGCGAATCATTGCTATTTCTTCTCCTTTGTCCCCATATGCAGCGCAGCTACTCCGCCAGTAAGAGGATATGCCTTTACCTGTTCAAGACCTGCTTCTTCAAACAGCTCTGCAAGCTGCTGCCTACCGGGGAACATTTTTAGAGATTCAGGGAGCCATTTATATTCTTGAAAGCTTTTGGCAACGACCTTGCCCATGACAGGCAATATACGTTCGAAATATAAATTATACATTGCTTTGAATGGCTGCCAGGTTGGTTTAGACACTTCTAAGCATACAACTTGCCCGCCAGGTTTGACGACACGCTGCATTTCTATCAGCACCTGCAAATAATCAGGCACATTGCGAAGTCCAAAACCTATCGTAACAAAATCGAAGGAATGATCCTCGAAAGGCAAGCTCATTGCATTCCCTTGTACCAAAGTAATCTGTTTGTCCAAGCCCAGCTTATTTACTTTCAGAGCACCGACATCCAGCATGTTCTGGCTAAAATCAAGACCGACAACCTTTCCAGTCTTGCTTGCATCAGCTAAAGCAATCGTCCAGTCACAGGTTCCACAGCAAAGGTCAAGCGCCGTTTGTCCTTCCTGGACGTTCATTTTCTTCATTGTCACCTTCCGCCAAGCCTTATGTCTGCGAAAGCTGATCAAATCGTTCATCAAATCATATTTGGGCGCAATTCGTTCAAATACGCCATGCACATGGCTCTTGGAGTTCGTATCCATTTTAGCAGGTCACCTCGTCTCGTTGAGTGCGGGCGTGTAACCGGTTTGTTCGTGTAACAGGGTATCGACAATTGAAGTCAATTCACCGAGCAACTTGTCCGATTCCAGCTTTCCAGCCGCGGCTTGCACTGAATCTGCTGAGAGCTTCAGCTTCGCCCTAAGTTGGCTGCGCACATTATATTTTTCCGCCAAACCGTGAATAAATGCGCACTCATAGGTACGCATTGTGAGTTGTTGACGCTCTTCATCCGTAGCGACTTGCATGAAGTGCCAATATGCCCAGCCCTGATCGAACCGATCTGAGCTTTCACTTCGTGCGATCTCATCAACCAATACCTCACATCGACTGAGACCATTAAGAACCTCTGACCAAACACGGGAAAGCGTCCCTTCCAGTAGATCAGAGAAAATGTGGAACAGCGTGCTTTTAATTTGTACGGAATAGCCTAGAAAATCTTCTGCTGACAGCTTATTCTGCCTCATCCGAATGTAAAGATTGACCTTCAGCCGGTTTACTTCGCTAACCGCGCTGCTGATTTTTGCAATCATTTCAATTTGGCCTGCTTGCGAGAGCAGTTGATAAAATGTCGCGCTAAAGTAATCCCCAGCGAGCACCTTGAGCTGCCTCGAACGCATCTCTGCTTCAGTGCGCTGCTCTTGCTGCGTATCGATTAGATCATGCGTATCCATTCCTAGCTGAACGAGAGATACGACGAGCGTAAAGAGCTCACTGTGTGTCTGTAAAGACTGCTGCTGACTTAGGAAGACATGCAGCAGACGCAGCCTTGCATTCGCTAATTCAGGAAGAGCAGTATGCTCTTGGATCATGTCATATTCCACATACTTTTGAGCTATTTCAGGTACACGGTATGTTTTCATTGGGGAAGCCTCCGAACAGAGAAGCGCAAATCGCCGCTCAATAATCTAAACTATTATAGCACAACTTATTCTAAGAGCATACGATTCAGCCTGCTGTTCAACAAATTGCAACATACAACCCTATTCCTCCTGCGAAATGAAGGAAGGCTTTACAGTAAATCCCGCTACAGGCCCGAATCGTTCCTCCCACGCTGAAGTGAAGCTTACTCTCAGCCTCTCGCGCCAAACCTCGTCATGCACCGGATCTGCCTGCGAGAGATGCTGCATTTCGTTGATAAGCCATTCATCCGTCTTCCTGACGTCGACAGCTGCAAGCAGTGCTGGACCATCCGTACGTTCTTCCACCATTCGGATAAGAATACGCTTCACGTTCTCCAGTTGCAGGAAAGAAACACGTACCAGCTTCTCTACATCCGCAAACCATAACGCAGGTCTTCCCCCGCTTGTGCTGACCAGCATATCTACCGACAATACTCCGTTGCTCCAATCCGCCTTTTTTAAACGCTCATTAAGCTGGATGGCAACAAGTACGTCAACTAAATTGCTATTAGTAAGCCTAACAGCTGGCGTAGCGCGAAAAACAGCAACCTCATCCCGGTTTACCGTATTCTGCCATGCTGCATGGGGAAGCCAAGTGAACAATAAAGTTACTGCTAAAGCGGTCGCGCACGCCGCAAACAGTGGTTTTCCGATTTTCATTCTGTACCTCCAATTCAGGCCTCTTTAATAAAACCTGCTAAACAGGTCACTTCATGTGATAAGTCTCTTATCACATTGTACGAGCGGTACAGAATGAATATTCGAAACGCAAGCGCGCAAAAAAAAAAGCAGGCATCGCCTGCTTGCTCGCTTGATATTACTGGTCGGTTTCCATTGTGCCGTATTTCGTCATAACGACCGCTTTACCGCGAATTTTAATAGCTGAAGTATGATCGGTAAACTGGCAAATTAATATTTCGTTTTTGTCCAACTTTTCCGTATGATGAAATTTCGTGTCCAGTCCGCGTGTTAAACCGATGACTTGCACGCCTTGATCCTTTGCTTTTACGATAATATACTCGCCATGTGTAGGCTCCATCGTTATCCCTCCGCATCCGTATTTCCAAGCTATCCATGTGAATTATAGTGTAAGTATGACGTTTGTGCAATCTATACACGTTGCCTCCAGACAAAAAACGCTCGAACGGTTTCCCGTTCGAGCGCTTTCAACGTAAAATATAAGCATTAATAAGTTTACTCCTTATGTAATTGCTTATATTCCGGCACATAACTCGCTTTGTTCTCATCCGAATGGATGGGTTCAATTCGTTTATGCTCTAAGTATGCTTAATTGGATACAAGGTCCTTGAGTGATTTTCCCGGTTTAAAAGCAGGTGTTTTGCTTGCTGCGATCTCGATTGGATCTCCGGTTTGCGGGTTGCGGCCTTTACGGGCTTGACGCTCGCGAACTTCAAAGTTACCAAACCCAACCAATTGCACTTTATCTCCGCTTTGCAGCGCGTCGGAAATAGCATCAAAAACAGCATCAACTGCTTTCGTTGCGTCTTTCTTCGAAAGATCGGTCAATTCAGCTACCTTCGTAATCAAATCTGTTTTGTTCATTGTTTCACCTCCTCCAAAGTGCAGTTCTGCATTAATCTCATGGCTAGCATATAAAAGCTCATCTTATCCCTCTTATTAACGGAAAACTTCAAAAATATACCTTTTGACCGAACAAACCTATAGTAATACAGCCGTTTGCCAATTTCAAGTGCTAAGCTTCAATTCCTCCAAAACAAATAAAACCGCTCCCTATTTGGCAGCGGCTTATCTGTATACTATTTTTTTTACTTACAAGATGATTGCAATCAATCCGCCAGAGCCCTCGTTTATGATTCGTCCAAGCGTCTCTTGCAGCTTATAGCGCGCATTATCAGGCATCATTGCAATTTTTCCTTGGATGCCTTCACGCACAATGGAATGCAGGGAGCGGCCGAATATATCAGACTCCCAAATTTTGATCGGATCGTTCTCAAAGTCTTGCATTAAGTATCTGACCAGCTCTTCACTTTGCTTCTCCGTACCGATAATCGGAGCGAATTCCGATTCAACATCGACTCGGATCATATGGATGGACGGTGCTGTAGCCTTCAGCCTAACCCCAAAGCGCGAGCCTTGACGGATTAGCTCCGGCTCATCGAGTGCCATTTCCGCAAGTGTCGGCGCCGCAATGCCGTAACCCGTTGTTTTGACCATCTCGAGCGCTTCCGCAAATCGGTCATACTCCCTTTTGGCATGAGAGAATTCCTGCATCAGCTGAAGCAAGTGGTCCTTGCCCCGAATCTCTACCCCAACGACCTCCATAAGAATGCGGTCATACAGCTCATCTGGCGCATACAAGTCAATCTCCGCGACTCCCTGCCCCATGTTCATGCCGCTAAGGCCTGCCCTGGCAATGAAATCATATTCCATGAACTGAGTAACTACTCGATCGACGTCGCGTAATCGGCGAATATCCTTAACCGTATCGCGAACAGAGCTCTCATAGTTGCTGCGGAGCCAATGATTATCATTCAGCACCATAACCCAGCTCGGCAGATTTACATTAACTTCATGAACAGGGAATTCGTAAAGCACTTCCCGCAGAACGGAGATGACTTCTTCCTCGCCCATGGTCGCCACGCTAAGCGTCATAACCGGGATATCGTATTTCGCTTGCAGCTCATTGCGTAATTGCAGCGCTTCTTCACTCTTAGGGCGAGTGGAGTTAATGACGAGCACAAATGGCTTGCCGACTTCCTTCAACTCGTTGATGACACGCTCTTCTGCTACAACATAGGAGCTGCGCGGAATTTCTGCGATTGAGCCGTCTGTCGTTACAACAACACCGAGTGTCGAATGCTCTTGGATTACTTTTCGTGTTCCAATCTCAGCTGCTTCCTGGAAAGGAATCGGCTCATCAAACCAAGGAGTCGTGATCATACGTGGACCATTTTCGTCCTCATAGCCCTTCGCGCCTTCAACCGCATATCCAACACAATCGACCAATCTCACGTTTACCTCAAGTCCATCGGTAACCCTGAGCTGAACCGCTTGATTCGGAACAAATTTAGGCTCTGTTGTCATAATCGTCTTACCTGCGGCGCTTTGAGGAAGTTCGTCCACGGCTCTCACACGGTCTGATTCATTAGCAATGTTCGGAAGTACAACCGTCTCCATAAACCGTTTAATAAACGTTGATTTGCCCGTCCGGACTGCCCCTACAACCCCGAGGTAAATATCCCCGCCGGTTCTTTCGGCTATGTCCTTGAAAATGTCCACTTTCTCCACTGAATATCCCCTCCCAATTGATTTTTCCGGTTCGCCGCCATCCACCGGTCAATAGGGCAGGCCAGCGACGCAACTCGTACATGCTTTTGGACTAGTAACATCATATGTGCAGGCTTTCCGATTATGACGATTCCTTCTGCGAAAACTTTTTTTTCTTACGCTGCGGGCTTTCCTTCCAAGACTGAGTTATATGAGAAAAAATGCAAATCTATGACCCTTGAAAGCAAAAAAATCCTCTCCCAGATATTCGTCTCGGAAAGGATTAAAGCTGAATTTATTAATAAAACGGCATGTCCTATGGCTTTACGGCCTGCGGCTCTTGGTTTACCAAGTGGTATACAGGAGCCTTTACCGGAACAAAGTCTGATCCGTCTACAAGCAGCGCGCGCAAATCAAAATCTGCAGCATAATCTTTTTTGTCGCTTTTTTGAATGTATTGCATGATGTCTATGCCATAGTCGGAATATACGACGCCGTTTTCGTCAACGAGAGCCTGCAGGGTTTGCCCTGTAAAAACGCTTCGTATCGTGGGAGCCGACTTATTCATTTCTTTATAATCGATTTGAAAAAAACCGGGGTAGGTTTGCTCTCCCTTTGGCAGCACACTGTTCGTCTGAATATAAGTCGTTACCCAATTCTGAATATCGTTAATTTGCTGGAAAGCGAGGATATCCAGCAGCTTTACTCTTGGCGAAGTTTCCTCATCGATGACAAGAAAGCTATAGCTGCCTCCTTTTTCAAATGCAGCAGCTGGGATATCGCTTAAATAGCCTGTCCGACCAAGCTTTGCAAAATCCACATAAAACTTTTCATACTTAGGCGTTTCGGCTGTGCTGTTTTTGATCGGCAGCATGCCTGTTTCTGTTTTGTACTGGTCAATGGCTGCCTGCACGTTGCGGACTGCTTCTTTTGGGGCGGTCTGGTTTTGTTTCAACCGATCCTTAGGATACAAGCAGCCCGTCAATGAAATGAGCATAACACCAAGCGCAGTTAGCAATGCTAAAAGACGAATGCCACGCAGCGCACCACTCTTTGTATAACCGTTCACTCGAATAACCTCCCTTAAAGGTTTGTGTAACAAACCTTCTTCGTAAGCATGTGCTTAGGTTTGTGTAACAAACCTTCTTCGTAAGCATGTGCTTAGGTTTGTGTAACAAACCTTCTTCGTAAGCATGTGCTTAGGTTTGTGTAACAAACCTTCTTCGTAAGCATGTGCTTAGGTTTGTGTAACAAACCTTCTTCGTAAGACCTTCCTACCACAAATCGTCGTTTTCCTCCGCTTGGCGCGCGAGCTGTCGCGCTACCGCTGCCCTCAGCGGATCTAACGGTATTTCCACGTTCACCTTGCCCGCTACCCTTGCTTGGCAGGAGAGCCTAATATGGTCGCCATCTAAGCCGGATAGCTTACGTTCCTCATTATCCGCAATCGGCAATAGCTCGCTTCCTGGCCGCACTGTGACCTTGCACATGAAGCATGCGGCTTTGCCTCCGCATCGTGTGCGGATCGGTATATTCGCGCGTCTGGCGGCGTCTAGCAGCGTTGTACCCCGTTTAACCTTAACCGTCTTCCCAGATGGCCAAAAGGTTACCTCTCCTTCCATCACAAACCACCGGCCTCTCGATTTGATAATATAAGATGGAGACTACGCATCGCCTCTGCTGTGAACGAGTTCTTTGCTTCGATAGCGTGCATCGCACGCCCATGCAGCGCAGGTACCTCGGCAAAGGCTTGAACGATGAGATCAACACGGTCCATTCGGTCGCGCAAAAAATTAAACCACAGCTCATGCGCTAGCGGCACGATGGGCACAGTCACTTCAACATCGCTTAAATAGATATGGTCGGAAAAATCCAGCAGCACCTTTCGTACCATGGTCTCATAGTGGCAGCCGCTTGCCTTCACCTGGAAACCTCCGACCAACTCAACCTGTATATCATGGATCAGGTAATGACTCAGAATAGAGCGGTACATGCCGGTTTCGCTTATTGCCGGTTGGTCAAGCGCATAGGGCTCCAACGCCTTGTGGATCGCTGCGATATCCTCTTCATCGCAATATATATCCAAATCACGCGGCAAGGCTGATAATGGGAGGCCCCGAAGCATAAGGCTTGTGCTTCCGCCTAATACCCATTCCGAAGCATTTGCTTCTGTTGCTTTTTTCACGACGGCCAGCGCGTTATGAATGCGTGCATTTTCGGTCATCGCCGGCACTTCCTTCCACGGCATTAACATTAAAAATATGGCTTATTCGCAGCTGTAATTTTTGCGTCAGCGGTTTTGACAATTGCCTGGCAGCCTAGTCGATAGCCTTCTTCAAACTCCTCCGGCTCAAGGCGATCCCACTCTTCGTCCGTGATGCCTTCAAGCTGGTCCGCACCTTCCGTTATCAAGCAGCGACAACGGGCACAAGTTCCGCGTGCGCACGAAAAGCTCCAATCGATATTGTGTTTCATTGCAAGATCAAGCAGTGACAAGCCTGCTTCCGCCTCTACGACAGCCGTTTTGGTTCTACCCTTTAATTCAATCATTATATGTCTAAATCTCCATTTCCGTTAGTAATCTATCGTTCCTATGTAGATCCAGTTAAATAATGGATATTAGTCCGCAAATAAATCCAATTATCAAAATAAAAAAAGCAATGAGAGACAGTACGAATTTCAAAGCGCCTTTCGTTTTCATACGGGCAAACGTAATTAAAAGGGCCGCAATCGCCATCATCCCAATGCCGAAAAGCGAAACCCACATTTTTGTCATTGCATCCATAGTAATTCCATTCTCCTAATCTATATCATAATGAATTCTCATCCATTATAACATCGCATAAAAAAAAGGACAAAAGCTGACAGGACGCTGCACCGAATGATAAAATTCGGGTCGCCTATCGCTTTTGCCAAAACTGCGCTTTATTTTTTGATCATCATTTTCATCAGTGTTTCCATATTGCTTGCGTTCATGCCACTAGCTTTTACAGCCTTCACGATTTCATTGACGGTCGAATCAGCAACCTTAACCTTTGCCATTTCTGACACCTGCTTGATCAGCTTGCGAAGCTCCGCTTCGTCCTTCATCGTTTCTGGTGTAACTCCGCTAGCCAGCTTTTTGACAGAACTCTCGGAAATACCTTTGCCGGTTTTTTTGTTTATCGAGTTGAGAATATCTTTGGAAAAATCCTTCGCCATATCCTACACCTCCAGGATGCGCATGTGTCTTGCTCCATGCATCATATGAGAAGGGCAGATGTTTGGTGTAGGCGCTGGTCCTTAGCCTAGATCCTCAATTTCATGTGTCTTGAGCCTGCCCATTAAGTGCTCAACGGCAGTCCTTGGCGCTTTGTTCGCGAATAATACCTCATACAGCTGAAATGTTATCGGCATTTCAACCTCATATTGTTTCGCTAAATCATAAGCGGCGCGGGTGGTTCTAACGCCCTCCACGACCATCCCCATGCGGCTAAGCACCTCATCGAGCGGCGTTCCGTCGGCAAGCATGTAACCCGCGCGCCAGTTGCGACTGTGCTTGCTTGTACAGGTAACGACGAGATCGCCTACGCCTGCAAGTCCGGCAAAAGTGAGCGGATTCGCCCCCATAGCTGTGCCCAGCCTACCGATTTCAGCCAGCCCGCGCGTAAGCAAAGCAGCCTTTGCGTTATCTCCGAATTGCAGTCCGTCGGTCAAACCCGCTCCCAAAGCAATAATGTTCTTGATTGCTCCGGCAACCTCTACACCAACGACATCAGGATTCGTATACACACGGAAATCCGTATTCATCAAAGCATCTTGTGCTTGCTCCGCTGCTTCAATATTTGCTGAAGCAACAACAACCGTTGTTGGCTGCTTCAGGATGACTTCTTCCGCGTGACTAGGACCTGAGAGCACGACCAGTTGATCTAGCGAGCGGTTTAGCTCTTCCGATAGCACAGCTGTCATCCTCTTCAGCGTATCCGTCTCAAAGCCTTTCGTTGCATGTACCACGAGCGTTTCGCTGGACAAATAAGGCGCCGCTTGCCTTGCCACCTCGCGCATCGCGCCAGATGGCGCTACGAATAAGGCTAGCTCGGCATCCTGCAGCGCATACTCGATATCCGTGGTTGCATGAATAAGCTCAGGCAGTTGGACATCCGGCAGAAACTTGCTGTTTACACGGTTGCGGTTAATATCCTCCGCTTGTTCCTTACTGCGCGTCCATAGCCGTACCTGATAGCCATTATTTGCGAGTACGGACGCAAGCGCAGTGCCCCAGCTCCCCGCAACGAGCACGGCTGCAAATTTCTGTTTTTCTCCACTCTGGTTTGTCATGCGACGCTCACTATCCTTTCTTAGCACCTAGCTTGTTTTCCGTTCCTTGAAACAGCTTTACGATATTCGTCCGATGGCGTACGAAAGCAAATATACAGATCAGAAGACTTGCACAAAGTAAAGGTACGGAAAAATAAAAGATGGAAATGAATAATGGCGTTAAAGCCGCAAACAATAACGATCCCAAAGATACGTACCGGGTTATAGCGATCGTTGCAATCGCAACTACACCTGCACAAAGAGCAGGGATGAACGCAAGCGTGGCAATAACGCCAACTGTCGTAGCAATTCCTTTGCCGCCCTTGAACCGAAACCATATCGGCCAATTATGACCTACTATGGCAGCCAGTCCGCATAGAACCGGAATCCAGTCATTTTCGCCTAGGCCGTGCCCGATCCAAACAGCAGCAACGCCTTTTGCAATATCAAGTACAAACACGAGTAAGCCCGGCCCTTTGCCGAGCACCCGCAATGTATTCGTTGCCCCTGCATTGCCGCTGCCATGCTGACGGATATCGATGCCTTTAACCCATTTTGCAATAACGATACTGAAAGAAACTGAACCTAACAAATAGCTTAAAGCAATCGCGATTACTCCATATAACAAGCTACTCTCCCCTAATCTTCCTCGGACTTACGACGTGAGAATATTCGTATTGGCGTCCCTTCAAAATTAAATGCTGCACGGATTTTATTTTCCAAATAACGCTCATACGAGAAATGCATGATTTCCGGATCGTTCACAAATACAACGATCGTCGGCGGCTTGGTCGCAACCTGCGTAACGTAATTGATGCGCAGACGTTTGCCTTTGTCGGATGGCGGCGGATTAATCGCCACAGCGTCCGAAACGACATCATTAAGAAGATGCGTCTGAATACGCATCGCATGCTGCTCCGATACATGCTTAACGACAGGCAGCAGCTTTTGTAAGCGCTGTTTCGTTAAAGCAGATAGATAAACAATTGGGGCATAAGACATAAACAAGAAATGATCGCGGATATTTTGCGAGAAAACTTGCATCGTCTTCTCGTCTTTCTCGACGACATCCCACTTGTTCACAACAAATATCGAGGCTTTTCCCGCTTCATGGGCATAACCTGCGATATGCTTGTCCTGCTCAATAATGCCTTCTTCCCCGTTTATCAACACGAGAACAACATCCGCGCGCTCGATCGCTTTCATCGCACGCATTACGCTGTACTTCTCCGTTGATTCATACACCTTGCCGCGCTTCCGCATACCAGCCGTATCAATTAGTACATACCGTTGGCCGTCACGTTCAAAAGGCGTATCGATTGCATCGCGTGTCGTACCTGCTACATCGCTTACAATTACGCGGTCTTCACCGAGAAGCGCATTAACGAGCGAGGATTTACCAACGTTAGGCCGTCCAATCAACGCAACGCGAATAACATCCTCATCATAGCCGTCATCCGTTTGCTCCGGCAGCAGCTCGACAGCAGCGTCAAGCAAATCGCCGATGCCTAAACCATGTGAACCGGAAATTGCAATAGGCTGACCGAAGCCGAGCCCATAAAACTCATAAACCTCGTCCATACGGCCATGATTATCAACTTTATTAACTGCAAGTACAACAGGCTTGCCTGAACGGAACAGCATTTGAGCTACTTCATCATCCGCGTGCGTCAAGCCGGTCTTCGCATCGGCCATAAAGATAATCACATCAGCCTCTTCAATAGCGAGTTCAGCCTGCATACGAACAGATTTCATGATTTCATCTTCGCCATCAATTTCAATACCGCCAGTATCAATAATGCTGAACGGTTTTCCATTCCACTCTCCGGTGCCGTAAAGTCTGTCACGCGTGACACCCGGTTTATCCTCAACAATTGCTAGACGGTCGCCGATGACCCTATTGAAAATCGTGGATTTACCCACATTCGGACGACCGACGATAGCGATAACGGGTCTTGCCATAGTTTGTTTTCCACTCCTTCAAAAATACTCACGTTAACCATCATAGCAAAAAAGTGCGTTCTTGGCTAACTTTTCTATTATCGATGATTCACTAGGATTATTGTACCATTCTTCAAATCATGCGCGCTTGCATCCAATATCTTCTCGAGGAGGAACGAGGTTTCCTCCAGCTTGTCCGCACTTTCTACTAGGAAAATGGGCGCGCCTCCTCCTACAGTTTGCGGCTTCATCGATACGACGGCGACAATCTTAGCCATTATCGCTTGCTCCTTTCTTATTGACAGATGCTTCCGTAGGCATGCGAACGGCCGATTCTAATATCGGTACTCGCAAAATAACTTGCTTTCCTTTGTCCGCATCCATTTCCTGGGGCAAAATAAATACAGCCAAGCGACCATCCTTCATATCAAGCTTGGCCATCGGAATTAATGCCGGTTCCCCGTCATCCCGGTACACGCCTAATATCGTAGCCATATCATAAAGAATGGCTTGACGTTGTCCCAGATTGCTTATGGTTACTTTTCCGTTTGAATTGTAGGGCGTCAAAATAAAACCCATTCCCCGTTCAGCGATAATTTCTTGATTGGCTTTTAGCCCCACGTTCATTATATAAATATCTCCTACGAACAAATCAGGACCATCGACTCTAACTTCCGCAGATTGAACAGCAGCGATATGAGAAATAGCTTTGCCTGATTTCAGCTTTTCGACAAGCAGCAGCGATATAATACCGGCAAGAATGCCTATCCAGATATTCAACATAATGCTAAATAAGCTTGTCAGCAAAGCAGTCATGATCACTAAGTAATTCCGACCTTCAAATACCATGGCTATTCCTTCAATATAGGTTGATCCCCGACTAACCAATTCCATACTGTCTATTTTAGTCAATGTTTCGCGTTCCATCTTACGAACATCTCTAAACTGCTGTGCAGCGAGTGAAAGGAAGGTGATTGCCGTATAGTCCTTATTAAACAAAGCGGGGACGGCTACAGCGCCTAAAGCTGCTGCGATAACACCCAATGAAATATGGATGATACGACCATGCGGATATGTCGGATACTGTCGATAATCAGTTCTAAGCATTAGCAAGCGCGAAATAATTCCGAAAGTGATACCTAACAAAACACCAACCAAAAACTTATTTTGGACGAGATAATGCTGCATTATGAAGAACGTCCTCCCTTAATATGCCATAGCTTTACGCTAAGCTTCGATGCACCCGTACGAATCGCTCTGAGGAGCAAGCTAAACACCCTGGCTGTCGCAAGAGCAATCCAAAAGCTATCCCACCAGCTTGATTGACCAATATGAGCCGTAAATGCACCGGATTGAAGGACTGTATTTAACGCTTCACCAAGCACCGCTCCCCAAACCATCATTCCAAATTGATGTTTTATCTGTGAGGTAAAAGCCCCGCAAAATATTCCGGCTAACAATGGTGCATCCCAATTTGGACCTATCCAATAAAATACAGGATCATAGCTATACATCTTGCGAATGAATCCCCAAATGATTGAGATCATAAGGGTGCACAAAATCAAATAGCAAAAATAGCTCCTTACCTCGGACGCTCTATACGACATCAACACTCCAATCACAAGCATCAAACAAACGCTTATATGGATTTCAAGTCGAATGAACTCGGGAAATGGCGACCACCACAGCGGGAAAACGAGCAGCATAACCATAAAAATTCCTAGAAGCGCCATCATGCGGCTGCTTATTTCCGGAGCTAAATAGGTCTTCCAACCTGTCGCGATTAGAATGAAAGTTATCATCATAATCCAGATCGACATAAAACCGGGATTCACGTTATATCACCTCTTGTACCCCCTATTATGCACCAAAAAAAAAGAGCTATTCCTGCGACAGATCGCAGAAACAGCTCTTTTTTATATAAAAAGRTGATTATTTAAGATTTTTAAGCTTATCTCCAAAACGTTCTGCAAGAGAATAGCTCATGCTTTCATTGCTCAAGCTAACATTCGGATTATCGATTTTTTCGATTTTTGGCGAACGTGGAGCTCTATCTGGTCTTGCGCTTGGAGCAGCTTGTTCAGGAGCTTCTTCTGTTTCTTTAATGCTTAGGCTAACGCGTTTTTCAGCAGGGTTGAAGTCAAGAACTTTCGCTTGTACTTCTTGGCCTTCTTGAAGAACCTCATTAGGAGTCGCAATGTGACGGTGAGCGATTTGGGAAATGTGAACAAGTCCTTCAACGCCAGGAGCAATTTCAACGAAAGCTCCGAATGGAACGAGACGGCGAACTGTACCTGTTACGATATCACCAATTGCAAATTGACCGCCTGCAGAATCCCAAGGACCTGGTTGCGCAGCTTTCAGGCTGAGGCTGATTTTGCCAGCAGCTGGATCAACTTTAAGTACTTTAACACGAACAGCTTGACCTTCAGAAACAACATCCTTCGGATGTGCTACATGCTGCCATGAAAGCTCGGATACGTGAACAAGACCGTCAATACCGCCGATATCAACAAACGCGCCGAATGGTGTAAGACGTTGAACAGTACCTTCAAGCTCTTGACCAACTTCAAGCGCTGCAATAACTTGCTTCTTGCTTTGCTCGAATTCAGCGTCAAGCACTTCTTTTTGAGAAAGAATGACTTTGTTGTTTTCACGGTCGATTTCTTTAACTTTCACGCGAAGCGTGCGGCCTTTGTAATCGGAGAAATCTTCAACAAAGTGACGCTCAACCATAGAAGCAGGAATAAATCCGCGAACGCCAACATCGGCAACGAGACCGCCTTTAACAACATCAGCAACAGCAACTTCAAATACTTCGCCGTTGTCAAAGCGTTCTTGAAGAAGATCCCATGCTTTCTCGCCGTCAA
Source organism: Paenibacillus sp. 01T443 (assembly GCF_056398325.1). Taxonomy (NCBI): domain Bacteria; kingdom Bacillati; phylum Bacillota; class Bacilli; order Caryophanales; family Paenibacillaceae; genus Paenibacillus; species Paenibacillus sp. 01T443. The sequence goes on from NZ_JBFTPE010000001.1 coordinate 299,264, forward strand.
CTTGACGCTTCGAAAGAACAAGCTTTTCTTTCTCGTCGTCGATGCTAACCACTTTAAGCTCAACCTCTTGACCGATTTGAACAGCATCCGTAGCGTTTTCAATCTGCACCGCAGAAAGCTCGCGAATCGGAATAACACCGTCATATTTATATCCAAGGCTTACATAAGCTTGGTTATCTTCGATTTTGACGATCGTACCTTTAACGGAATCGCCTTTTTTCAAAGACACGAAATTATCCAAAGCGTCTTGGCTTACTTCTTCCGCCACGGATTCTTGCACATTAGTTTCTTCTGACATTGAAATAACCTCCTCAGTTCATACCCCAACTTTATTTAAATCCGCAAGCGCCTAGAGCGAGAGCAGCATTTAAAACATACATTAACGATTGTTCGAAGCAAGCTCGCGAATGCGAGCCATAATGGCATCTGTTACTTGTTCAAGCATGTCTGGAGATGATTCCTCAATAAGTGCGGTAAGATCGACAGGCTTGCCGTAACATACGACGATTTTGCTAAATGGTCTATACTTGCCGACAATGGCTACGGGAACTACAGCAGCGCCGCTTCTAACGGCAATCATGGCCGCGCCCTTCTTGGCTGCACCGGATTGATTGTTGCGTGAGCCCTCTGGGAAAATCCCCATTACATTGCCTTCCTTCAGCAGTGTGATCGCCGACTTAATGGCATCCTTACTTACACCGCCGCGTTTCACGGGAAAAGCGCCAAACGCGCGAATGAGCGGACCAAACACCGGAACTCTGAACAATTCCTCTTTTGCCATAAAATACACCTTGCGTTTTACCTTGACGCCTACCGTAGGCGGGTCAAAATTACTCAGGTGATTTGAAGCAAGCACGACTGGACCAGTGGTAGGTATATTCTCCGTACCCCTTGCTTCCAATCGAAAGAGCAGCGTATACAGAACGCGCAGTAAAAAACGGAAAATAAGATATAACATAGTTTACTTCGCCTCCGCCATTTTGGTTCGGCTTAATTTCACAATTGTCTGAATGACTTCATCAATTGTCATGGCGGTACTATCGAGGACGATAGCGTCAGCAGCGCATATTAACGGTGAAATATCGCGTTGCTCGTCCAAACGGTCACGTTCGGCAATCTCGGATTCCAATTGTTCCAACGTAATGCTTTGGCTGTCCACTATTTCACGGTAACGGCGAAGTGCCCGTTCCTTGACGGATGCGGTTAGAAAAATTTTCAATTCCGCTTGCGGCAGTACATGTGAACCGATATCCCGGCCGTCCATTACGACACCTTTGCGTTCTGCAAGCTTGCGCTGCAGTACTCCGAGAACGTCACGTACAGTCTCGTTCGCTGCAATATGTGATACCTGCAGCGTCACCTCGCGCGAGCGAATCAATGCGGTTACATCTTCTCCGTTCACAAATACGGACTGGCCTTGCTCGCCAGGCTCAAGTTCAATCTCTAAAGATCTTACTAGTTCTGCAAGTTTGGCTGTCTGAGACACCGTTATTCCCGCTCGTTGGGCGCTGAGTGTTACAGCGCGATACATAGAGCCGGTATCGATGTACACATATCCAAGCTGCTCGGCGACTTTTCGTGCAACCGTGCTCTTGCCCGCGCCTGCCGGCCCGTCAATCGCAATGTTCATACGGTCGCTGTCACCTTCGTGATGCACCACTTAAGGTCAACCCCCTTTTAGTAGAGACGGCTGGCCGAATGCATATAAGAATGCGACGCAAACCTCTCAAGAAAAAAGCAGGCTTTGCCTGCGAACGTGAAAATTATACCACACTATAAACGCAGATGCAAAAGCCAAGCGTCAGTTCAAGCGGGTTCCTTCCCACTGATCCACACCCGTTAGCCAATGCCGAACAGCATTATTTTGCAAAGCTGCCTGCGAACATACCAATAAAATAACAAGCGTTATAATGATTTTCCGCAATACCGCACTAACGTCATCTGTTAGCTTTATCATCTGATTGCGGCTTCTTTTCTTGTGCAGCATTTTCTTTATCACCTGGAAATTCCCCTTCCTCTTTCCGGGTAGTTTTCCAAGAATCGCAAATATTATTCACCGATTTCGATATTCTAGCTGCTTCTCAAAACAATACCGGATAACCTTCTGACGTTCTGAGTCGTTAATACTTACATATTTAATCATAGCCTGCTTCCTTCCGGAATCTAGCTCTACTACCCTCACAATTTCTCCTTTAAAGAAAGCATGCTCGATGCTGCCGTTCTTGAAAGGCACGAGCAACCAGCATTCAAGCTGATGCCCGGATGAAAGCGGCCATTTCCCATCGTAAATAAACGAAATTCCGCCGCCGCCCACATCATCCGTCTCACAAACGAATCTTAAGCTACCAGCCGTTTTGACCGCGATTTCCAGCTCTGCCGGCACCCTAAGAAAGCTCCGCCGCTGAACCTTAGTTATGCGGTCCGGTTCAGGCTTGCGGATCTTGATTAGCTTTACGCCRTCTTCCTTAAAACCGAGCACATGCGAATCGAAAAAACTTTTGATGCCATCCTCGGAAATAAAATAAACAGAAAGCTCATCGCCTAAAAAAAGTCGCTTGTAACGTCCGGATTTCTCGCTGATCGGAACTTCAATAAGAAATCCGTCTTCTTGGTCATCAGCAATCCGGGATTTGTATTCAATAGATGCTTCCTCTTCATCTGAAGAAGCGATCTGAAAGTGCAGCATTTGGTTCAATTTAGGCAACAAATTGGCTCCCCCCCATTTACATGCCATTATAACACGTCGATTTGAGGGGAGCCATATCGTTATTTGTCAGAAGCTGCCTTGGAATCGTAGGGAGACATTTCCTCAATGGATTCCTCTAGGCCTGTTTCTGAATTTACATAGATGCGGTAGAGTGAACCATTGATCTTACCTGTGTATTCATAACATAATACTTCTTCGCCCAGATCGTTGTCGATTAGAGCCAATAGCTCCGATTGTACTTTCATTTCTGGATTTAACGCCTTCCTTGCGTCTGCCTTCGTTAGAATTGGGCTAGGAAGCTTCCTTTTGTGATGCTCATATACGAAATCATTTGCCTGCAAGCCAACCGTCTGTCCATTGTCCAGTGCTACCTTCACAGTCAGCTTATCTGGATAAATGAGCACGCCGCTTTGCACACTGACGTAGGTGAATGCCACCATATTGTTATGCAAATCGTAGCTGATGGCTTTCATTCCCGAGAAACCATGTTTGTCCAGGAAAGAATCCGCTGATGCTTTTGCTTTCTCAAGGTCTACCTTTTTCTCGCCAATGTCGCGCGAATTCATAAACCAAATGAGCTGTCCGCCCTTTTGCGTAAAATCCATTTGAAGCTTTTTGTCCTTGCCCTCGTTTACCGTCGCTGAGAAAGAAGCATATTCCGTCCCCTTCGCATTTTCGACAACGCGGATGTCCGCTTTCGGGTTTTGTGTGAATTTTGCGGCAAGCTTCTTGATATCCTCAGCGGTAACCATTTTCCCGCCCAACATCTTAATGGTCCGTTTTTGATACATGCTGCTGACAGAAGGACCCCAGTTGATTTCCGGGTACTCGCTCACTTTTTTGTCGACTGTCTTAAAGCCGTCAACAATCGTATTATCATTATTCGATTTCTCGGATGCCAGAGCAATTTCAACGTCCATCCATCTTAAATTATTCGCAAGCACTTGTTTTTGCATGCCGATTAATTCATTGGAAATTTGCTCGGAATTCGCGTACAGCGTCTTCATCGTCTTGAACTCATCTTGCGTAAGCGGCTGCTTTGTCAGGTCGCGGACAGCTGTTTTGTATGCAAAATTAGCTATACGCGATAAAAAATCTTCCGCCTCGTTGAAAGGGAGCAGCGTAAGAGGAAGCTGGTTGATTTCGTTTTGAGCCTCGCTCGTTAAACGCCATACGTTCACTAGACCCTTTCGATGATAACTTTGCGAGGTGGAGTTAACCGCAAGGGTCGTGCCAAGCTGTTGGTGCAGCTGCTCGACATGATAGGTTAAGTCATGAAATGCCCGTTGATACTGATTTTCGGCTTTAATCAATATCGAGTTCTTTTCCTGATGCTCTTGATAGCCCCAATAAATTGCGCCTATGAAAAGCAAGGACATAATCGGAAATAGGATCGAGCTGAGTCGATGGTACATAATACAAAAGCTCCTTTCTTGTGCAAAACCTGGTTTTAGTTTGGTTTGCCTAAGGGAGCTTTATGCATCCATCTATTTAATTGTAATTACTTCATTTGTTTTCCTTTAAAACATGCCATGCTCCTCAATATCAAGATCATTGGCATTATTACAAATACACTGTTTAAAGCCGGTATCAATCGAGCCCTTTTCTCTCCGTCCGCGGAGCACGAATTTCTCTCCGCACACGTTGCACCGAATGGTTACCTTGATTCTTGCAGCCTCCATATGCGCCTCCTCAGCCATTATTCGAATGCCGTCTTTTCAGGCATTGCTATATAATGTAAGTATGGACGGATCAGCTACAGTTTAATCTCATCTTCACGGACCAAAAATCGAAAAGGAGAGCGTGAATTGGCATGATTCATCTTACGCAGTCCCCATATCCAAAGCGCGATCATGAAAGGAATGATGAACCACATCCAATTCGTCCGGACGGTAATCAAAATCCAATCATAGGTACCGTGTAAAAGGATCGGCAGCAATAGGGATATACTCAAAAAATATACACTTTTGTTCTTTGGAGCAAATTTCGCTTTCCCTAGGTAATACCCCATCATGATACCAAACAAGGCATGACCAGAAACCGGGAGCAATGCACGAACAAGCAGCGTACCGAAGGTTGCCGGCGAGTAGATCGCATATAGCACATTTTCAAGCGTGGCAAAGCCAAGCGAGATGGATGCCGCGTAAACGATACCGTCATAAGGCTCATCAAATTCCGTATGGCTGTATATAACGTGATAAAGCACGAACCATTTTACAAATTCCTCAACGCCGGCTGATTCTCCAAAAGCAAATAATAACGAATGGTCACCAAGCCATAGCTGAAGACCGCGCTGAATAACTATTATCGGAACTACGACGAGAATGCCTAATACAAACATTCTTGCGACCATGTGGATCGGTTCGGCTTCGTAGCGATCTCTCAAATATAAATAAGTAAGCAGTGCTACGCCGGGCGCAACAGCTGCCGTTAAAACAGAGAACAACAGCATTTAGTCCCTACTTTCTTACACCCAGCCGCGATAGCGAACAGCTTCGGCTAATTTGCGAACGCCAGCCATATAGGCGGCCAACCGCATATCAACTTTACGGGTGCGGTGTATTTCGTACACTTGGTTGAATCCTCGGATCATCATAAGCTTCAGCTTATCGTCAACCTCTTGCTCATCCCAATAGTACCCTTGATTATTTTGCACCCATTCAAAGTAGGATACAATAACGCCGCCACTGCTTGCAAGAACATCCGGAATGAGCAGCACACCACTATCGGACAAGATTTTTGTCGCTTCCAGCGTCGTCGGGCCGTTTGCGGCCTCTACAATAATTGATGCGCGAATGCGCGGGGCATTCTGATCCGTGATCTGGTTCTCGATTGCCGCTGGTACCAGAACATCGCAATCAAGCTCCAACAGCTCTGCATTCGTAATCGTCTGCGTGAAAAGATTCGTCACGTTTCCAAATGAATCTCGACGATCGAGCAGATATTCGATATCGAGTCCCTCTTCATTATACAACGCTCCGTTCACATCGGATATACCTATAACGCGCGCACCGGCCTCATGCATAAATTTGGCAAGGTAGCTTCCGGCATTTCCAAAGCCCTGAATGACAATTCGCGCATTTTTCATTTCAATTTGCTTAATGTTTAGCGCTTCTTGAATCATAATGACTACTCCGCGTGCAGTAGCAGTCTCTCTTCCCTTGGAACCGCCTAGAACAAGCGGCTTTCCAGTAATGAAGCCAGGCGAATCAAATTCACGAATCCGACTGTATTCATCCATCATCCAAGCCATAATCTGCGAATTCGTCATGACATCCGGTGCAGGAATATCTTTGCTTGGGCCTACAATTTGGCTTACCGCTCGAACGTAACCCCGGCTGAGGCGCTCTATTTCTCTAAACGACATCGTACGTGGATCGCAAATGACGCCGCCCTTGCCGCCGCCATAGGGTAAATCCGCAATCCCGCATTTTAGGCTCATCCATATCGATAAGGCTTTAACTTCATTTTCGGTGACGGCCGGATGAAATCGAACGCCGCCTTTGGTAGGTCCGACTGCGTCATTATGCTGAGAACGGTAGCCGGTAAATACTTTTGTTGTGCCATCATCCATTCTAACCGGAATGCGTACGGTAAGCAGCCTCAACGGCTCCTTTAGTAAGTCAATCATATCCTGATCATAGCCAAGTCTTCGCAGCGCTTGCTCAATTACAATTTGAGTAGAATGCAAAACATCATTTGCTCCTTTGTCACTCATTCCATTCACCGCCTTTGTCTACATCTAATATGAACGCCTTTCCTCTCCCGTATTCCATTAAAATGGCAGTTTACATACAAGAAGAGCATCGTGCAGACAAGAATCAGCCTGCAGATGCTCTTTCAAGGTACATTTTGTTAAAATTTAAAATGATTACATATTTCCCGAACCGCTTTCTCGGGCATAATCACCTTACCGTATTCTTCCAACATGGCATAAGTAACCGAAGTTGCTTCACCATACTCCGCAAGCAAAGCTATGACAGCATTATGCCTCGAAGACTCAATGAGAGCAGGCTCCAATGCCAAAATGTACTTGCCGTTATAAGAATACAATCGTCCGTCCTCAGTTAGGGCGGAGCTTTGCAATTGCTTGCAAACGGATATTACATCTTCAAATTCGCGGAAGGAGTACATGACGATGTCGCTTTGCTCAAGCGTCACTTCCATCTCGTATATTTCGTCTTCCGTGTCGTCATCTTCGGTTGCCCGATCGCCTGCATGACTGTTCATTTTGCCACGGGTGACAATCACTACCATACCTTGCGCGGGGAGGGCAAACACTTCGACCGCTAACGGGCCGCTGGCATCGAATCCAAGTTCACTATATGCTTGATCCATCATTTCACTGAATAGTTCGTGTACTTTTGGAATTTCGCGCCACATGTCGTCCTTCTGGATCCCCCGTTCCAGCAGGTCGTCGAACGTCAGGAAAATCCGTATCTTATCCTGGCTCAGTCGTTCGATTTTCATGACAGGATCCTCCTCTGCAGCATCTGTTGTAATAACGTATGATTTTATTAGTAAGATGTGATCGATTTGATCAAATCGTGCTATGTAACTACTTTATCATTTCTTTTCGACGATTGCACTAATATTGAACGAAAAAAAGAATCGTTTGACCGCATCGCATTTCTGCTTTGCGTTCCCACGATTCCGCGAACTGACTGATTAATTAATGGGCTAGCGCCGACGATTCCGCTTTGATCTTTTCCGCTTCCTTTTTCAATTGGGGATCACTATTTACAATAGCCTCAATCTGTCCCCAAGCGGCTTCGGATTTTACGGCGGTATCGTCTGAATGCTTTGGGGAAAGCATAGACGTCTCATCCTTTATCGATTTGCTCATGATTTTAGAGATGGATTTCCGGGCAACTGATGAACATAAATCCGATAACGCATGGCCTGCCCAAGAAACTGCGCCTGGCTGCTTCCGAGACACATAAACGGTTGCCGCAGCACCAATTAAACCTCCGACCAAAAAGCCACTTAATTTCATAATCGCATACACCTCTTCCTTGTTCAGCTTTCGTCTTCATCAAATAGTTTGACCGCTTCTCTGTATGCTCATTCCTTATAAAATAAGGAAATCATTCTGGTTCTGAATTCTGAACATGAGCAAATATGATACAATAAGGTCGATTCAGCAGGAATAACAACTGAGTGACGGAGGTTTCATCAAATGAAGAAAAGCCATATAATCATCTCCAGCCTTCTTCTTGGATCGCTTCTGACGGCCTGCACTTCTCAGCAAACCAGCGGGAACCGGTCATCAGCAACTGACATTTCAACCGCCGTAACCCAAGAAACCGCTGCTAGCTCGCCGACCATAACGGAAAATGATGAATCTAAGCTAAACGAAGAAGCTAATCCGACCCCTGAACCATCTGCCGAGACAGAGATCAAGAATACGGCTCCCCTTTATTCGATGAACGAGGTTTACCGTTTCGTCCCAATTGAACAAAACACCTCGAAAAAAGTGGTTTTACTGACCTTCGATGACGGACCAAAGGATCAGGAAGTATTAACTAGCTTATTGGATACCCTTGACAAGCATGAGGCAAAAGCAATATTTTTTGCGAACGGCTATCGGGTGAAACAAAACCCTGATTTATTGAAGCTGATTGATGAACGCGGCCAAACGATAGGCAATCACTCCTGGGATCACATTAATTTAAAAAATGAATCAGAGGCCATCGTTGAAAAGCAAATATACGATGTTCAAGCTGCTGTCGAAGCATTGGTCAATAAAAAGCCTTTATTTTTCCGGCCTCCCTACGGCTCTGGCGGAGATACCGTAAAAAAAATAGCAAAAAACCACGGCATGCTTTACATGACGTGGTCAAATGGTTCGCTCGATTGGGATAAATCAGCCAAGGATAAGCCGGAAGTCGTTATCAAAAACGTGCTGGAGCAGCTTCATCCAGGTGCAAATATTCTCATGCATGAGCTAAAGTGGACCGCCGATTCGCTTGATGAATTGCTTACTGCGCTAGAAAATAAAGGCTACGGCTTTATTGATCCTGCCAGCATCAAGATCAATCCGTAAATTTTAAACCGTACCAGAATAACCCTCCGACTAAGCTTACAAACAACACGAATAATAGATTATAATACCATTTCGTTACTTTATAATTGCTCGAAGGATGTTTTTTTCGCCTGGGCGGCAGAGCTTCTCCTTCATTGGAATTCGTTCCGATGCTGGACGGCGCGGCCGTCTCTTCATGCTGACGTGCTGCTCTCGAATTTCCAAACTTTTCTTTCCTGCTCATGACTCCCTCCTGAAACGTATAATCAACCCCATAATAAAATCAATTAGAAAATGAGCGATAATCGGCGCCAAAATTGAACCAGATTGCATATAAATCCATCCGAGGCCGTAGCTTATCGAGAACACAAGACCTGTTGGGATCCAGTGCTTTAAATATCTAACATGAATAGTAGCAAAAATAATGCTTGTCCAATAGGGACCAATGGCATGTTGTATCGCTCCTCGAAAGAGAAGCTCCTCGCATATCGCAACAACCAAGGATAGAACAGCTATATGCCAAACAGGACGAGTACGGAAAATACGCTCATTTACACCTCCGTCATCGCTTGCTTCCTCCGGCACAAATCGAGATATGAGCAAATCAACGACAATAACTGCAGCCGCCAGTCCCGCTCCCCAATAGGCATATGAAAGCTCCTTTGGCGGTGTAAATAAAGAAAACAAATTTTGGTGCTGAAATAATACCCATATTAAACCGATAATAAAAGTAAACGCTTGAGTCGCGTATAGGTTGATGAGCAGCATACGGTCATCCAGATCGTCAACGGACACCTTTCGGATACGAATATTTCGAATATCAAACTTTTTCATAACTTCCCGCCTGTCTGGAACGTTCGTATTTTCTTTTTCGACCTTTTCACCTATACTGATAGGACAAATCGACAGTATAATTTTTTTACATAGAAGGAGATTGAGATAGAGATGGAAAAACGTTTAACGACAACTGCAATGCTATTCAGTGTAGGCTTTGTGTTCATGCTCGTTTGCTCAGTCGGCGCTTTTTTCTACGGTATCCAAATTGGAACTGAAAAGACAGAAGCCAAGTATGAAAAAGATGAAGAAGGCACGAAACAAGCCTCCGCTTCTGTAAGCCCTTACCAACAGCAGGATTTGGTTTCTTTCTATCATACTGTATTTTTACCTTACCGTGAATTTCAAAACGAATGGTTTACAGCAATGAACAAATTATCGCAAGGAAAAACAAGTGAAGCAACTTCAATGTTTAAAGATTTGGCAAGTTTAGCCGATGATAAAGCTAAGGAAGCGAGCTCGGTCGACATGCAGCGCTCCCCACTGCTTGGACAAGCCCAAATCAGCTATATCCGCAGTCTCAAGCTTTTCAAAGACGCCTCAATAAAAGCGGCGACTAATGCCAAGACTCAAACCTATAATGAGCTGAAGAAAAACATCGATCAAGAAAAAAACTACCTATCTGCTTCACAATTTGCACTGAGCGCGCAGCAAGCTTACTATTCCGCGATGCTGAAATGGGCAGCTACAGTAGATCTAGATATTCCTTCGGACTATAAGTCGCCGGCTCTGCTTGAGTTGACACAGTGGAAAAATCTAACAATTACGATCAAAAATAAATTAATGGCCGATCAGCTGTTAACTCGTAAAAAGCTTACTTCTTATTACCCGCAGGACTTAACTAGCCGCGTTGACGAATTTGTCGAATCGGGACAAGCATCCAAAATGAAGGTTCATACCGTTTCAGCCGTTGTTGATCTCCTTATCAATACGGAAGCTGTCCGGTCAGGTGATTTTACTGAAAGTAAGTCACGCCTTTACGAGCAAGCACTGCTTCCTCAGCTGCCATTTTTCACTTCAGAAACGAATTAATTAGTCATATTGAAATCCATTTAACGAGGCTATAGCGGCCATCCCGCCGGTAACGTTGTGGAGGCCGCTATAGCCTTGTTTTTCTAAATAATCGCAAACCGCTGCGCTTCGCACCCCGTGCGCGCAAATAATGTAGATGGGCTTTGAATCATTCACTTCATTCAAACGTGCGGGTATCGTATTCATAGGTATTAAGACGGTATTCTCCAAATGATAATAATCCCATTCAAAATCTTCTCTCACATCTATAATTTGGCTTGCTTCAACTTGTCCGCTGTTCAGCAAATCAAGCATCAATTGAGGAGTCACATCTTGCCATTTTTCCACGTAAAAAGACCTCCCATGTCATATTTTGTTGTTTATGATGCTAGAATCATAACGAAATTTTCACAATTCAGCAAGTTTGAGGATTGCTTTTCCACACCCCATTGCATTAAAATAGAAAAGTCTGAGATCGATGATCAAACTCTCGTCCCGCTGCTGCACAACGGTGCCGGGTAGAGGGTTTTTCTGTTCATATTAAGCGAAGCCTTCAAGCTTCGCCCCAATTTAGGAGGCATGCTTCACATGTTTAAAGTGTTAGTTTCCGATCCAATTAGCGATTTGGGTATTCAGCAGCTTGTTGATGCGTCAGATGTCGCAGTCGACAAAAAGCCTGGATTAAGTGAAGACGAATTAGTAGCCATCATCGGCGAATACGATGCGTTGCTCGTACGCAGCCAAACGCGTGTTACCGCTAAGATAATGGAAGCTGGTAAACAACTGAAAGTCGTTGGACGTGCAGGTGTAGGTGTCGATAACATCGACCTTGACGCAGCAACCCAACGCGGAATTATCGTAATCAATGCACCAGACGGCAATACGATCACGACCTGTGAGCATACTTTTGCAATGATGATGGCAGTTGCCCGTCATATTCCGCAAGCTTACATGAAAACCGTTGGCGGTACATGGGATCGCAAATCTTTCCTTGGCGTTGAGCTTCGCGGCAAAACATTAGGCGTGCTCGGCATGGGACGTATCGGAAGCGAAGTTGCCAAACGTGCAAAAGCTTTCGGCATGGACATCATGGGCTACGATCCATTTATGACGGAAGAAAGAGCAGAAAAAATCGGTGTTAAGCTGGCTAGCGTGGATGACATTGTTCGCAATGCTGATTTCATGACCGTACATACGCCGCTTACAACGGAAACACGCCATATGATTGGTAAAGCACAATTTGAAGTCATGAAGCCGGGCATGCGCATCGTAAACTGCGCACGCGGCGGAATTATCGATGAAATTGCATTGGTTGATGCTGTAGATGCCGGTATTGTTGCAGGCGCAGCATTCGATGTATTCGAAGTTGAACCTCCTGCTGATGATCATCCGTTCTTGGGACATCCAAAAATTATCGTGACGCCGCATCTTGGCGCTTCAACTGTTGAAGCACAAGAAAACGTTGCAATCGATGTTTCGGAGCAAGTCCTTCACATTCTGCGCAGCGAGCCGTTCATCAATGCGGTTAACATGCCTCCGATTCCTGCTAATCTGCAAAGTATTCTTCAACCTTACTTCACGCTTGGCGAGAAGCTTGGTAACTTTATTGCGCAGTCAACGGAAGGTGCAGTCATTGAAATCGTTGTCGGCTATGCCGGCGAGCTTGCAGAGGTAGATACTCAGCCGCTTACTAGACATATCGTTCGCGGCGTTCTTGCGCATCACCTAGGGTCCGAGCAAGTTAATGTCGTTAACTCCATGCATCTTGCAAAGGTTCGCGACGTAAATATCGTGATTCAGAAATCACACGCTTCGAAGGATTTCACTAACCTTGTAACGGTAGCGCTTCGTACGAAGAAGGAAGAGCGCGTCGTTTCCGGCACATTGCTGACAGGTTATGGTCCTCGTATCGTACAAATTGATAAGTTCCCTGTGGACGTTACGCCAGAAGGCAACCTGATTCTGATCTCGCATAACGATAAGCCTGGTATCATCGGCCGCGTAGGTACTCTTCTCGGCAATAATGACGTCAACATCGCTACGATGCAAGTGGGTCGTCAGCTCGTTGGCGGATCGGCGATCATGGTGCTTAGAGTCGATAAAGCTACACCAAAAGAAGTGCTTGAGCAGTTGACAAGCATGCCTGAACTTAATACCGCAAAAGAAATCACCCTTTTTTAAATTATATACAATAAAATGACAAGAAAAGAGCCAATCGAATCATTCGATTGGCTCTTTTTGTTTCACGAGCAACAAGAATTATCTGCTGTATTCTACAAAAAAAGCGCCCCCTTAGGAGCGCTGTGACAACTACTGATGAGCTTCGACAGGGATCAGTAACGTAAACGAAGTTCCCGTTTCARCACTGCTCTCGACAACTATTCGTCCATGATGCAGGTCGATTAGATTTTTAACAATGGCAAGACCAAGACCGGTACCGCTTGAAGAACCGCGTTTACGCGCTTTATCCGCCTTGTAGAAGCGTTCAAAGATATAAGGCACATCTTCCGATGGGATCCCTTGGCCCTCGTCTCTTACGCTAAGCTGAACATACTGGCTGCCATTGACATTCTCATGCTTGCCGGCAATGGAAATTGATTTTCCTGAAGGGGTATGCCGCAGCGCATTATCGAGCAGGTTCGTTAAAACTTGCTCCAACCTATCTTCGTCCGCTTCTTTAACCAGCAGTGGCTCCTGCGGCAATTCCGCGAGCAGCTTCACCTCGCGTTCCTTTGCGTACACCTGGAATTTCCGATGTACCCGTTTAAGCACATGACTAAGATCGACCTTTTGGAAGTTCATATCAACGTGACCTGCTTCCATGCGGGCAATATCCAGAAAATCATTCACCAGTCTGCCCATTCGGAGCGATTCGTCATAAATAACCTGAACTAGCTCTTTCTTATCTTCTTCAGAAACCACAATGTCATCCAGCAAAGCTTCGCTATAACCTTGAAGCATAGAGAGCGGAGTTCTGATCTCATGAGAAATGTTAGCCACAAAATCTCTTCTGAGCTTCTCGAGCTTATGCTCCTCCGTCACATTCCGAATGACTGCGACTGCACCCCGAATGACCCCTTTAGACTGAAGCGGAGCCATTACGGCTGACCAAACGCTGCTTAATACATGAACCTTATCCGTCGCATCGCGCCCTTCTTCCATGACGCTCTGAAACAGCTCTCGCAGCGGCATAGGAACCTCGCTGTAGGAAGATGAGCTTTCAAATAAATCCTCCTGCCAAGCCTTCTCAACGCCTGACCACTGATTAATCAACAAGTGTCCGCTCGGATTGGTCAGAATGATTTTTCCATCGGCATCAAAAGTTATAACCGAATCGCCCATGCTTCGCAAAATGCTCGAAAGATGATTTTTTTCATGGTTTAAATCATGAATGAGCTTATCCAGCTGCTCCGTCATATGATTAAAGGTTTGCGCCAGCTCTCCTATCTCATCGCTGGAGCGTATATCCACTCTTGTAGAGTAATTCCCCTGCGAGATGGAGACGGCAGCATCTTTCAGCTGCAGCAGCGGCTGCTGAATCTTCTTGGAAAGGAAAAACGCAAAAAAGGTAGATAATAAAAAGCCGATAATCGCAGTTAGGACGAACAGCACTTTCACTTGATGCGTATTGCCTTCAACCCAGATGTCAACGTACTGCAGTAAGAACACACCAACTATCAAAAGTACAACAGCAACAAGCAGCATAATGGTCGCCCAGAGCTTGCCAACTACGCTGCGCCAGAGCTTGCCTGCCAAACGCTGCCACAAGCCCATTTATTTAGGCACCTCTAGCTTATAGCCAACGCCCCACACGGTGGTTATCATTGACGCCGCCTCGGGAGACACCTTATTCAATTTCTCTCTTAAACGTTTGACATGGGTATCAACCGTACGTAAATCGCCAAAAAACTCGTAATTCCAAACATCCTTAAGCAGTTCTTCACGTGAAAACACTTTATCGGGCGACACTGCCAAGTAATGCAGCAGCTCATATTCTTTAGGCGTTAAGCTTACTTCATGTCCCCCGGCGGTCACACGGTGAGCGTCATGCTCGATAATGAGGTGAGGGAACACTATGTTATTACTTGAATTGATCTCTTTGGTTAGAAACGCCGTAGCCGATGAACGTCTTAATATCGCTTTTACACGGTATATGACTTCACGCGGGCTAAATGGTTTAACCACATAATCATCTGCTCCAACTTCAAATCCCTGTACTCGGTTCATCTCTTCGCCTTTTGCAGTTAGCATAATAACTGGGGTTGCCTTTACTTGACGCAAGCGGGAGCATACCTCTACGCCGTCAATTCCCGGAAGCATCACATCAAGCAAGATGAGCGCATAATCGGTATTCGAAGCTAATCTAAGAGCTGTTTCACCGTCTTCAGCTTCATCGATTGTATAGCCTTCCTTCTCTAAATACATCTTGAGCAGTCGACGAATGCGTTCTTCGTCATCTACGACCAATATACGGCTTGAATAATCAGACATAGGGCAATACTCCTCTCAATCTAAATACTAAACACCAGAATAGGAATGTAAACCTGCAATGACAAGGTTAACGCCAACGAGTGTGAACAATACGACGACAAAGCCGATTACTGCGAGCCAAGCGGAACGTTTTCCTTGCCAGCCGCGCGATAATCGGAAGTGCAAGTAAGCACTGTAATACAGCCATGTAATAAGGGCCCAAACTTCCTTCGGATCCCAGCCCCAGAAACGGCCCCATGCTATATTGGCCCAGATCATTGCGAATATCAAGGCTCCTAGCGTGAAAATCGGAAATCCGATCGCTATCGATCTGTAGCTGATCTCATCCAAATCTTCGGGGTCAACACCCTCCATAATCGGATGTATAACTGCGCCGAGCGGCTTGCGGAACACGAGACGCAGCAATCCGTAAAGCAAGGAGCCAGCGATGATTGACCAAACAACGGTATTAAGCTTGCGACCCGAATTCGCGCCATTCATCCAATAAGGAGCTTCAAACAAGGGCTCCTTCATGCCAAGGAAAGAATCATACTTAACGATATCGCTATTATAGGGCTTAACGATTGGCGGCAGCGAATAATCGACTGTTTCCGTAGTCGTCGTCTCAATTCCTTTTCCATCGATACTAGACTTTTCTTGAATAAATTGCGCTTCGTAGCCTGCTCCGCGGAATGCAAAGACAGCTACGATAAAGCCTACGATTAGAATGATCGAGTATAACGAGAATTCCACCCAAAACTGCGCTTTTTTTGCTTCCTTTGTTTTACCTTTAAAATCGACTACACGAAGCAGGTACATGAGGCCTGCGGCGAAACCAACCGCAAAAAACGCCTCGCCCAGCGCTGCTGTAGTGACATGCACTTTGAGCCAATAGTTATTTAGAGCCGGTATCAACGGCTGTACTTCTTGCGGAAATACAGATGCGTATGCAACGATAATAACCGTGAGCGGCAGCGAGAACATACCTAGCAAAGGTTTTCTATAAATGGCAAATACAATTGTAAAAGCAATCATGATTGCCATTCCGAGGAAGGTCATAAATTCGTACATATTACTTGTTGGAATTTGCCCGCTGCCTGCCCATCTTGTGAAGAAGAAGGTCAGATGCGAGGCTAATCCAAGGCTCGACGTGATAAATGCTATGCGTCCCCAGCGTTTCTCGTGCTGCAAAGGGTCACGGTTACTCCATTTCTTACCTGCAATCGCGATTACATAAAACATAAAAGCAAAACAATAAAGAAAAAATGCGACGATAAATGCGTCGCTGCTAAAATCAACTAAACTCACGCGTTGTTCCCTCCGTTATCAAGCGACTTCGGATCTACGGTTATCCCTATTTTTTGAAGGGCTCCCGCTACATCTGAGCGCATACCGTACCAGTTTTTGTTTGTGTGAGCACCCAATGAAAGCTCGCCGTCATCAATGCGCAGCCATATCCGGCGATGCTGCCAATAAGATCCCATCAACAGTCCGATCATCGAAAAGGCTGCTCCGATCCATACATAAGGCAGTGCCTTGTCCATACGCACATTTAAGTAAGTTGACGCTTCCGAAAAATCTACATTTTCCATCCCATCGACGCGTATTTCAATTTTATCCGCGATAGCATGATTGATCGCATCCTGCGAAAACTTTACCTTATCCTTCTGCATAGGAAAATACATATACGGCTCGCCATTCGGATTAAGTCCTGGTCCTTTAACGTTAAAGACGAACGCCGGAGCGATCGGATCACGGGACAAGGTCGTTGGTTCGCCATTGTCGCCAATTGCGAATTCCATGTAATTGGCATATAAATCAAGCGTGTATGGACCAAGCTTATGCTGCAAGGCCGAATCCTTCATGGGAAGATCAAACGGCCCGTATTTTTCCCCTGTCTCCTTATTTACGAGAATAGGATGAACAGCATTTAAACGAGGCGTCGTATCAAAGTCAAATTGATACAGCTTTAACCCCTTATACTTTAACGGCTCGTTCACAATGATATTATGCCGCTTAACTTCTTTGAGCTCCGGTTGTTGCGATTGATCAGAACAGTTGCTCAAGCATTCATAAAGCACCGCTTTTGTTTCAAAAAGCTTAGCGCGTGCTGTGCCTTTAAGCTTATCAGGCAGCTCATCGTCCTTGTAATACTCAACGGTAAACTTTTCATTCTTGACAAAATAATTCGTGTCCGCGATTTGTACGGTATCACCATCGGGAATCGTTATGTAGCTGTCCATTTGCCAGCTAGGAATACTCCTTGCCAAAATAGCCAAGAGAAACAAGATTAGCCCGATATGGTTAATGTAAGGACCCCAGCGGCTAAAACGATTTTTCTCTGCGAGCAGTGCGGAACCATCGCGATGGATGCGGTAGCCCTTTCGCTTGAGCTGCTCTCCGAACCTCTCCACCCAATGCTCCTCATTGCCTTCTATGGACTGCTTGTACACAGTCTTTTGGCGATGAATGAACTGTAAGTGCTTGCGAATTTGCTGCTTGCTCAGCGCACGGTATAACGGCAGCACCCGATCCAAACTGCAAATGACAAGCGAAGTCCCGATCATGACCAGCAACCCAATGAACCACCAGGTCTCGTACGTATGCGTCAATCCAAACAAATAATAAAGCTTGCCCGGCAGTCCGTACGTCTCCTCGTAATAAACTGAAGGATCAAAGTTATTTACAAAGGTGTTTTCCTGCGGATAAATCGTTCCTAACATTGCTGTCAAAAAAGTAATGACGATTAAATAAATCGCAATCTTGACGGAGGAGAAAAAATTCCATATCTTATCAATGAAATTCGGATTACTCTTCTGTGAACGACGGGCAACGCCGTCATACCTCATTTCAAGAGGCAAGTCAGAAATATCATTGTTCTCGAGCGGCTTTCCGCAGCTCTCGCAAAGAACGGTACCCACCGAATTCTGATGGCCGCACTCGCATTTTGTGTTCTCAACCACTAACACAGTAAAACCTCCTACAGCTTAAGCAGCCTTTCAATCCGTTCGTCTATCTCTACTTCTGTCATACCGCCTACTTTGATTTCCATTATTGACCCGTCCGGATTAATGAAAAAAGTAGTCGGATAGGATTTCAACCCATAGCTGCGTTCCGTTTTCCGATTGACGTCACGCAAGATCGGATAATTCAAATCAAAGCGGTGAACAAAATTGTTCACGGTTAACGTATCTTCGCTTAAATTTATAGCTAAGATAACGAGTCCTTGATCCTTCCATTTTGCATACTGTCTCTCGAACTCCGGCATTTCCTTCACGCAGGGCGGACAGAACGTGCCCCAGAAATTAACGACGACAGCTTTGCCTTCATAATCGGACAATTGCCGAGAGTTCCCCTCAAGATCAACAAGCTTAAAAGCCGGCGGCTTGTCGCCTTCTTTCAGAGGACCTTTGTCATCCGCGGCAAATAAGGTAGATCCTATTGCATACCCACCAATGATCAAGACGGCAATCAGTATGACTACTTGAACCGTCTTGCGCGATTTTCCCATAATTGAATTCACCACCAGCTTTTCTCTATGCAGTCACGAATATTACCATTATAACGAAAAGTCGACGGCAATTACTGCCGCCGTCGATTACTTTTTATGAACTTTATGTGTCTTGCTGTTCGCAATGTCAAGCAATTCTTTGATTTCCTGCAGCGTTAAATGACGATATTTACCTCTGCCTAGATTTTCAAGTCCAAGCTCGCCAAAACGTATCCGTTTCAATCTCGTCACCTTATGTCCTATCGCTTCGAACATCCGGCGTACCTGACGGTTGCGTCCTTCAAAGATCGTAATCGTAATCGTTGCTTCATTTCCGTCCGTGTCAACATCATGATATTCCACTTCAGCAGGAGCGGTCATGCCGTCTTCCAGCTTGATTCCCTTTTGCAGCTGCTCCAGTGCCGTTCCATGAGGAACGCCTTTAACCGTTGCGCGATAGGTTTTCGGAACATGATGACTCGGATGTGTTAACAAATTGGCGAATTCACCATCATTTGTTAGGAGAAGAAGCCCTTCCGTATCATAATCCAATCGCCCGACCGGATATACTCTCTCTTTGATACCTGGCAAGAAGTCAGAAACCACTTTGCGGCCTTGAGGATCCTTTGCGCTTGTGATAACTCCCTTGGATTTGTTGAGCATGAGATATAGCTTCTTCTCGCTCCGAATCGGCTTGCCATTAACTGTAATAGCATCGACTGAAGGATCGGCTTTCACGCCAAGCGTCGTGATCTTCTCACCGTTAACCTCAACCATCCCTGCCAAAATCATTTCTTCACACTTGCGACGGGATGCGATTCCCGCTGCGGCTAATATTTTCTGTAAACGTTCCAATGCTTTCACCTCAATCTCCATCATAACGATATGAAAGAGAAAGTACAAGCTTCACTAACCGAATATGTATAAGCAAATTAAAATTGCAGCAAAAAAACCGACTAAATCTGAAAATAAGCCAACTTTCAACGCATACCTGGATTTCCGGATGCCTACAGCTCCAAAGTAAACCGTTAGAACATACAAGGTGGTATCCGTGCTGCCTTGAATGGTTGAAGCAATTCTGCCGATCATGGAATCAGGTCCAAACGTCTGGATAAGATCGGTCGTAAAGGCTAATGAGCCTGCACCTGTAAGCGGGCGTAATATACCTAAAGGAAGCACTTCGCTTGGAATCCCTGCCCAATCGAATAGCGGTCTTACCGCCGAGAGCATTAACTCCAGTGCCCCTGAGGAACGGAACATGCTAATCGCGACCATCATGCCTACTAAATGTGGAATTATGTTTATGGCTGTGCCAAAACCGTCCTTTGCCCCTTCGACAAAGGTCTCATAGACGGGCACCTTGCGCCTAAGCGCTGCGTATAACGGAATAAAAACTATGATTGCCGGAATCATCCAAGCCGATAAACTGGTAAAAAGGTTATACAACGCTCTCACCTCCAGCAGCAGGCAATGCCCCCTTCATACTGATTGGTTTAGGAGGAGGAGTAATTGGCGGTGGTGACTTTCTCCTGTACCAGCGGTCGGCAAGAATTGCAGCGGAGGTTGCGACGAAGGTTGCGGCAAGCGTCGTTCCAATAATTTCTGCTGGATTAGCTGAGCCGTAATTCATCCGAATTGCGATTAACGTGGTGGGTATAATCGTGATACTCGAGGTGTTGAGCGCTAGAAGCGTGCACATGGCAGGAGTTGCCGTAGCAGGGTCAGGATTAAGCTTTTGAAGTTCCTGCATCGCTTTTATTCCCATAGGTGTTGCGGCGTTGCCAAGTCCAAAGAGATTGGCGCTTAAATTGCTCATAATGTAGCCGATTGCCGGATGATTAGGAGGAACATCAGGGAACAGCTTCCTCACAATGGGTCCGAGCATTCGGGCCAAAGTTTGAAGCAGACCTGCGTCCTCCGCGATTCGCATCATACCGAGCCAAAACACCATGATGCTTATTAAACCAAAGCTGACGGTGACGCCAGATTTAGCTCCCTCAAAGGCAGCTTGCGTCACCGCATCCATCTTTCCTGTAATCGCAGCAACAACAACACTCGCTACGATGAAAAACAACCATATCCAGTTTACCATTAAGGTCGCCTCCCCAACTGTGCAGCTTGCGGTATTCCATCAACGTCTCCCGCGCTGATAGGAATTAATGCTCAAATAATGCATCCAATACTTTTATGACCGAACCAAAAATCGGCTTTCGCAGATCTTGGTTTGTTGCCTTTTGAAAATCAGCAAGCGATTGTAAAGATTTTTGCGATTTCATCGATTGCTCAAGCTTTGGGCTTGCCACATCATAAACGGGTACTGCTCCGATTTTGACGTTTTTCATATGCCATTCCAATATTCCGCGTTCACCTAATGTGTAACGAATGGAATCCATTTCGTGCAGAACCAGTCGTGATTGAATTTCGTTTGCTTCTTCCTCTGCAAGCGGATATTTGAAGGATTGTCCAATCGTATAGGGATATCCGGAAATTTGCTGTCCTTTGGCAGCAATTTCCTTTAGGGGATAATTGCCAAAGCCCCAATCGAGCATTTTACGATGATCCGCCCAATCGTCTCCGTCATTAATCGTAACAGCCGCAAGCTGCTGCCCCTCTCTTGTTGCGGAGCTGACTAGACAACGAAGCGATTTTTTTGTATATCCCGTTTTCACCCCGTCTGCGCCTTCGTACATAGACAACATTTTGTTTTTGTTCGTATAGCTGTATTCCCATTTTTCATGCGGATTGGGCACCTTTTTGACTCGTGTGCTCACGATTTCGGCAAATACCTCGTTTTTCAGAGCATATGCGGTCAGCTTGGCCAAGTCATTAGCTGAGGAATAATGACCTTCCTCATCCAGGCCATGTGGATTTTTAAATTGTGTGTGCGTCAGCCCCAAAAAGGTTGCTTTTTCATTCATCAGATGTACGAAACCTTCCTCGGATCCGCCTACATGCTCCGCGATAGCCGTTGCGGCATCATTTCCGGATCTGAGCATTAGCCCATAAAGCATATTAAGCAGGCTCATTTCTTCGCCCAGCTGAAGATAAATCGAGGACCCTTCCTTACCGACAGCGCGTTTGCTTGTCTTGACCATGTCGGTCAGCTTGCCGTTATCGATGGCTACGATCGCCGTCATAATTTTCGTTAAGCTCGCTATCCGCATCGAAGTGTCGCCGTTGCTGCTGAACAATAGCCGGCCGGACTCAACATCAACCAGAGCCGATGCTCTTGCATTCGTATGGAGTGGACCTGGGTTTGCCAAGGCTGTTGTCGGAAGGTTGCTTGTCCCAACCAGTAAAGCTGCTAATAAACTTAAAGCAGCAATCCTCCGCAGTTTCATGAAGTACATATCCAATGTTGCTCCTCTCGCAGCGTTTGTAGATAAAGCTTGTGTCTATTTCAGTATATGCCTGTACACCCTGCTCTAGACGAAAAGCCCAATAAAAATGAAAAACTGCCCTCTCGGGCAGTTATGTCATAAGAGGTGATCGTTTACTTCGACATGTCCACTTATTACGGTAGGGGACGGATCGACGTATGCAGATGTGCTGGAAGGCTGCTTCATCATCGATTGCAGCTTATCGAAGACATGAGGTGCGGAGTCGATTACCCGCTCAAGCAAATGCGTTTGGCTGTCGAGCGGTACAATTTTCACGCCATGCGTACCTACAACCAAGAATGCGATAGGTGTAATGGATACGCCGCCGCCGCTACCACCGCCAAACGGCATGGATACCGAGGCATGCTGCGCATCGGACTGGGAACCGTTTTTATGATCGGCATCATCTAAACGAATGTCACTGCCTCCTGCTACAAATCCAAAGCCTACTTTCGAAATTGGCATAATAATGCTGCCATCAGGCGTTTGTACAGGGTCACCGACGATCGTATTGACGTCAACCATCTCTTTAATATTTTCCATTGCGGTTTGCATTAAACCTTGAATAGGATGTTCTGCCATGCTTTGACGCCTCCTTTCATTTTCCTCATCCGAACTAAAAGTTGCAGTCCGGCAAGGATAGCATAACCGAAGCGTATTTGGGCTATACATGACCACTCCGTCGTAAAAGCAGATCGTTGATAATTGGGCTGAACATTCATATTCGGTTCTGTTTTCAGCTTAACCATTTGCGACAATACTCCGATAATCGATGTTTTCACGGACCAGACAAGTCCTGTTGACATTGCGGTCCACATCGCATCGCCGGTACCTACTGACGTCGACCAATTCCACTCCAATAGCCGCACCTTCGTTAAAGTCTTTCTAACCCAACCCGTCAAATTACGTGTCATTTGCAGCAGATGCTTAAATTTATCAATGGCATTCGCGACTCTGTCGGCATCAATTTCCTCATTGAATTGCTTCCATGTGTTGATTCCCGCGCTCGTCTTCGAGACCTCTTCCTTCAGTTGGACGGATGTACCGGTAAATTGCATAATCGGCACTTTCATGGTGTAACGGATAATTCCGAAAAGTGCTTTTATGTTTACTTCTGCATCATCATTATTACCAACTCGCCGCATATGGCCTTTAATAACAACCTGCGAACTTAAGATAACAACTAAAATGAGCAAAAAAAAGAGACTGGCCGCCGTTATCCAACCGTAAGGGTAACCGAGCATCATGATGCTTCCTCCGTTTCCCTAATATGGGTTGAATATAGTATGACCCGGCGGCCAAATCTCATTCTTTTATTTCTTCAATTGTCATCTGCTGACCATCAAGCCGATCGAAAAGTAACTGAGTCTGCTCCTCAAGCGCATCATCGATATCCACGTTTCCTGGCTCTGGCAGTTCTTTGATGGAAGGTAATCCAAAGTAATCTAAAAATGATTTCGTCGTTCCATATAATATCGGACGGCCAATCTGCTCGGCACGGCCAACCTCTTCGATTAGATCTTTTGATACGAGCGATTGAATCGCCCGATCGCTCTTTACACCACGAATTTCTTCAATTGAAATTCTCGTGATGGGTTGACGATAAGCTACGATAGAGAGTGTCTCTAGTGCAGCCTGTGAAAGCTGTGATCGAGTAGGTGTATAAGCCATCCGCTCAAAATACGGAGCGTGCTCCAAATGAGTCGTTAGCCGATATGAAGCAGCAACCTCCGCAATTTGAATGCCGCGTCCCTCGCGTTCGAGGTCACGCTGCAAATCATATACCAGATCGGACGCAAGATCCGCGTCAAGCTCTAAAATATCTGCAAGCTGCCGCTTTGTCAGACCCTCATCGCCTGCCATAAACAGCAAACCCTCAATAATTGTCTTCAACTTCTGATAATCCAATTTGAGACGACTCTCCTCTCCAATGAATAACGATGTCGTCAAAGAGCTGATGCTGAAAGCAGCGTACTTGCTTCATTTTCATAAGCTCCAGAATCGCAAGAAAAGTGACCACGATTTCGTGCCTGTCCATATTTTCACGAATGAGACGCGAAAAACGAACCGTTTCAAATTGCTTTAGCACATCCACGATATCTCGAATGCGATCCTTGACAGAAATCTCGTCACGCTGAACCGTTGCAACGACATTGCGTCTTGCTGCCCGTCGCAGTGCCTTCTGAAAGGCAGAAATTAAATCAGACAGATGGACGCCCTCCACTGGGTTAACCTTCTCTTCCTTCATGAATGGCGTCATATCTTCCGGTTCACGTGAATAAACAAGGCTGCGCTCGACTTCCTTCTCGCGCAGCTGTTCGGCAATTTGCTTGAACTTTCTGTATTCTACGAGCTTCTGTATGAGCTCGTCTCGCGGATCCAGACCATCATCAGGCCAATCCTCGTAATGATCCTCAAATACGGGAGGCTTAGGAAGAAGCTGCTTGCTCTTTATCGCCAAGAGGGTAGCCGCCATCACTAGAAACTCACTCGTAACCTCCAGCTCCAGCTCCTTCATCGCATGCAAGTAATCCATATATTGAATCGTAATCTCGCTGATAGACACTTCATGGATATCGATTTCGGCTTTGTCGATCAAGTGAAGCAATAGATCAAGCGGCCCCTCAAAAGAATCCAGCTTATAAAGCACCGACACTTACATTTCCTCCCGCCTAGCCTTAACTTCGCAGCTTAACCTTGCAATTGCTTTGTCAAATTCGCCATTTCAATTGCGCTGGCAGCAGCCTCGTAACCTTTATTTCCTGCTTTTGTGCCAGCACGCTCAATAGCTTGCTCAATCGAATCCACTGTGAGTACGCCGAAAATCGTTGGGATACCTGTTTTCAGCGCGATTGCTGCAACGCCCTTAGCCGCTTCATTGCAAACAAAATCAAAATGCGGCGTTGATCCGCGAATGACCGCGCCAAGGGTGATAACCGCGTCGTATTTTCCGCTCTCCGCCATTTTTTGTGCGATTAGCGGAATTTCGAAAGCACCTGGTACCCAAGCGACTTCAACGTCAGAATCCTGTGCACCGTGGCGCTTAAAAGCATCCAATGCTCCTCCAAGAAGCTTGCTTGAAATAAACTCGTTGAAACGTCCTACTACTACTCCATATTTTAAACCTTCTGATACTAAATGTCCCTCATAAATACGTGCCATTTTGTCATCTTCCTCTCGTTATATTAAATGATATAGTCAATATCTTCAAAGCTAAGTAAATGTCCCAGCTTAGATTTCTTGGTTCGCAGATAGCTTTTATTATCTTCCTTCGTCTCCATTTGAATCGGAACTCGTTCCACGACCTCTAAGCCATAACCCTCGAGCCCTTTAATTTTGCGCGGGTTATTTGTCATCAAACGCATTTGGCGTACGCCAAGATCCTTCAAAATTTGAGCGCCAATACCATAATCGCGCAAATCAGCCGGAAAACCCAGCTTTAAATTTGCATCAACCGTATCCAAACCTTGCTCTTGCAGCTCGTAGGCCTTTAATTTGTTGATCAAACCAATGCCTCTGCCTTCTTGACGCATATAGAGCAGCACACCGCTCCCTGCTTCTTCAATTTGCTTAAGTGCCGCTTCGAGCTGAGGACCGCAATCACAACGATGAGAGTGAAATACATCCCCCGTCAAGCACTCGGAATGGACTCTTACCAGCTGTGGACGTTCAGGCTCGATGTCGCCTTTAATAAGCGCAATATGCTCCTTATTGTCAACAATATTCGTATACGCAATCGCGCGGAAAGTACCGAAATCCGTAGGCAGATTAACATCAACCGCACGCTCTACCAGCTTTTCCTTTGCATTGCGGTACTGAATAAGCTCTTGAATCGTAATGAGCTTTAGATTGTGCTTCTCTTTAAAGACAATCAGATCAGGCAACCTGGCCATCGTACCGTCTTCATTTATAATTTCACAAATTGCTCCAGCCGGTGCTGATCCGCACATAACAGCCAGATCGATGGCAGCCTCGGTGTGACCTGCGCGGCGAAGCACGCCACCTGACTTTGCAATGAGCGGGAAAATATGGCCCGGTCTGCGGAAATCAGATGCTTTTGTCGATGGGTCAATTAACGCCTTGACCGTTTCCGAGCGCTCGAACGCCGAAATACCGGTGGTAGTCCCTACGTAATCGACGGACACGGTGAACGCTGTGCCATGATAATCCGTATTATGCGTGACCATTGGCGGCAAATCAAGCTGTTCCGCACGTTCCTGCGTTATAGGTACACACACAAGGCCCCGGGCTTCGGTGATCATAAAATTAATGACCTCCGGTGTCGTTCTATCAGCTAGCGCGATAAGATCACCCTCGTTTTCCCGATCTTCGTCATCTACGACAATAACCGGCTTTCCGAGCTTAAGATCCTCCAACGCATCCTCGATTCTATCAAATGGACTTTTTTCTGTATGTTCCATATGGGATTCCCTCCTTTGTGACAACCAAACTTCAAAACTTCAACCAGACCTTTAATGATTCAAAGGGATTTGGTTACTTTTACGATCAGCTTCTGCAGCAGTCGGCTTACGTTGACCTGCAATGGAATGGCGAATGAATTTTATTAACTAACAATAATATTCAAATAAAAATAATTCACTTAAATTAAGTTATAAGAAACCATTTTCCAACAGGAATGCCGTGCTGAGCTTGGACTCGGCTTTGGCAGCCTCAGGCTTTTTGAAATGAAGCAGATGATCGACATATTTGCCGATCACATCGCATTCTATATTGACGGTATCGCCCGCATGCTTGTGCTGTAAGGCAGTCTCGCCAAGCGTATGTGGAATGATCGACACAGTTAAGGAATGTCCGGAAGTATCCACAACAGTTAGACTAATTCCGTCGATGGTAATGGAGCCCTTAGGAATGACATAGCGCAGCATTTCGGAATCCTCTAATTGAATCTTATACACGACCGCGTTCGCATCCGAATTTCGATTGACGATTTTGCCAGTGCCGTCTACATGGCCCTGAACAATATGACCGCCAAATCTTCCGCCAGCTTGCATTGCACGTTCTAGATTCACTCGTTCACCAGCACGAAGCTGGTGAAGATTGGACTTACGGTACGTCTCTGGCATGATGTCAGCAGAAAACGATGAAGAGTCAAACGATGTAACGGTTAAACAAACACCGTTGACCGAGATGCTGTCCCCAAGCATGACACCATCAGTCACATGAGCTGCCCCGATCACCAGACGCATCGCCTCGCCTTGCTTCGTAATTCCTTTCATTTTCCCCACTTCTTCCACTAATCCGGTAAACATGAGCGTCCTCCTCAAAGGTTTTGCGACTGCAAAACCTACTTCGTAAGCATGATCCAAGGTTTTGCGAATTTATGTCGCCTGGTTCAGCGAACGTAAAATCTATTCTTCAATTTTAAGCGGAGATGTGCAAAAAACAGACTTATAAGCTATGAACAATATTAGGTTTAACCCGCATGCCTTAACTATTAATAAACGGGATATCCGGAGACGCAAATATCTTCGCCAGCCATTTCTACATTCACACGTTCCAATTGAACGGCATCTGCCATTTTCTCAAAACCAGCAAAGGTGAAAGCGCCTGGCGCGTCAACTCCGCCAATAATTTTTGCTGCGTAATAAAGAACGATTTTATCGATAAGACCCGCTTCCAGCATTGCACCGTTTAGTTGTCCTCCGCCCTCAAGCAAGATCGAACCAATCTCAAGCTCACCTAGCTTTTTCATGCCGGCTATAAGATCAACCTTCTCATCAGACCCGCATGTCACGACTTCAATGCCCGCTGCTTCCAAAGCATGTCGGCGTTCTTCGCTTGCTTGGCCGGAGGTCAAAACGATGGTACGAACGGAGCGATCGACTACTACCCGAGCATCCAATGGCAGCCGCAGAGTAGAGTCCACAATTATGCGCACAGGATCAATAGCCGGGACTGCTGCTCTCGTATTTAAGAGCGGATCATCTGCGAGTACAGTACCGATACCAACCATAATGGCCTCATGCTGATGACGCAGCGTATGAACCTGTTCCCGAGCAGCCGTCCCCGTCACCCAGCGGCTATCGCCGGTTCGAGATGCGATTTTCCCATCAAGCGTGCTTGCTGTCTTAAGGGTTACAAAAGGAAGACGCGTCGTAATGTACTTATTGAATTTCTCGTTAAGCTGCTGTGACCGCTGCTCGAGCACCCCTACTGTAACGTCGATGCCTTCTTCACGAAGCCTTGCAATTCCTCGACCGGATACCTCCGGGTTTGGATCGCCGCTTGCGACTACAACCCTCGCAGCCTTTGCATCGATAATGCGCTCACAGCATGGCGGTGTTTTACCGAAATGACTGCAGGGCTCAAGTGTCACATAAACTGTTGCGCCTTCCGCCTCTGCGCCTGCCATTTGCAGGGCATGCACTTCGGCATGACCCGTGCCGCGTTTCAGATGCGTTCCAATTCCAATAATTCGTCCATCCTTCACCACAACACAACCGACCACAGGGTTAATTCCGGTTTGACCAGAAGCCTTTGAAGCCATCTCCAGCGCTAATCCCATGTAATACTCATCATTTAATACGTCCATGAACAACAAAACACCCCTATCGGCAAACGATCCGACAGGGGTGATGAAAGACAAACTGAGAACTACGACAAAACCGATCGACGTTGTCGGCTTTAATGGCCGAATAATCGTAAACCGCAAAAGCTGCGATAACGGTTTGTAAAATACGCTAAAAAAACAAACCAGCTTTACATGTGAAATAAAACACACACGCAAACAAGCGGAATGTTATAGCTGTCGAAGCATCCCCTTCTCCCATCCAGACTGTACTGTCGGTCCCGGATTTTCACCAGGTCCACCGTTCTAATTAGCTTCTATCGTAATGTATCCGAATAAAAAGCTGCTTAGACCGGGTCACGGACTGACGAGCATCACAGGAGTTCGGTTATCCGATGCTCCTGTGTTTACTCGATCACCGCCGGTTAGGAATTTCACCTGACCCCGAAGGAAAGCTGCACTTACATAATTATAGTTAGTATATTAACACTAAATCGTTTCAACTTCAACCTTTTCCATTTTGTCTCCGCCTTTGAAAGCATCAACAAACTCCATACCCTTAGAAACCTTACCGAAAACCGTGTGACCGCCATCCAAATGCGGCTGTGGAGCGTAACCGATATAAAATTGGCTGCCGCCTGTGTTACGGCCGGCATGTGCCATTGCAAGCGTACCGCGCTCATGCTTGTTAGGGTTGATTTCACAATCAATTGTGTAACCAGGACCGCCTGTACCATTTCCTTTTGGACAGCCGCCTTGTGCAACGAAGCCCGGGATTACGCGGTGAAATGTAAGACCGTTGTAGAAACCTTCGCTAGCTAGTTTTTCAAAGTTTGCTACTGTGTTCGGAGCGTCTTGATCAAATAGATCAATTAGAACCTCTCCGCCGTTTGTTAATGTAATTTTTGCTTGTTTTGCCATTGCTGCATCTACCTTTCTTTTATCCGAATAAGACTACGTTACCAATTTCGTCCTTATTTCGCAAGCGATGATTTTTGAAGTCTAGCCGGAATGACGTCATTGCATACGATATTTTCAAGCGACTCACGCTTAACCGCTAGGTCTGCTTGACCATCTTTAACGAAAACGACAGCCGGACGACGAATACGGTTATAGTTACTCGCCATTGCATAATTATAAGCACCTGTACAGAAAACAGCAAGCAGGTCACCATTTTCAGCTTTAGGCAATTCCAAGTCCCAAATCAGCATATCGCCGCTCTCACAGCATTTGCCGGCAATCGAAACTGTTTCTTCAGCAGCGTCATTTGCACGATTTGCAAGTACTGCTTCATATTTGGACTGGTAAAGGGCTGGGCGAGGGTTGTCCGTCATACCGCCGTCAACCGCAATGTATTTACGTACGCCAGGGATATGTTTGCTTGTGCCTACCGTATACAAAGTCGTTCCTGCATCGCCAACCATACTGCGGCCTGGCTCTACCCAAATCTCAGGCAGCGGGAACTCAGCATTTGTGAAGTTTGTAATAATCGCTCCTGTAATTGCCGCTACATATTCGCTTATTGGAAGCGGAGTATCGCCTTCCACGTAACGAATACCGAAGCCACCGCCAAGATTGATTACCTTAAATGTAAGTCCAAGCTCGTTACGGATTGCAACCGCGAAATCAGCAACTTTATCAACCGCCATACGGAAGCCCTCGACTTCGAAAATTTGCGAGCCGATATGGGAATGAACGCCCAAAATTACTAGGTTCGGCAAAGCAAGAGCTTCTTGAATCGCTTGTTTCGCAGCACCGTTTCCAAGGTCAAAGCCGAACTTGGAATCTTGTTGGCCCGTAGAAATATAATCATGGGTATGTGCTTCTACACCTGGAGTAATACGCAGCAAGATGTTTACTTTCTTGCCTTTATCGCCAGCTAGTGCGTTCAACAGCTGAAGCTCCATAAAGTTATCGACTACGAAACAGCCGATTCCGGCGTCAAGCGCCATATTGATTTCTTCAGGTGTTTTGTTGTTTCCGTGGAAGTGGATACGCTCTGCCGGGAATCCGGCTTGCATAGCCGTATAGAGCTCGCCGTCAGACACAACATCAAGAGATAACCCTTCTTGCTCGGCAATTGCGCACATAGCCATTACGCTGAATGCTTTGCTTGCGTAGGCAACTTGAAATCTTAAACCAGAAGCTTTGAAAGCCTCGACATACTCGCTCGCACGTTGACGCACTAGAGCCTCATCCACAATATATAGTGGCGTGCCAAACTCCGCAGCCAAATCAGCTACATCGCAACCGCCAATTTCCAAATGACCTTTTTCGTTAATTTTACTAGTTCCATGCAGGTACATATTTTCCCCTCAGCTTTCTTCTAACTGCAAGCAGGTAGAATGGATAGAATTTGCATCAATAGAACAAGTATAACGCAAATTCCCCGCCCTGCGTAATGGATAAATCAACATTTCATTTGCATTTTATGAATCACTCTGTTTTTGGCATCTTATCGCGCTGCTGCGGCCTCAAGTTATTTGGACGGGTTCGATTGTACAAAACGGGCTGGCGGACCATGATACTCCAAACCGCTCTCACATCAAATGGTATAATTGGCCACATATAGGGACGATTGAAGGAACGTTCCATAGTAAGCATCAGCATAATGGCTGTCGTTGCTATGACGAAGCCAGGCACGCTGAAGGCGGCCACCGAAATAATGAGCACCAATCGAACAATTCGGTTTGCGAGCCCAAGCTCGTAGCTGGGCGTTGCAAACATGCCAATCGCCGCAACAGCCATATACAAGATGACTTCATTCACGAATATTCCGGTTTGGACCGCAATATCACCAATTAGAATCGCAGCAACGAGTGACATCGCCGTTGCGAGTGAAGTTGGGGTATGTACGGATGCCATCCGCAGTAAATCCACTCCGATCTCGGCAAGCAGGAACTGGACGACTAACGGCAGTTTTGCCGTTTTATTCGGACCTAAAAATTCTAGCGCTGGCGGCTTCAATTCAGGATGCATTACAAATAACAGCCATAGCGGCAGCATAAACAAGGAGGCAAAAATACCAATAAATCGCACCCAGCGTAAATAAGTACCGATAAATGGCGTTTGCCGGTTCTCCTCTGCATGCTGCATAAGATCTGAATAGGTAGTCGGAAGGGTCATAACGCTTGGCGAAGTATCAACGAATACCGCGACGTACCCCTCAAGTAAGTGTGCGGCAACCGTATCGGGTCTTTCCGAGTAACGGACGAGCGGGAAAGGACTCCAACCCCGCTTAACGGTTGACTCTTCGAGCTGCTTATCCGCTAGCGGCAAGCCATCGATCTTCACCATCGAAATTTTATCTTTAATCGATTTGAGCAGCTCTTTATCAACGATATCATCGATATATGCTATACAAACATCCGTTTGCGTCCGCTCGCCCACACGAACGATCTCGTAACGCAGCTGCGGATCGCGGAGCCGTCTCCGAACGAGCGATACATTTACCATTAACGTTTCCACGAAGCCGTCTCTGCTGCCGCGTACGACTTTCTCCAGTGACGGTTCCTCTGGTCCGCGAGCAGGAAAAGCCTTAGCATCAATCATCACTACGCTCGACTCGCCGTCGATAAACAAAGCGGTTCCGCCGGATAACACACCCGTCAGCATATTATTCCAATTATCTTCTTTTGTTACCTGAGCAGCTGGAACGTACAAGTCTAAAAAAGAATGGAACGCATGAGCCGAAAGATCTTCCGGCTRCAGGAATGTCAAACGCTTGAGCACCTCGGTCAGCAGCGTATCCTTGACCAAACCGTTCATGCATAACATAGCTGTTCGCCGCTCACCGAATGTCATTTCTCTCACGACGACATCGAAGCTCGTTTTATAACCGATCTCATGCTCCAATCGCGCCAGGACTTCGTCTAAATCAGATGGAATCGGTTCTTTGTCCGGCTTTTCCTCATTTTTTCTTGTAGATTCGGAAACCGCGCTCCCAATCTTTTTTCGTTTGTTTGAGTGAACAAATGATGCTTCATCTACCGCAATGCCAGATTCCTCCTGCTGCTGCTCCGGAATATTTAAAATGGGAGGCACGATGTGCCGATCCTTTCCGTGTCCTTCGGAATTCTGATTATCCTTCATTCGCCTTCACCTCGTCCTTTATGTATCACCATTGAAATACAAGCCAATCAAACAAAGAGCCTAATGTTTTCCCAAGTACCATAGCCATAACTAGCGCGACCATATAATCAGATAAATTCATTCTTTTTGCCAAAATGGGAAGTACGTTCATTACCTCTGTCAAAGCTGCGGCAAGCATCCCAACAAACATCCCGTCAAACAGCCCTGCTGTGCTCAAAAATAAACCTGAAGGCAATGACAGCTTCCAATTCATGAAATCGGCAAACGTCCAATACAATGATCCGCAAATGACGGCTGTCTCGAACCACACTGACATGCGATATGCATTCGCAATCTGAGCAAGCCGAGGAATAAGATCAAGAACAATAAGCAGGGCGACCAATCCGCTTCCTACAGCAAGGCCGCCCGCCAGCCCAAGCAGTGCAACAAAAATATTAGCAAGCGCGCTAATCATGCTCTTTATCCTTTGTCTGGTCGTAATCCGACTTTTTGCGCATTTCATCGGCAATGACATATGCATTTACATTTTCTTGATACATATAAAGCTCTACCTCAAGCGGATTCGGTTCCTCATTGAATCTTTTCCGGAAGATGTGGTTAAAGAACAACACCATTCCAAGGCCTATCCCAAGCGAATAAGGAATTTGAAACCAAAGCGGATGCTCCGTTCGTTTACCGGTAATCAGCTCGACAATGCGTATATGAACCTCCTTCATGCTGACATCTGTATGAAAGTTCATGATCGCGAGGCCAGCACCGAAAAAAAGCAGAAGCCAAGCTAGAATAAGGATAGGAATCCGCGGCTTTACCGGTTTTTCCGCTATCATCACTAGCACCTGAGGGTCTCCATAGGCTTCGACAGTTAATCCTGGCTCAAGCTCGCGAATAGCTTTGACGATCTGCAGCAAATCGATCACGACGCGATTGCCGTCCGCTTTCTTATGCTCGTAAAGCACAAGCGACTTCAGCTTTTTTTCGAGATTATCGTCCTTAGCCAGAAGCCTGGATGCCTGACCTAAAGTGACCTGCTGATTTGGTTTCGTGTAGATTCGTTTTTTTAGACGCAGATAGAGGACCGAATGGTTTGGTATTGCCATCTGTCAGCTTCCCTTCTGCTTAAACTTTGGAGTATGTTTCCCATTTAGTATGAGAAAAGGACGATTCGGATACTCATGCAAAATGAGGTAAAAAATAGAAAAAACCAAATCGCCTTAAAGGGCGATTTGGTCTTTTATGGACTGTAATATTTTTTTCTCGAGACGTGAAACCTGAACCTGTGATATTCCCAGCCTGCTAGCCACCTCGGATTGCGTTTTGTCGCGGTAATAACGTAAGTATACGATTAATCTCTCGCGTTCGCTTAGACCTTCTATGGCTTCAACAAGCGCAAGCTTGTCAAACCACCGATCCTGGGATTCATCCGCTATTTGGTCCATTAATGTGATGGGGTCGCCGTCATTTTCAAACACTGTTTCGTGTATTGAAGTTGGCGGTTTATTTGCTTCTTGGGCGAAAACGACATCCTCAGGTGTAATACCCAGCCGCTCCGCAACCTCACTAATGGTGGGCAAACGACCTAACGTTTTGGAGAGCTCATCCTTCATCTTGCGCACCTTATTGGCGGTTTCTTTGAGGGATCTGCTTACCTTTAACGTACCATCATCGCGTAAAAACCGTTGAATTTCCCCAATAATCATGGGAACCGCATACGTGGAAAACTTCACATCATAGGACAAGTCGAATTTGTCTACTGACTTAAGCAATCCAATGCAGCCGATTTGGAACAAATCCTCGGGCTCATAACCGCGATTGATGAACCGCTGCACTACTGACCAAA
This sequence comes from Paenibacillus sp. 01T443, assembly GCF_056398325.1. Lineage (NCBI taxonomy): Bacteria > Bacillati > Bacillota > Bacilli > Caryophanales > Paenibacillaceae > Paenibacillus > Paenibacillus sp. 01T443. Next base: position 333,639 of record NZ_JBFTPE010000001.1, read on the forward strand.
CTAGCCGTATGTTGCACTGTACGAGTGTATCCCTTGCAAGCGTATCGCCGGATTGACTTAACGCAATAAGCCGCTTTACTTCCGCGTCATCCAAATATGGCTGGGCCGTCTGCTTTAGATTGACATCCATGAGGTTCAACCCCTATACGCTAATTGTAAAGCGCTTTTTTCGATTCGATTCGTTTTAGCATGGCTACGCGCGTCCCGCCGTCTATCTTACTTGAAACTTCAAAACGGTCCATAAAGTTTTCCATTATCGTAAAGCCCATCCCAGAACGCTCAAGCTCAGGCTTCGATGTGTATAGCGGCTGCCGAGCAAGCTCCAAATCTTCAATGCCACGGCCATTATCCGACACGGTAATCGATACGGAATCACCCTCGATTTGGGCTTCAATTTTAACCTCGCAGGTGGGATCATTCTCGTAGCCGTGAATAATAGCATTCGTTACGGCTTCGGAAATCGCTGTCTTCAAATCATTCAGCTCCTCGAGCGTCGGATCGAGCTGCGACACAAATGCAGCGACTGCAATTCGTGCGAAGGCCTCATTTTCCGATCGGGCGCTGAAGGAAAGCGTCATCTCATTAGATCCGTTCATGACACCACCTCCAAACTGGAAATTGCGTTTCGCTCATTATCATGTATCGTCAAAATCTTGAACAAGCCCGACATTTCGAATAAACGATGAACATTTGGATTCACATCACAGACGACCATCTTGCCACCCTTGCTCTTCACCTGCTTGTACCGTCCCAAAATGACGCCAAGACCGGAGCTGTCCATAAACTGCAGCTCCTTCAAGCTGAGAATGACATGCTCGCTGCTCCCCCGGAGAATGGCTTCCTCCATCTTATAACGCACGACATCGGCTGTATGGTGATCCAACTCGCCCCGAAGCCTTACGATCAGCACATTACGGTATTGCTCCAATTCAGTTTGCAGACTCATTATGCTGTTCATCTCCTCTAGGTTTTTTCAAACATAAGAAAGAATAGGTCAATCCTTTATACCTTCCTTACATTCCACCGTGCAACACGGGCTGATCTGCGGTGAGTCAGAATCAGACAGTTACACATGCCGAGATAGAACTAGCAATTCTCCAAATTGATGGCCTTTTCCTGCATGCCGACAAAACTAGAAGCATACCGCTAACAGCTGACAAAATGTGAGTTGTTTTCAGCATGTATTCGCATGGATTACCGCATTACGTTACGAGAATAATCCTGAGAAGGAACGCTTAAGTAATTTCCACCAGCCTGCACGCTCGACCGACAGTGGCGCGTCCACGTCAAATTCTTTAAGCACTTGATTGCCTTGGTAGACTACGAGCTTGCCGATTGGCTGACCGAGTTGAACCGGCGCTTTAAGAGGGCCGTCGATTTTTAGCTCATACCGAATGTCCTTGGTTTGGCTGCCTTTCTTCAAAAGCACGCTGTAAGCATGTTTAGCAACGAGCGGCAGCTCCGGTGCTACACCCTTCTCTATTTGCAGTGTCCCCATGGATTCACCCTCTTTAATAATCGAGTGATTCATATATTGCGCGAAAGTATAATCAAACATTTGGGATACTTCAGCGTTGCGGGTCTTCGTGTCAGGCTCGCCCATTACAACAGCTATAACACGCATATTATCACGCTTGGCAGTTGCCGATAGACAATACTTTGCTTCACTCGTAAAGCCTGTCTTCAAGCCGTCTGCTCCGCTGTAGAACCGCACGAGCTTATTCGTATTTACAAGCCAGAAAGGCTTCTCAGACGTTTTACGCAAGTAATCCTGGTAAAGACCTGTATATTTCGTAACCTCGGAATGCTTCAGAAGCTCTCTAGACATCACTGCGATATCATGCGCTGACGAGAAATGGTTGGCTATGGGTAATCCGTTTGGATTAACAAACTGTGTATCGTTCATTCCAAGCTCCTGTGCCCGCTCATTCATCATCGCAACGAATTGCTGCTCTGTACCAGCAAGCTTCTCCGCCATCGCCACGGAAGCATCGTTCCCAGATGCCAAGGCAATTCCTTTAATCATATCATCTACGGTCATTTCTTCTCCCGGTTCAAGGAAAATTTGCGAGCCGCCCATAGAAGCAGCGTATTCACTCGTCTGGACCTTGTCAGAAAGCTTGATCTTCCCGTCATCCAATGCTTCCATGATCAGCAGCAGCGTCATGATTTTTGTAATGCTCGCCGGCGGCAGCTTATCATGACTATTTTTCTCATAAATAACCGTGCCGCTATCGGCATCCATTAGAATGGCAGATCGCGCAGATGGCGCCAGATTTGCGTTAGGCGCCTGATTGGAAGGCGCAGGTCCGGGGGCCGGCGTCGGCTCCACAGCAGCAAAAGCAGCTGCTGGCAGCATGAGCGTGAATGCGAGAATAATTAAACATAGCTTGATAGAACGATTTTTCAACTAGATCTCCTCCTAAAAAGTTTGTGAAGCAAACTTACTTCGAAAGCATTCTCTTAAGTTTTGTGAAGCAAAACTTGCTTCGCAAGCACTCGCTTAAGTTTTGTGCAGCAAACGTAGATGCGACACAATTCGCTTATATTTCTCTTTTCAGTGTTGACTCTTAATCTGGAAATTATTCCAAATAGCTAGAGAATGATTTGCGCAACAAAAAATCCGCCCCTATATAGGAGCGGATTACTTTTATGTTTCCAGAATTAATAACGTTGTACGCCCTCAGCTGTAATTACCGATAGAAGCAAAGCTCGCGGCTCTGGCTTCTCAGCCGACAGGGAATATGCCTGCCTTACTTTTACAGCTACTTCCTTTGCGGATTCATTAGCGTCCCGAACATGAAGCAGCGCAAGGGTATCCCCAGTATTGACGGTGTCTCCTACTTTTTTTCGAAGTGTAACACCAACGGCATAATCAATTATTGCATCCTTCGTGGCTCGGCCTGCGCCTAACAGCATTGCAGCCAAACCTAACTGTTCTGCTTCAATGGCGTTTACGAAGCCCGATCCTTCGGCTGTCACCTCGATGATGATAGGTGCTTGCGGCAGTCTAGATGGATCATCGACAATCGATGCGTCACCGCCTTGAGCGGCTATGAAAGCTTTAAATTTCTCCAAAGCTGCTCCGCTCTTAATCTGGTCGCGAAGCAGCTCCTTCGCTGACTCTACTGAATCCGACTTCCCGCCCAATACGACCATATGAGCGCCTAATGTTAGACAAAGCTCCGTAAGATCATCTGGACCGTTTCCTTTGAGTGTTTCAATTGATTCCTGCACTTCAAGGGCGTTGCCAATCGCGAAGCCCAGCGGTTGATCCATATCACTAATGACAGCAGCCGTATTTCGCCCGACTTCCGTCCCGATATCTACCATCGCTTTCGCCAATTGCTCGGAATCCTCCAGCGTTTTCATAAACGCCCCGCTTCCCGTTTTTACATCAAGCACAATGGCGTCTGCCCCGGCGGCAATCTTCTTGCTCATGACTGAGCTTGCGATCAGCGGAATCGACTCCACCGTTGCGGTAACATCCCTAAGCGCATATAGTTTCTTGTCCGCAGGCGCGAGATTTCCGCTTTGACCAATAACAGATAATCCGATATCGTTCACCTGCGTCATAAACTTCTCACGGGAGAGCTCTGTACGAAAGCCTTCAATGGATTCAAGCTTATCTATGGTTCCGCCGGTGTGACCTAAGCCGCGACCGGACATCTTTGCAACAGGAATGCCTACTGATGCAACCAATGGCGCAAGGATTAAGGTAGTTTTGTCCCCAACGCCGCCTGTACTATGTTTATCCACTTTAATTCCGCTAATGGGACCGAGATCTACCTGATCTCCCGAATTAGCCATTGCCAGCGTGAGCGCAGCCGTTTCCTTCGCAGTCATTCCTCGGAAAAAGACAGCCATTGCCCATGCCGAGAGCTGATAATCAGGAATATCTCCGCGAGAATATCCGTCAATTAAAAAAGTTAACTCAGAAGCGGTCAGCTCGCCACCGTCTCTTTTCTTCTGTATTATGTCTACCGACCGCATATTTCCCTCTCCATTCGCCATTCCGTTGTTAATTAACTATAAGCGCGTCGCTCCCTCTGCACCTGGACAATAATCTCATCAAGTGATTGGCTAAGCATAATTACGTCCAAATGCTGAAGGCTTTCATTCAATAGAGCCGCTTCTATCATCTTTTTACGCAACTGCTCCATCTGTGTGATTAATTGCTTGTCCATATTCTTTGTCCACTCCATCTTCCTGTAATCAGGGACATTATACGACGAAACATAAAAAAAACACTGTCATATTGAGTCGACGGAATTATTACAATTGTGTTACAAAAAATATTACATAGCTGCTATCAAAGCAGTAACAAGTCCCAAAAATTGGGACTTGACTCGTTCTGTCGTTTCCATAACTTCCCCATGTGACAAAGGCTGATCCAAAATACCTGCGGCCATATTGCTTATACAAGAAATTCCAACGACCTCAATTCCCGAATGACGCGCAGCTATAACTTCCGCAACAGTCGACATTCCGACAGCATCGGCGCCAAGAACTCTCAACATTCGAATTTCTGCTGGCGTTTCGTATGTAGGACCAAGCAGTCCCGCATAGACTCCTTCACGCAGCGTGAAGCCTTGGGCTGTTGCAATATCGCGTGTAATTTCTCTTAATCGTTTGCTGTATGCTTCGGACATGTCAGGAAAACGTACGCCTAACTCATTATCGTTCGGCCCGATTAGCGGATTTTTTCCCGTAAAATTAATATGATCGGAAATCAACATCAGGTTTCCTGCTTCATAATTAGTATTGATGCCGCCCGCAGCATTGGTTACAAGCAATGTCTTTACGCCTAATGCCTTCATGACGCGAACCGGGAAAGCTGTAAGCTCCGGACCATAGCCTTCATACATGTGAAAACGCCCGCGCATGAGCAGGACCGTTTTTCCCGAAATCGTTCCGATTAACAGCTCGCCTGCATGGCCCTCTACCGTCGAGATCGGAAAATATGGAATGTCATGATATTGAATCGATACGGCATTTTCCAAGTGGTCACCTAACACGCCAAGCCCCGAGCCCATAATTAAGCCAATCTCCGGCCGCTGCTCTGTTTTTGCTTGAATATAGGCTGCCGCTTCTTTTATATGTGCTGCCGTTAGTCCTGGTGATGTAATTGTAGTCATTTCAATTCCTCCTAAAATAAATTCAGTAACTCATTAATACCCTAATCCGCTGTTTTTTAAGCTTGTTTTTCTACGATCAATTCCGAGAGGAAGCTTCTTCCATTCGGAGGTGCCTGAACACCGAAATTATCAGCTATCGTTGCGCCAAGATCCGAGAAGGTTGAACGAACTGGAAGTAGGCCCGGCTCATTAAACGCAGGGCTGTATAAAAGAATAGGCACATATTCACGGGTATGGTCTGTACCTGGATGCACAGGATCATTCCCGTGATCGGCTGTCACGATAAGAAGATCTCTCTCGCCCAATTGCTGCTCCAAAGCAGGTACCGCCTGATCAAATTCCTCTAATGCGGCAGCATACCCTTTTGGATCGCGGCGATGTCCGTAAAGGGAATCAAAATCAACAAGATTAGTGAACAAAAGACCTTTAAATGGCTGCTTAAGCTGCTCAAGCGTTTTTTCGATTCCATCGGCATTGCTTTTTGTAGGCGACGAAGCCGTTATACCCTCGCCATCAAAGATATCATTAATTTTGCCAATCGCGATGGAGTCAAAGCCTGCATCCTTCAAAGCGTTTAATACGGTAGGCTGCGGTGGCTTCACTGCGTAATCATGTCGATTCGGCGTGCGCTTGAAAGCGCCAGGCTTGCCTATGTATGGCCTTGCAATGACACGGCCGACCGTAAAACGGTCATCCATGGTGAGCTCTCGGGCAATTTCACAAGCACGATAAAGCTCTTCAAGAGGAATGACATCCTCATGGGCAGCAATTTGAAACACGCTATCTGCCGATGTATAGACGATCCAAGCGCCTGTTTCCATTTGCTCCGCTCCAAGCTCGTCCAAAATCTCTGTACCGCTAGCAGGCTTATTGCCGATCACTTTCCGTCCTGTGCGTTCCTCAAAGGGAATAAGCAGCTCTGGAGGGAAGCCCTCGGGGAAGGTTTGAAACGGAACCGTCAACTTCAGACCCATAAGTTCCCAGTGCCCCGTCATCGTATCCTTTCCTACCGAAACTTCGGCCATTTTTCCATAATAAGCAGTTGAAGATTCGGCTGCTGGCTGCCAATCATGAATCGGAGCGATTCGGTCTAATCCCCATCTTCTTAAATGCGGAAGCTTCGTAGTTTGTACACTCTCCACGATATGACCAAGCGTATGGGATCCTAAATCCCCAAATGTCTCCGCATCAGGAAGCTCGCCAATTCCCACGCTATCCAACACAATTACCGTGATGCGATCAAATTTCATATGTATGATTTCCTCCTCTGTGTCTAATCCATCATTGCTCCCCTGCCTTAAGCGCGCGGATGAGCACGGTTATACGTATCCTTTATACGCGTTGTGGATACCTGCGTATACTTAAGCGTAGTCGAAATATCGGCATGTCCGAGAAGCTCTTGGACCGCTCTAATATCCGCCCCGTTATCCAGTAAGTGCGCAGCTACAGAATGCCTAAGGGTATAAGGGGTAATATCCTCATTGATTCCCGCTTCCTTCGCATGCTTCTTTATCGTCTTCCAAAATCCTTGTCTTGTCAAACGCGTACCTAAATGATTTAAGAATAAAGCAGATTCCGATTCTCTTTCCGTCAATAATTCAGTTCTTCCCGAATCGAGATAATCAGATAATGCTTTTGATGCCAACCGCCCAAAAGGAACAATTCGCTCCTTAAGGCCTGTGCCAATACATTGAATAAATTCCAGCTGCATGTTGATATGTTCAATATTCAGTGCCACAAGCTCAGATACCTTAATTCCCGTGGCGTAAATGAGCTCCAGCATCGCTTTATCACGTTTACCTGCTGCGCTGGCACTGTCAGGCGTCTCAAGCAATGTGCTGGTGACAGCGACACTCAATATGCTTGGAGGCTTTTTTTCCTGCTTAGGCGCTTCCATATAGATTGATGGGTTAGACAAAATATAGCCCTGAGCGACTAAGTAGTGAAAAAAAGCCCGGACAGAAACAATATGCCTTGAAAGCGTCGCGGCTTTTCTACCCTGCTCCTTCAAATGAAGCATATACCTTGAAATAAGATGTCTTTGTACGGCAGTAATATCATTAATGCCTTGCTCCTGCACATAAAGAATAAACTGATTCAAATCCCGTTCATAAGAAGATAGGGTATTTTCGGACAACCTTCGTTCCGTTCGCAAATAATGTATATAGTGATTTAAATGAGCTTTCATTGGACTCCCTTTCACTTAAGACACACGGCATGGTTAACCATACTTTTCTACAAAAATATTCAACATTCGACTCTATTAATCCTGCTTGCATGGATTTTCTGTACAATCTGCACAAAGAGCTACTCGCCGTACCAATAAAACCATCGGAGCCGATCAGCAACATCTTTGGTATCGGGTGAATCCGGATCTGTGAGAAAAACCTTCATTGCAGCCCCTTTCGGTTCGCGATAAGGGTGTACAGGCGATATTGCATCCGCAAGCCAGCGGTAGCCGCCGGTGACAACGAAAAGCAATATGGTGAAAACTACAATAAAAACGATACGGCTCGTCCATCTGCGGATCGAAAAAACCATACAAACCAGCCTCCTTAGCATGCCGATACGATTGTTCATCCGTATCACCATATGAGGAGGCTGGCACGAATATGCCATTAATCCTGCAAACCTTCGTAAGGCACGCTGTCCAACCATTTCTCAAGCGGTACATACGGAAGACCGGTTGCTGCGGCAACAGGCTCGTAGGTCACTCTGCCCGCATGCGTATTCACACCTTTTTGCAAAGGTATGCTTTTTCGAACAGCTTCCATGCCATGGCTTGCCAAATCGAGCGCATAAGGTATCGTTACGTTCGTTAAAGCAAACGTAGACGTCCGCGGCACTGCTCCCGGAATATTAGCAACCGCATAATGGACGACGCCATGCTTGATGTAGATTGGATCCTTGTGCGTTGTCGGCCGATCGACTGTCGCGATAGAGCCGCCTTGATCAACCGCTACGTCTACGATAACCGAGCCTTTCTTCATAGCTTGCACCATGGGCTCCGTTACCAAGTGAGGCGCGCGCGCTCCCGGTATGAGAACCGCTCCAATGAGTAAATCAGCTTTGGAAACCGCTTCGGCAATATGGTAAGGACTAGACATCAGCGTACGAACTCTCCCGCCAAAAATGTCGTCCAAATATCTCATTCGGTCAGCGCTTCTTTCCAGAATGACGACATTGGCCCCCATGCCTAATGCGATTTTTGCAGCATTTGTTCCCACAATCCCGCCGCCTATAATTACAACCTCTGCCGGTGGAACGCCAGGCACTCCTCCAAGCAGTACGCCTCTCCCTCCATTAAATGCTTCCAGGAATTGCGCCCCTACTTGAACGGACATTCTTCCCGCCACCTCACTCATTGGAGTTAAGAGCGGCAGACTGCCATTGGCCAGCTGAATCGTCTCATAAGCAATCCCCGTGACACCTTTATCAATCAGCGCCTTCGTTAATTCGGGCGCTGCTGCCAGATGCAAATACGTAAACAGCAGCAGTCCCTCGCGAAAATAAGCAAACTCCTCCGCAAGCGGTTCCTTCACTTTCATAATCATTTCGGCACGTGCCCAAACCTCCGCAGCGGTCATGATAATCTCGGCACCCTCACGTAAATAATCACTATCTTCAAATCCGCTGCCGCTGCCCGCCCCAGATTCCACAATCACTTTATGACCGGCAGAAGAAAGTACGGTTACGCCTGCAGGGGTTAAAGCAACACGGTACTCACTTTGTTTGATTTCCTTAGGGACTCCCACAATCATATCTAATACCTCCTTCAGGTTTATTCTAAATCAAGCGGCATAAAATATCGCTTTCTATGTTGTATGAGAGTTCGAGACGGAATGATCGTCCATTTGGAGAAGAGTTATAGCAAAATGTTCGCTCAGCATTTGTTACGTTTCTATACTTTGTTATATTTCAAAAAATATGTGTGCTCGTGCAACAATCATATATGTGTAAAATGGCTAATCCCACAGACTATGTAAGAAAATGCTTGAATGTCGGTACCTTATAAAATGCCAAAACGGCTTTGCCGTCCAGTTATGCTGGGCAGCCAAGCCGTTTAAGTGTGATTTTCATTAGGGTTAGCAATATCGTTTTTCTCTTTGCAACGACGACAAATGCCTTGAAAGTCAAGACGATGGTCGATGACAAAAAATCCGTACTCCTGCTCTAGCCGTTCTTCTAATGGCAAAAGCCAATCTTCTTTAATCTCATCCATTGATCCACATTGCACACATATTAGGTGATGGTGATGATGTTTGTTGCTGTCCGTACGCAGATCGTACCTGGCTACCCCATCGCCGAAATTCAATTTTTCGACAACATGCATTTCGCTTAGCAATTCCAATGTCCGATAAACCGTTGCAAGTCCGATTTCCGGGGCCTTATCCTTTACTAGCATAAATACATCTTCAGCGCTCAGGTGGTCGTCTTCGTTCTCTAACAAAACACGCACCGTTGCTTCGCGCTGCGGGGTTAATTTGTAGCCCTGCGACTGCAACTGTTGTTTAATTTTCTCAATCCGGGCTTCCATGATTTCCCCCCTACCACATGTCTGCGCCTATTTCAGGAAACGTTACCTCTCATTATAGGTGCTACCATGCAGTAAAGTCAAACATTTTGGTGTCAGATTGTGGCGCTCGCAGACGAAAGCAGCGGTGAAACCCAGCTGATTAATGCAGGTGAAATATACGCTTCAAACAGGGCTGCGCCTGCAAAAAAGATCAGCATCAGTATGGCCGTAGATGTAAAGGAGCCCAGCTGGGGAGCAAGCTCCCCCTTCTGCATAAGAAGCCTATTCTTGATAACAAACATGGAGAACGAAATCGCAGCCGCACTCATAATGACCATTGCCGGAACAGCTATCATGTTTTGCGGGGCAATCGAGACCAATGAAAATAGTACGCCTTTCCATGCATATTGATTGATGAGTGTTCCTACCGAAAATCCGACCAGTGCTCCCTTTAAGAAATTAAGGGCTAGCACCCCTGGTATGCCAACAACTGTGATGCCCAAAAGCCACAATAACAGCAGCCATTTGCTGTGGAAGAAAAAACGATCCCAAAAGGAATGGGCCGCTCCTGAACCAATGCCGTCATTCATGAGCTGAACATATTGATCGACGTCTTGTGCAAGCTCCTGCTGCTGCTCAAGCGTAAGAGCATTGACCATTAACGCTCCGAAAATAACACCCACGACAAAAAGTACGGATACGAATACATACAATGACAATTGATTTTTTATCATGGTCACCAAACCTTTCACGATTGTGGAACCCAGCCCTTTATAAAGGATTTCTCCCTGCCCTCAAGGGTTATTATTTTTAAGAGCTATTCTAAGAGCTATTCGAACCCACCCAAACCCTCCCTTCCAAGGGAGGGCCCCAAGGGTTGCACCCTCTGGACACCCGCAATTCGACTAACGTTGGAGATCATCCGGCATATGTAACCTTTGTTTACGGAGGAGCGCTTTCGTCCCTGGGGGACACGCTTAACGTTTGATGGACGAGATTGGGCTACTCTTACGGATTAATACCAATATATCTTTAAGAGTTTCAAACCCCGTCAAAACCTTCCCTCCAAAGGAGGCCTCAAGAGTTGCACCCTCTGGACACCTGCAATGTAACAGGAATTTCTCCAGCTATTTCGTTGGTATCAGCTGAATTTATGCGATTAACTGGAAAAACTCCTTCTAAACTTAATCAGCTGATCCAATTTAGCATAATTCAGCTTATTTAGATGGGGAATTTCCAGTTAAACGAAACAACTAAACCACCGAAGCGTGATTAACGGTATATTTTCAAGTTAATTGCTCTTGAACTACATCTGCTGTTCTCAAAATAGAAATTTATAGTTAAAACTAAACTTGGAGTCTATTTTATTTTCATCTATTTCAATAATCATCGATTTCCTCATATGGGTAAAACATCGAAATTTTACAAAAAGGGGTTGTCTTTTTTATTGTATTGTATGAAGAGTTATAGCGGGGTATGACGGGTATGTAGATAGAAAAGAAGGTCGGCTACAGCCGACCAGTTAGAATATATAGTTTCCATGCATAGACTGCCAAAATCGTTTTGGCATCACTGATACGACCCTCTAGTATGTAGGCTTCGGCTTGCTCTAGTGTAATGGCTTCAACTTTGAGATCTTCATCGTCGTCCGGGTTTTGCACGCCTTGCTCTACCTTGTCCGTGAAATAGATATATAGTTTCTCATCAGCGAAACCTGGGGAGGTGTAAAATGCGCTCAATAGCTTCAGTTCGTTGGAGCGGTAACCCGTCTCCTCCTCAAGCTCGCGAGCTGCAGCCGTTAACGGATCTTCTCCAGGGTCTAGTTTGCCTGCAGGAATTTCGATTTGAAATTTTTCAAGCGGCTTGCGAAATTGCTCAACCACAAGGAGCTTTCCGTCTAATAATGCCATAACGGCAGCCGCTCCGGGATGCTTCACGATTTCTCTTGTCGCTGTTCTGCCATCCGCAAGCGTTACGGTATCAACCTGCAGAGTTATCATTTTACCTTCAAATATAGGCTCAGTATGAATGGTTTCTTCACGCCATAGAACAGTCGGTTGTTGCTCTTCCAATCGTAATCTCTCCCTTAATTGTTGTTTGTTTACTGCGCATAACTTGTCCAGCCGCTGCATAACTATCATTATATCAAAACGACAGGGGCGAATAATATGAAACAATACATTGCGTTGAATCATTTACGATTAGTAGGTAAAGGTTGGGAAATTAAGCATCAGCTGCGCAAACTATCTGCTTCATCTTTATCCAAGACACCTATGTCCGAATATACAGGCGTTATCAGCGTGCGCCGTGTTCCTTTAGAGAAAACAAATTAAATCCGTCTTATAAAGCAAAAAGACAAAAACCCTCCATCCGCGTTCAGCCTAAGCTGAGCCGTATGAATGAAGGGCTTTCTGTCATGTTCGGCAAGCTAATGCATTTCAGCAATCGGCGAAAAATCTTTTTCGTTTAATTATTCAGCTTGTGCTGCCTGCTTAATGATTTCTACCACAAGCTCGGTCGTTTTGACTAAGTCTTCGACCTTAATTTGTTCTTTCGTTGTATGAATATGTTCGTAGCCAACGGCCAGATTGACCGTAGGAATGCCTAAGCCGTTAAAAATATTCGCATCGCTGCCTCCGCCCGAGTGGAACGTGCGCGGTGTGCGGCCGATAGCGATGATCGCTTTTTTCGCCAATTGTACGACTGGATCCTCATCATCATACTGATATGCCGGGTAAATTACTTCGCTCTCCAGCTCTCCTCGCGCCCCAAACTCTTCCGCTGCGCTTTCTACCGCTTTTCGCATCGCTTCGATTTGATTGTCCAGCTTATGCTGTACGATACTTCTTGCTTCAGCATCCAGCTTTACATAATCACACACGATATTTGTAGCGCCTCCGCCTTCAAAACGGCCAATGTTCGCAGTTGTCTCCTCATCGATACGTCCAAGAGGCATTCTTGCAATCGCCTTTGCCGCAACTTGAATAGCGCTTATGCCATCCTCTGGATTGACACCTGCATGGGCCGAACGACCATACATTTTAATCGTTACCTTCGCTTGTGTCGGTGCTGCTACAGCAATATCCCCTATCGCTCCGTTCGAATCCAGGGCATACCCAAACTTCGCTTCTAGCTTTGATGAATTCAGAGAGCGAGCGCCCAGTAGTCCTGATTCTTCACCGACTGTAATAACGAATTGAATGCGCCCATGCGGCAGCGATTGCTCCTGTACAACACGAATAGCCTCAAAAATCGCGGAAATACCGGCTTTATCATCCGCGCCTAAAATCGTCGTGCCATCGCTCCGTATGTAACCATCCGCATCCAATTGCGGCTTAATGCCAACGCCTGGCGTAACGGTATCCATATGACAGGTAAAAAATATAGTTGGCGCTGCTTCCACACCCTCAGCTTCCCATATGGCAAACATGTTTCCTGCTCCATGACCTGTCTTAGCTGCCGCATCATCTTCACTAACCTTTAAGCCAAGCGCCTCAAATTTCAGTTTAAGCACACGGCTGATTTCTTGTTCATTTTTTGTTTCGCTATCCACTTGTACTAATTCCATAAATTCATTCACTAATCGGTCTTTTGCAATCATTAACGTTTCCTCCGTCCATTACTTTCGTATACAATAGAGTAAATGACAAGCTCAGAACATTCGATGATGTTCCAAATCAAGAAAGGGGTTTTCCTAATGCGCAGACAACGTTTGATTAGACTCGTTGCCATTTTAGTCGTAACCGCACTCATTGTAACAACCTTGTTGGCCGGTATTGGCTCGCTATTTCTTTATTAAATCCAATTCACATTTAAATTCTCTGACAAAATGAGGGAGCAGCTGCTTGGCCGCTTCCTCTACCGATAGCTCGAGACCCGTTAAATCATTGAAGGAGGTTACTCCGTATTGTTGGATTCCGCAGGGAATGATCCCGCTAAACCCCTCCTCAGCAATCCCTGATTTAATATTGAGCGCAAAACCATGACTTGTAATAAAGCCCCGCCGATGCCGGGCTTTATTAAATTTCACTCCAATGGCTGCAATCTTGAGATTGCCAACCCACACTCCAGTATATTCCGGCTTTCTGCCTGCATCTATACCATACTCGTTAAGCCAATTAATAATGACCTGCTCCAGGCTTCGCAAATACGCATGTAAATCAAGACCCTCGGCTTCCAGATACAGAAGCGGATAGCCCACCAGCTGCCCTGGACCATGATACGTAATGTCTCCGCCGCGATCGATTTGGAACAAAGTAATTCCGCGTTCCTTAAGCTGCGCCTCATCGAGGAGCAAATGTTCTGGATGCTTGTCGGAGCCCATCGTATAAGTAGGCGGATGCTGAAGAAGGAGCAGCGATTGTTCCCGCTCCTCCTGGTCTATTTGCTTTACGTATGCTTTTTGCAGCTCCCACGCCTGAGCGTAATCGAGCATGCCGATATAATGGGCATCCAGCCGTCTCAAGCTTTTTGCGTTATCCGCTTCAGCCATGATGGTGTTCCCCTTTTCTAATACAATTTGCTTTCTAAATTAAAGCTTTCCAAATTATCCTTAACGCGCTGTAAGAAACGTCCGCAAATGACACCGTCCAAAATCCGATGATCAAGAGATAAGCATAAATTAGCCATGGAACGAACCGCAATCATATCATTAATGACAACAGGGCGCTTCACGATCGATTCAAACGTCAAGATTGCAGCCTGCGGGTAGTTGATGATCGGATAGGACAAAATCGAGCCAAACGAGCCCGTATTATTAACGGTAAAGGTACCGCCTTGCATATCAGACAAAGTCAGTTTACCTTCTCTTGTCTTACGGGCAAGCTCTTCGATTTCTTTAGCCAAACCTGCAACGTTTTTGTGGTCGGCATTTTTGATAACGGGCGTAAGCACGGAATCTTCCGTTCCTACAGCTAGAGCGATATTAATATCACGCTTCACTATTATTTTGTCTACCGCCCACATCGAATTCATGATCGGCACATCTTTAATCGCATTTACGACTGCTTTGAGCAAGAATGCTAAATAAGTTAAATTAATGCCCTCACGCTTCATAAAGTCGTCCTTAAGCTTGTTTCTAAGCAAAACAAGATTAGTCACATCCACTTCAATCATCGTCCAAGCATGTGGAATTTCAGTCACGCTTTGTCTCATGTTGCGTGCAATCGTATTGCGAATAGGCGTTACATCGATGAAATTATCTCCGCGGCCTGTTCCGGACGCACCCTCCACCTCAATTTTCGGAAACTTTGGTGTTTCCGTCAAGTGAAGACCAGAGGAGCGAACCTGTGCTGCTGCATCTACTGTACGTGGCGCCGGTGCTGCGTTATTTCCGCCTGATGACTGACTTCCCTTGCCTGCACCAGCTTCAAGATACGCAAGAACATCCTTGCGTGTAATGCGCCCACCTAAACCTGTTCCGGGAACATCGGTCAGACGGATTGCATGTTCGGCTGCCAGCTGCTGTACGGCAGGTGAGAAACGATTGCGCATAGGAGCGTCTTCTACTACAGCTTCGTTTGTTTGAGGTTGCGCTGCATGTTTCGATGGAACCGACTTGGTCTCCTGACCGGCATTTCCTGCGGATCCTTCTGTTTCGATAATGCAAATAGCTGTGCCAACTGGAACAGTCTCGCCTTTGCTTACCAAAATTTCCACGAGCTTGCCTGCAACGGTTGAAGGCAATTCCGCATTTACTTTGTCTGTAATAATCTCGCAGACCGGTTCATAGATATCGACCCAGTCACCTGGCTGCTTCAGCCATTTATCAATTGTGGCCGATACGAGCGATTCCGCAAGCTGCGGAACGACGATTTCCGTCATAGTTTTCATAATTCACATCTCCCTACTGGCCCAAGCGTAAACGGCTACTGCCGTCCTCTGGCGGCGCAGCATACGTTTCGCGGTGACATATAAGCTTAAACCTTATATCTTCTAGTATTCTAATAGAGCGCTAGCTGACGCATCGCTTCTTTTACTTTTTCTTTATTGAGCATAAAAAATTTCTCGCCTGGCGGGTTGATCGGCATCGCCGGTACATCTGGTCCGCATAGTCTCATAATCGGTGCATCCAGCTCGTAAAGCAGCTCTTCGGCTATAATTGCGGACACCTCAGCACCAACGCCGCCTGTCTTATTATCTTCGTGGATAATGAGCACCTTACCAGTTTTCCGAACCGCTTCCAGAATCCCCTCTTTATCGAGCGGCTGAAGCGTACGCAAATCAAGAATATGAGCGCTTATGCCTTCGCCTTCGAGCTCAGCCGCAGCCTGCTCTACAAAATGAAGCGGCAGACTATAACCGATAACGGTAATATCGTCGCCTTCGCGAAGAACATTTGCTTTCCCGATAGGAACAATATAATCATCATCGGGAACCTCGCCTGTGATCAGCTTATAGCATTTTTTATTTTCAAAATAAATCACTGGGTCAGGATCACGCACAGCGGCCTTCAGCAAGCCCTTTGCATCATAGGCCCGGTATGGAGCAACGATTTTGAGGCCTGGTGTACCGAAAAACACGGATTCCGGACATTGTGAATGATACAATCCGCCAAACACGCCGCCTCCGATTGGCGCGCGGATAACAAGCGGACAAGTCCAGTCATTATTGGAGCGGTACCGTATTTTGGCCGCTTCGCTAATAATTTGATTCGTCGCCGGGAACATGAAATCGGAATACTGCATT
Source organism: Paenibacillus sp. 01T443 (assembly GCF_056398325.1). Classification (NCBI taxonomy): domain Bacteria; kingdom Bacillati; phylum Bacillota; class Bacilli; order Caryophanales; family Paenibacillaceae; genus Paenibacillus; species Paenibacillus sp. 01T443. Next base: position 349,980 of record NZ_JBFTPE010000001.1, read on the forward strand.
TCTGCTATTGGCTTCATGCCGTACATTGCCGCACCGATCGCAACGCCAGCAATAGCAGACTCTGCAAGCGGTGTATCAAGCGTGCGCAGCTCGCCGAATTGCTCCTGCAGACCTTTGGTCGTTGTGAATACGCCGCCCTTGAGACCAACGTCCTCCCCGAGTACGAAGACATCCTCATCGCGTTCCATCTCTTCTTTCATCGCTTGCCGAATGGCGTCAATATATTCGATTACTGCCATTATTCCTTACCTCCTTGCTCAGCATCATCCGCATAGACATGCAGCAATGTAGATTCCGGCGTCGGGAACGGCGCTTTGTCGCCATATTCAGTAGCCTCATCAAGCAGCTTGCGAATTTTGGCTTGAAGCTCAGTCTCAAGCTCCTCGTTCCAAATACCGCAATCTATTAGGTATTGTTTATATTTAGGTATGCCGTCTTTCGCCCGGTTAAGATCAACCTCTTCCTTCGTGCGATAAGCCAGATCATTATCTGATGTTGAATGTGGAGAGATCCGGTACATTAACGCTTCAATTAGCGTCGGGCCTTCACCAGCAATGGCGCGTTCACGCGCATCCTTGACTACGCTGAAGACTTCAAGCGCATCGTTGCCGTCTACCTGGAAGCCGGGAAAGCCATAGCCGATCGCACGATCAGCGACCGTTCCAGCCAGCTGCTTATGTACAGGCACCGAAATGGCGTATTGATTATTTTCGCACATGAAAATAACGGGCAGCTTGTGTACGCCTGCAAAGTTGCAGCCTTCATGGAAGTCGCCTTGATTGCTTGAACCTTCACCAAAAGTTACAAAGCTGACCAGTGACTTATTTTTCATTTTCGCAGCAAGCGCTATGCCCACCGCATGCGGTACCTGTGTGGTAACTGGACTTGAACCTGTTACGATTCGGAGCTTCTTAGAACCGAAATGGCCCGGCATCTGGCGCCCGCCGCTGTTTGGATCTTCTGCTTTGGCGAATACTGATAACAATAAATCACGCAGCGTCATGCCAACAGAGAGCACAAATCCATAGTCACGGTAATAAGGTAAAAAATAATCGTTTTCACGATCAAGCGCATAAGCTGCGGCTACCTGAGCCACCTCTTGGCCTACTCCAGAAACGTGGAAATTAATTTTGCCGGCGCGCTGCAGCAGCAGCATGCGCTCATCAAACTTACGTGCGGTCACCATAGTTGCGTACATATCAATTGCTTGCTCATCGCTAAGCCCTAATTCCAAATGACGAACATTTTGCCCAGTGGAAGCAGATTGGGTCATAAGGTGTTCCTCCTTTTTTAAACTCTATTATAACCTGGTACTAAGACTTGATCATATATATTATAACTCCATTTGATTCAAAAAGAAAACAGTCTTCCTTAGAACGATATTGCATTGCCATCAACCGCAAGCATCGCTTCACCAAGCGCCTCTGCAAGCGTCGGGTGTGGATGGATCATTTGTCCGACTTCCCAAGGCGTTGCGTTTAGTACGCTTGCCAGCGCAGCCTCTGATATCAAATCAGTGGCATGGGCGCCTATCATATGAACGCCAACGATGTCATTCGTCTTCCGATCGGCTATTACTTTTACGAAACCATCCTTCTCTCCTAATACGAGAGCTTTGCCGATCGCTTGGAACGGTATTTTTCCCGTTTTGATATCATGACCTTTCGCCCGGGCTCCATCCTCTGTTAAACCGTAGGAAGCGATTTCGGGACGAGAGTAAATACATCTTGGAATGAGATGCGCCTCTACAGCTGCCGGCTTCTCACCGCTTATATGCTCAGCCGCAATTAGCCCCTCGTGTGCAGCAGCATGCGCGAGCTGAACGCCGCCTATGACATCACCGATCGCATAAATATGCGGCTCGCTCGTTTGACCGAACGCATTGACTTCAATCATGCCGTTTATTGTGCGGATATCCGTGTTTTCAAGGCCGATTCCTTCCACATTCGCTTGACGGCCAATAGAAACCAGTAGTTTCTCGGCCGTTAGCACGACATCTCCATCCGTTGTAGCAGCTACGATAGAAACTTCACCGTTCTCACCTTTATACTGGTCAGTTTGCAGCTGTACGCCTGTAAGTATACGTACTCCCCGCTTGCTCAAAAGTCTAGTAAGCTCCGCAGACACCTCAGTGTCCTCACCTGGCAGCAAACGTGAACCCGCCTCCACCAACGTGACTTGTACACCGAAATCCTGCAGCATTGAAGCCCACTCAACGCCGATTACGCCTCCGCCGACAATAATGATTGAGCTCGGCAGCTCGTCCATCACAAGCGCTTCGTCACTAGACATAATGTATTCACCATCCGGTATCAAACCTGGCAGTGAACGGGGTCTTGAGCCTGTCGCAATAATGAGATTAGTTGAAACAACCGATTCCATTTCTCCATCTGGCAGCTCTACCGCCAACGAACCGCTGCGAGGTGAGAAAATGGAAGGTCCGATTACTCTTCCTTTGCCTTGAATAATTTGAATCCCGTTTTTCTTCATCAAGCTTTTAAGTCCGCGGAACAGCTGATCTACTGTTTGCGCTTTGCGGTCCTGCACTTTCCCGAAATCCAATGAAATAGCTCCATCAGCGACTTGAATGCCATATGAGCTTGCTTCAAGCAAGGTAGAATAAACCTCCGCACTGCGCAGCAGCGATTTACTTGGAATACATCCTTTATGTAAGCAAGTGCCTCCGAGTTTGTCCATTTCAATAATCGCAACCGATTTCCCTAATTGAGCAGCACGAATGGCCGCCGTGTATCCGCCAGGTCCGCCCCCGAGTACTGCTACGTCTACCTGTATTGCCATAATATCATTCCCTCCGTCATTACCTTCAATATATGCTGGTGTTGCCTATTCTTTTCATCCCAAGAAGTGCCCATTGGCATTGTAACATGACATTCATCCCTATTGTACCTGTTTTTACCGCTGAAGGCATCGTCGTTTATGAAATAGACACTCTTAGCGTAAAAAGGTATGATAGAGCTAACTGTATATTTTGACCGATAAGGAGACACTGTATTTATGAAATTAGTTGCTGCCCGATTTATTGCAATCCTCATGTTGGTAATTCCCGGCCTGCTTGCATGCTTTGGTTTTTTAAAAATGAAAGATTCTATATTCGTTTATTTTTCTGAATTTGGTGACACAACCATTACGCCTGATTTTGAATGGCTGAAATTTTTACTCGGCTTTATTATGTTCGCGGCAGGCGCAGGCTTTATCGCAGGCTGGACTTTTTTCCGGGATCGAAAACGCAATTATGTAGCTCCACGCTTCAAACAGAAGCGACCTCGCCCACCAAAACCGCAAAGCTAATTTATTAATAACTTAAACCGCCAAACAAGGATCTAAATGATCCCTGTCTGGCGGTTTTTTCATTTGATTGCATGCTAATGGCTACTCCACGTAATCCAGCATCTGCAAGTATGCTTTGGGTACCATATAGGAAGCAGCAAGTTCTGTCTTGTCTGACATCAAAAACATTCTGACTAGCGAGCTGCTTGTTTGCATGTAGTGCGTATAGGGCGATAAGTAAATCGTATCCGCCATCGTCGTATTTCGGATATATTGCTCAAGCTGCAGCTCATATTCAAGATCCGTCGCATTCCGGATACCCCGAATGACTACGTTAATATCATGTTTATTAATATAATCCGCTACTATTCCCTCATAAGGAATAATTTGCAGCTTTTCGTCCTGTGGAATGGACAACGCAACAAGCTCTGTTCGCTGTTCAATTGTAAAATGATGTCTTTTTGAACGGTTGTTTGCAACTATAATGTGAACCTCGCTAAATAATTGAAAAGCTCTCTCGATAACAGATACATGGCCAAGCGTAATGGGATCAAAGCTCCCTGCATATACCGCTCTCATCCTGTCACCTCTATTCGATTAATTTACATTGCGATGATGATTATTAAATAAAATTACATTTGTCAGCATTCCATTTTATGATCTCTAAATACATCAGGATTATGATAAGACTATCCTAAGAAGAAGAGGTGCAAAGATGATCATCGTGTTCGACGTTACCGTAGATGGTAAAGTAAAAGAAACGATTCAGCCAAAGACACAACGCCTAAAAGAAATTCATAGCTTTATAAAAGCAGAATCTACGGGATTAATCAAGAAATATGGAAGCAATGTTTATTTAAACAGAAGAGTTGTTTACAACTAAGGCATCCTGACAGGGCCTTTTTTTGTTTTTACGGAATCTATTTTCGTATCGAAAACAGAAAAAACCGAGACAATAAATGTCCCGGCCTCCGTCGTGATATCAGTATCGTTCACCTTCAAGATCTGTAACCCCTTACAAATCCCCCTCTTACTCTCAGCTTACTTTATGCTCAATCCGCAGCTTATCAGCCACCATCGCAATGAATTCCGAGTTCGTAGGTTTTGATTTGCTAATATTGATTGTATAACCGAACAGGTGTGAAATACTGTCGATATTGCCGCGCGTCCAAGCGACTTCGATCGCGTGACGGATCGCACGTTCTACGCGGGATGGTGTAGTTTTGAACTTTTCGGCGATAGCAGGATAAAGTGTTTTGGTAATTGCGCCAAGGATTTCGATGTTGTTGTACACCATCGTAATGGCTTCACGCAAATATTGGTACCCTTTAATATGCGCTGGTACACCGATTTCATGAATGATGCTCGTAATATTGGCATCCAAATTTTTCCCTTTAGCAATGGGAACAACATTTGACTTCAGCGAAGAGGAGCTCGTCGTGAAGCTGCCTGTTGAGGAATACGTTGGATTCCCAGCCAACTGACGAATACGATTAGCTAAAATATCCATATCAAATGGCTTTAAGATATAATATGAGGCACCAAGCTGTACAGCTTTTTGCGTAATATTTTCTTGACCAAAAGCAGTCAACATAATGATTTTTGGCATTGGGGATAAATTCATTTCTTTCAAACGCTCGAGAACACCCAGTCCGTCTAAATGAGGCATAATAATATCAAGGATAAGTACATCTGGAACCTTTCTTGTTTCCTCCAAATGTCTAAGAACCTCTTCTCCGTTGTACGCGACTCCACTCACACTCATATCACTTTGTTCTGATATGTATTCCGATAACAGGTTAGTAAATTCACGGTTGTCATCTGCTAATAATACTTCGATCTTATGCAAGTTGTGGTCCTCCTCTAAATGATATTGATGATTACGCTCACTAGTTGTCTGCTTAAAGTTTTCGACATGTGAAGTTGAATTCCTTCTGTCGAAAATTATTTTTCTTTATTTTTTTATGGCGATTCGATATAATAAAAAATTTATTACATGGAATGATTCGATTCGTTCTTCTTCGACAAAATTCATGGCCATTCCGTTCATTCACGCGGTTTTTAATTTAGCTGGGTTTCTTCATAAAAAAAACGTCTGCTTTAGCTTAGTATCAGCTTAAGCAGACGTTTTGTTATCAAACGTTAATTATGCAGCTTCACCGATATATCCATTTGCTGATTTCAACAGTACACCTGCATCTTGAAGCATCCACTCGATAAAGCAGCCATAACCAGAAGAGGGATCATTGACGAATACATGGGTTACAGCTCCAACTAACTTGCCATCCTGTATTATGGGGCTGCCCGACATTCCTTGAACAATACCACCGGTCTTACTCAACAGACGCTTGTCCGTTATTTTGATAACCATGCCTTTCGTTGCCGGACCAGATTGCTTGGATACGTGAACGATCTCGATATCAAAGCGTTCAACCTTCTGTCCATTCACAACAGTCAAAATTTGCGCCGAACCTTCTTTCACATCTTCGGCAAAAGCGACGGGAACCGATTTCTCGCTGTAGCTATGCGTTGGAACTTCATTCATTTTGCCGAAAATACCAAATGGAGTATTACGCTCCACATTGCCTAATATTTTGCTTTCTTTCACAAAATGCGCTCTTTTTTCTCCCGGCTCGCCATTTTGGCTTTTGTTAATAGACGTAACGCTGGACTGTAAGATCTGGCCTTCTCCAACATCGATAGGGGTTTGCGTGTCCATGTCTGTAATTACATGCCCGAGTGCTCCGTAAACTCCTTGATCAGGAGCATAAAAAGTCAGCGTGCCTACTCCCGCAGCCGAATCACGGATATACAAGCCTAATCTCCAAGCCTTATCCTCCGCATCAAAAACGGGGTTCAGGAGCGTTTTATTTAACTGCCCGTCTCGCTTGTAAGTGACCTCAAGCGGCCGCTTATCATTGCCAGCCTTCTCACTTAGCTCTGCAACCCTGTGAACTTGATTAATGCTTGTTCCATTGATCTTAACAATCAAATCACCTAGACGGAGTCCTGCGGCCTCGCCTGGGGATTGCTTCATCCCGTCACTTCCAGCCACTTGATGATGACCTACAACTAAAATGCCGGATGATTTGACTTTGACGCCAATCGTTTGACCTCCTGGAATAACACGTAAATCAGGTACCACATTAACTTTTACAGTTTTAAATGGAATTTTACCAAATAATTTCACTTTCATCTTGGTTTGACCACTTTGACTCGACTGAAGTKACAGTGGTTCGTTCAAATTTACGGATAAAGAATGACTGGTTGATCCGTTAATCTGAAGCATTTGTGGGTCGACCGTTACTTCTGCATGAACGGGCACTCCGTATTGTAATCGTTTCAGCTGCCCGGAGAATAAACGAAGTTCATTCGGGATTGCGGCAAAATGTTGAAACGGAGTGGAGCTTCCGATCACGCAAATGAAGAAAACGAGAACTAGGCCAAACCATCGCTTCCTTTGACTGGAGTTCAATGATTTCACGCTCCCTGTAATTCCATCGCATGACGAAAAAGGTTAAGTCGCCATTGGCGTACCTTTAAGTTACCCTCACCCGCATGTTTTATGTCCGCAAAAAGATTCCCGAATTGGCTTCCATTACGCCCCCTTCTGTCTATGAGCCAAATCAAGCATTTCTTGTGCATGATGCCTTGTTTTTTCCGTAACTTCCACACCGCCGAGCATACGGGCAAGTTCATCAATGCGTACTGTATCAATTAGCTCGCTAACAGAAGTCGAAGTTCTTGCTCCAATAACCTGTTTGCGAATTTCATAATGATGATCGGCCATGCATGCCACTTGAGGCAAGTGAGTAATCGAGAAAACCTGGCACTTTAATGCGAGCTTAGACATTTTCTCTGCAATGGCTTGTGCTGCCCGTCCGCTAACTCCTGTATCAACCTCATCGAAAATAAGCACAGGGACTTGATCAATTTCCGCAAAAATACTCTTAAGGGCGAGCATAATTCGTGACATTTCTCCACCGGAAGCAATCTTACTTAGCTGCTTCATCGGTTCGCCCGGATTAGTGGAGAGCATGAATATCGCTTCGTCCATGCCATTCGAATGAAGACGAATTTGCTTCGTCTCACCGGAGCCTCCGACAGTGGTATCAATTTGGACACAGAACTTCGCGGATGGCATTTGGAGCTGTCTCAGCTCATTCTCAATCGCCTCAGACAGCTTTGTAGCAGCATGTTCTCGCAGCTGAGATAATTCCTGTGCTAATACCAAGGCCTGATCGTACAGTTTTGTTTCTTCTAGACGAAGCTCCTCAAGCAGCTGGTCTCGATTTTCTATTTTGTCGCGATCAATTATTGTCCGATCTAAATAAGCCAAAATATCTGGAATCGTCTCTCCGTATTTACGCTTCAAACCATTGATCAAATCAAGCCTGTCTTCCACTTGTGAAAGCTGATCAGGATCAGAATCAATTCCATCTCTATAGTCCCGCAGCTGGAATGCAGCATCCTCTGCTTGATAAAAAGCAGATTGCAGCTGTTCTAGCAACGGGTTTAATTTAGCAGGATCATAGGTTTGAATATCGATCAGTTTCGCAACTGCCTTACTGACCATATCAAGCCCTTTGCCTCCATAAAGCAAATCATAGGCCTCAGAAACCGAATCCATTCTTTTCCCCGCGTACATTAGCTTGCGCCGTTCTTCAGCTAGCAATTCATCCTCTTGCGGCTTTAGCTGTGCGTTCGTGATCTCCTCAATCTGAAACCGATAAAGATCAAGCATTTGCACATTATGTCTGGTCGAGTTTTCTAAATCCCGTAGCGAAGCCCTTGCCTGCTGCAAACTACTGAATACGCTGCGATAAATTTGTTTGCGTTCGATGAGCAAATCGCCGGCAAACAGATCAAGCCATTCCAAATGCTGCTCTGTACGAAGCAGCGATTGATGCTCATGCTGGCCATGTATGTTTACAAGACATTCGCCGATTTCCCTTAGCATGGTCATTGTAACGAGCTGCCCATTCACTCTGCTGCTGCTCTTCCCGTGTGCTGAAAGCTCTCGTCTAATGACCAGCATCTCTTCACATAAAGCATGCACGCCCAGTTTGTTAAGCACACCCCATACCGGATGGTTGCCTTGAAGATCGAATAAGGCCTCCATCTCAGCCTTGTCACAGCCATATCGAACCATGTCTGCGGAGCCTCTGCCGCCTACCAGCAAGCTAAGTGCATCGATCAATATCGATTTGCCTGCACCTGTTTCTCCTGTCAACACATGAAAGCCATGATGAAAAGTAACGTTCACTTCTTCAATTACCGCTAAATTCCTTATAGACAACTCACGCAGCATGGTTAAATACCTCCCTTAGTTCAACAGCTCAAGTATTCGTTCTACGACTTCGCCGCTTTGCGTCTTCGTCCGGCAAATCATCAAAATTGTATCATCTCCGCATATTGTACCCATAACCTCTGACCACTCCATGTTATCGACTAATGCGCAAATCGCATTCGCAGACCCAGGCAGACACTTCATCACTACGAGGTTATCTGTATAGTCAATATGTACAAAATGATCAAACAAAGCACGCTTTAGCTTATGGATCGGATTTTGTTTTTGATGCTCTTGGGGAATGGAGTACTTGTACCTTCCTTCACCTGCGGGAACTTTGATGAGCATTAATTCCTTCATATCACGAGAAACGGTTGCCTGAGTTACCTGCATACCTGAGCCGCGAAGTGCCTCCACCAGCTCCTCCTGTGTCTCAATTATGCTATTGGTAATAATTTCTTTGATTCGATACTGACGAATCCCTTTCATGCAATAACCTCCGTGAATTATTATTCTGAGATGTGAAACGTGATTTTTCGAATGAGCTTTTCTTTCGCATCCACGAACAAAACACCGTCGCATTCCGGGAGAAGGAGCGAATACACAAGTAATCGGTCTCTCACTCCGCTTGGCGTCCAATCGATCGGCATGCGATCACGAGCAGTCTTCACGATGAACGTGTGATTATCCATTTCCGCAATATAGTCAATATATAACCGACTTCCCTTCCCAAGCGGAATATCATTCAGCTTGATCGGTATCGGCACTAAATGCTTGCCTGAGCTTACCTCATATCCTGCTTGCTCCAACAATATAATATTTTCATCATCTGCCGCAAGCGCGCCGCCTTTGCCTAGCTTTAAACGATTAACGCTCGCAGGTGCATGCAGCCATCGGTGAAAGACCCTAAACAGCCAGACCAAAAATAAACCGCCTGCAAACAGCATAATTATTAAATCCCCGTACGTCCCCATAAGCATCCCCCATTCGTAAATGGATTGTTATCTTAATCGTTCGCTATGCTGGGGGCTTTTTCCTTTATGCGGAGATCACCGAACGTTTGTTTGCTTTTCTATAGTTTATCAAAAGGTGCATACTGCTGTAAAGTAAAAAAGATGCCGGCAGCTAAAACACTGCTCGACACCTTCCTAGTTAACTATTATTTATTCGTAGTAAAGGTTTCATTCGCTTGTTTGACTAAATCAGCCAACGATTCATCGTTTGGAATTGCGGCATTCGGCTCAGCTGACCAAGTCCAATAAGCCAAAAACTCGATATTTCCTTCTCCTCCAGTAATTGGAGAGAAGGTGATATTCTGCAAAGAATAACCAAGCTCCGCTGCAGTAGTCAAAACCGTTCGGAGCACATCTCTATGCACGCCGGAATCGCGAACGACGCCCGATTTACCGACTTTCTCACGGCCAGCTTCAAATTGCGGCTTAATTAGCGCGACAATGCCGGAACCAACCGACAATAATGTAGATAATGCAGGCAATATATGCTTTAACGAAATAAAGGAAACATCAATGCTTGCAAACGTTGGCTGCGGACCTAACAAGTCAGCAGGCTGTGTATACCGGAAGTTGGTACGTTCCATAACGTGGACGCGTTCATCTTGTCTAAGCGACCAATCAAGCTGATTATAGCCGACATCAATCGCATAAACATAGGATGCCCCGTTCTGGAGAGCACAATCCGTAAAACCGCCTGTCGAAGCACCAATATCAAGCATTACGCGGCCGTTCAACTCAATCCCGAATACCCGTATGGCTTTTTCAAGCTTCAAGCCCCCACGGCTAACATAAGGATGAAGTGCGCCTTTAACCTTTATGTCCGCTGTTCTAGGTACTTTCATCCCGCTTTTGTCAACAGGCTCATCATTGACAAGAACAAGACCCGCCATCAAAGCGGCTTTTGCCTTTTCCCTGCTTTCATAAAAGCCGCGCTCAACCAGCAGCACGTCAATCCGTTCTTTCGCTGTTGTTGTCATCTTTCTCCCTCAGTCGTCACTGTTGTCCAGTAACCCGCTTCATACGCCTTGGATGCATTGTTTTCAATTCGGTAGCCACTCGCTCAGCAGTTAACCCGATTTCTTTTCTTTGTTCCTGAATGGTTCCATGCTCAACAAATATATCAGGCACGCCTATGATCCGAATTGACAATCCGTAAATGCCTTTAAGTGAATAAAATTCCAGCACTGAGCTTCCTAAACCGCCAAGCTCTGCATTCTCTTCCAATACGATCATATGCTTGCCCTCAGCTGCAAGGGCTAGTAGCATTTGTTCGTCAAGCGGCTTAATAAATCGTGCATTTACGATTTGAACGTTAATACCTTCACGCTTGAGAAGTCCTGCAGCTTCTTCGGCAACTTGAAGCATAGGACCGATGGCCAATATTACTCCTGAATCACCTTCGCGTACTGTTTCCCACTTTCCTATAGGAAGTGCTTGCGGATTGGGATCCATCTCTACGCCTAAACCCGCGATTCGAGGATAACGTACAGCGATCGGTCCGTCGTCGTAATCAACGGCTGTCTTAAGCATCTGTCTAAGCTCATTCTCATCCTTAGGCATCATAATGACCAAGTTGGGAATATGTCTCAAAAAAGAAATATCGTATACGCCATGATGCGTTTCGCCGTCCGGTCCAACAAACCCTGCACGGTCAATCGCAAAAATAACATTGAGATTCTGACGGCAAATATCGTGAACGACCTGATCGTATGCACGCTGCAAGAATGTCGAGTATACAGCAAACACAGGCTTCATGCCTTCCATGGCAAGCGCCGCAGACATTGTAGCCGCATGCTGCTCAGCAATTCCGACATCTATCATCCGGTTCGGGAATTTTGCCGCAAAAGGAAGCAAGCCAGATCCGCCCGGCATAGCCGGCGTAACAGCAACGATCCGATCATCCTTCTCAGCGAGCTCGATTAGCATTTGACCGAATACGTCCGTATATACCGGCGGGCCTACAGCCTTAACAACTTGGCCGGACTCAATTTTGTATGGAGTAATGCCATGCCATTTGAAAGAATCGGCTTCGGCAGGCGAATATCCTTTACCTTTAACAGTTAGTACATGAACCAGTACAGGTCCAGGCATCGAATCGGCTTGTTTCATAATATCGATCACTTGCTCAATATCGTGTCCGTCAACCGGTCCTAGGTATGTGAATCCAAACTGCTCAAACAAAATCCCGCTGACAAGCAAATATTTCAAGCTGTCTTTGAACCTTTCAGCCGTCTTGGCCAGCTTGCCACCAATTGCCGGAATTTTGTTCAATAACTGCTGAAGCTCGTCTTTCGCTTTATGATAATGACGATCTGTTCGTATTTTCCCTAAATAATGATGCAAAGCACCGACATTCGGCGCAATGGACATTTCATTGTCATTCAAGATAACGATCAAATCTTTTTTCTCATGACCGATATGATTAAGCGCCTCTAAAGCCATGCCGCCAGTAAGGGCGCCATCGCCGATTACGGCAACTACGCGATTGCTTTCGCCTTTCAAATCACGAGCTAGCGCCATTCCCATTGCCGCAGACAATGAAGTGCTGCTGTGACCGGCCTCCCAAACATCATGTTCGCTTTCAGCACGTTTGACGAAACCGCATAACCCTTTATATTTACGCAGCGTATCAAACCGATCCATTCGACCAGTTAAAATTTTGTGCACATATGATTGATGTCCAACATCAAATATGAATTTATCTTCAGGACTATTAAATAAATAATGCATGGCTAGGGTCAACTCTACAACTCCTAAATTCGGAGCGAGATGACCACCCGTAACGGAAAGCTTCTCAATAAGGAACTGACGGATTTCAGCGGCCAGTTGCTCTAGTTGAGCGGTTGTCAAAGCTTTCAAATCTTGAGGTCCGTTAATCTGGTCAAGCAGCACGTTACTTTCCTCGCTTTCGCGGACAGCTAATAAATACCGTCCCATGAACATCTACATTTTTCCTATTATAACATACTGCGATTTTTTTCCCAACCAAAATGGAAAAAGCACTTCATTCTCAATGGTCCCGTTGAACGAGATAATCCGCAATTTCAAGAAGTCGGTCTGGCATTTTAAACTCTGCTTCCAGTATGGACGACTTGGCTTCTTGGGTTAATCGCTCAACCTGAGCTTTGCTCTCTTCTATTCCGATAAGGAAAGGATAGGTTACCTTATTTTGTGCAACATCGCTATTCGTTTTTTTACCAAGCTTTTGCTCGTCTCCAATCAGATCGAGAATATCATCCTGAATTTGGAATGCAAGCCCGATATTGCGCCCATAACGAGCAAGAAGTTCAAGCTGTTTTTCCGTCGCCCCTCCGATACGGCCCCCTGCCGTTACCGAGAAAGCGATCAAATCGCTTGTTTTGTGAAGATGAATATATTCCAGTTCCTCAATGGAAGTAATACCTTGCTCGCCAAGCATATCGGCTACCTGTCCGCCAACCATGCCGGGTGCGCCAGCAAGCTTGGCTAAGTCCTCAACTATGGCAAGAGCAGTATCTGCGCCGACGCCTCCTTGACGTGCAGCCTGAGGAATAAGATGGAATGCGTGAGTAAGCAAAGCATCTCCTGCCAATATCGCCATGGCCTCGCCAAACACCTTATGGTTCGTCAGCTTGCCCCTGCGATAATCATCATTATCCATTGCAGGCAAATCATCATGTACCAGAGAATAAGTATGAATAAATTCAACCGCACAGGCAACAGGCATCGCAGCGTCAATGATTGTCGCTTTGCCATGTACCGCTTCGGCAGCCGAGAGAACGAGGGCTGGTCTAAGACGTTTGCCGCCAGCTTCTAACGAATAAATCATCGCTTCCCTTAGTCGCTCGGGAACATCCCATGAGCTAGGTAACGATTGTTTAAGCGAAGCTTCAATTTGCTGCGCGCATTGCGATAAATACGTTTTTATTGCGACCTTCTCGTTCAAGCTTATTCCCCTTTATCCTCGTTCACGTCTGTAAACGGTTTTTTCTGAAAACCTTGCTCCGTCTCTATCAACAATTCAATCTTACGTTCAACTTGCTCAAGCTTGCCCCCACAAAGCTGCGATAGCTTCATGCCTTCTTGAAACAGCTCGATTGCGGTCTCAAGAGGAACGTCGCCGTTCTCAAGTTTAGATACAATAGAATCTAATCTTTCCATCGCTTGCTCAAAAGTAAGCTCACTCTGATTCTTTGCTGCCATCCATCCGAGCTCCCCTCAATGAGTCTACATGACAATCCAGCTGGCCGTCTGCTACCTTCACCTTAACGATATCGCCAGGCTTCACATCTTGAATCGATTTAATCAATCGTTGTTCCTGCTCGTCATAAACAAGACTATATCCTCGTGACATAACCTTTAATGGACTTAAAGCGTCAAGCTGCTTCATCGTGCTGAAAAGCTTATGCTTATTCTCCTTAACGGATATGCTCATGGCATGCTCCAACTGTTTATGTGCTGTCTGCCACCTTTTTGAGGCAAAAGCTACCCTGTCACCGGGATGATGACCTGCCAGTGTCGTTTGTAATCTGGCGAGCCTTGTATGACCACGATCGGTTATTCGCTTTGTACGCTGCTCCAGACGTTCTGTCAAACGATCCAGTCGTTCGGCCTGCTCCAATAAATATTTCCGCGGATATAAGAAAAAAGGTGAACGACGAATGCGCTGTAGTTTTTCCTTTTCGTCTTGAACACGATAACGAATACCTTGCACGAGCCGCTGCTGCTGACGGCGAAGCTGCTGCTGTAATTCTGAAGTACTCGGTACAGCAAGTTCTGCCGCAGCTGTCGGAGTCGCAGCTCGCAAATCCGCTACAAAATCCGCTATCGTAAAATCCGTCTCATGCCCCACAGCGCTGATTACAGGAATCACGGAAGCCGCAATGCTTCGTGCGACAGCTTCCTCATTGAAAGCCCAAAGCTCTTCCAGTGATCCGCCGCCGCGCCCAACTATTAATACGTCAACCTCGCCAAAACGGTTCATTGCTTCTATCGCTTTAACGATAGCAGGCGCAGCCTGCGTCCCTTGCACCAACACGGGGTAGACATAGATTGGTATTAAAGGATAGCGTCGTTGTAAGGTTATTATTATGTCTCTAACCGCCGCCCCTGTCGGAGAAGTAATGACCCCGATTGCACTTGGAAAAAGAGGAATTGGCCGTTTTCGTGATTGCGCGAAAAGCCCCTCATTACTCAGCTTGCTTTTGAGCTGCTCAAAAGCAAGATATAAGCTTCCAATCCCGTCCGGCTGCATGGAATTGACATAAAACTGATAATTGCCATCGCGTTCGTAGACGGAAATGTTACCTCTGGCAATTACCTTGGTCCCTTCTTTAGGGATAAAGGGAAGGCGTTGGTTTTGCGAGGCAAACATAATTGATTTTATTCGGCTGTCGCTGTCCTTCAGCGTAAAATACATATGACCGCTGGAGTGATGCGTGAAATTAGAGATCTCACCGCGCAGCCACACATCGCCTAGAAGCAAATCCGACTCCATTTTCATCTTAATGTAGCGGTTAAGCTCTTTTATGGAATAAATTCGAGGCTGATCTGCCATGCCTGCCATCACTCCTTGATTCCGTTAGCCCTTTTTGCTGCTGTAATTGTATTTTTCATTAGCAGGGTAATGGTCATTGGACCCACTCCGCCAGGTACCGGCGTGATATAGCCCGCTGTTTCCAAGCAATCCTCAAAATCAACATCGCCAGCCAACTTCCCGTCAGGTAAACGGTTAATGCCTACGTCAATGACAATCGCGCCTGGTTTAACGAAATTACTTCCGATTGCCTTAGCTTTACCAATCGCAACGACGAGAATATCTGCTTGCTTAGCAATCTCTTCCATGTTAGCCGTACGGGAATGACAAATCGTCACTGTGGCATTCTCGCGAAGAAGCAGCATGGCTACTGGTTTGCCGACAATATTGCTTCTGCCGATTACAACGGCATGTTTTCCAGCTATGTCCACGCCGCTGCGCTTAATAAGCTCGATCACTCCTGCAGGCGTGCAAGGCAGCAAGCTGTCATCGCCAATAACTAGATTGCCTACGCTTTCCGGATGGAAGCCATCTACATCTTTATCCACGCTAATGGCATCAATAACAGCCTTCTCGTTAATATGCTTAGGCAGCGGCAGTTGAACGAGAATCCCGTTTATTGATGCTTGATTGTTAAGTCGGTCAATAACTGCAAGCAGTTCTTCTTCGCTGGTATCAGCGGATAAACGATGGACCTCGGAGTAAAATCCGAGCTGCTGACATGTTTTTTCCTTCGAACCTACATAAACCTTAGAAGCAGGATCCTCCCCAACGAGTACAACCGCTAACCCGGGAATAATACCTTTTTCTTTCAAGGCTGCAGTTTCCGTAATCATTTCCTCACGGATAAGGTCGGAAATTTTCTTTCCTTCAATGATTTGTGCGCACATAGCTCCAGTCTCCTTTAGCATCGATGAATGTGTGGATTTTGTATCTCATTTAAGATTTCAGTTCTTCAATCTCCAGAAGCAGTTTACCAAGCACTCCGTTTACGAACTTGCCCGATTCCTCTGTGCCAAAATGCTTAGCAAGCTCAATCGCTTCGTTAATCGTAGCCTTCGGCGGTACATCATCCCGGAACACCATCTCATAGCAAGCAAGTCTCAGGACTTGACGGTCAACACGCGATAAACGGTCGATCTGCCAGCCTGTCAAATACTGCTGCAGCATCCCGTCAATGGCTTGTCTGTGTTCCATCACGCCAGATACGAGCTCACGCGAGAACTCGTCCGTGCTGCTAGCCTCGGAAGGGTCTGCGCCGATTTCATTTTCATGACGAAGCTCATCCATCAGCATATCAACCGCATCCGATGCCGAAACCTCATTCATTTCCATTTGATACAAGCTTGAAATTGCTATTTCTCGTGCTAATCTTCGTTTCATG
This sequence comes from Paenibacillus sp. 01T443, assembly GCF_056398325.1. Lineage (NCBI taxonomy): Bacteria > Bacillati > Bacillota > Bacilli > Caryophanales > Paenibacillaceae > Paenibacillus > Paenibacillus sp. 01T443. Next base: position 366,470 of record NZ_JBFTPE010000001.1, read on the forward strand.
TTACCTCCGCGGCAGCTTAATGCCGATAAAATATTTTTATCTTTTATACTCTTTATTCCAAAAAAAACCTATGATCTCCTCCCTGCCCCGAATAAGCGGCTTTCCGAAATCCGGAGTACGGAGGAGACCACAGGATCATCTAAACGGCCGAAATCTTTCTAACAACGAATACCAAAGCCGCTGCCATGGAAAGATAGGTCCGCTGCTTGTTTCCTTCTGAACGCCGATCCAATAACCAATTGAGACAAGAAGCCCTACAAAAAGCATGTCCCAAAAACCGACAAACAAATAAAGCAACCCGAAAAACAGCCCTATCGCGGCGCCAGCTGCGCGTTTTCCATAGATGGCCCAGAATTCTCTCCACATCAGCAAACTCACCTCTATTCCACGCGACTCTTAAATGTGCCTGTTTGAATGATGTTTGCAACATATACCGCTACGTTTGTTACAGGTATACCCGCTATATCCTCCACATGCTCTTTCACAGTGCGTTGAATCTCTTCCGTAAGCACCGGTATTGAGCTTTCGCCATCTACGACAGCACGTATTACGATATCAAGTCCGGCATCCGTTGCTCGAATGCGTGCGCGTAAATCCTTTACGCCGCGTTGACGTGATGCTGCCTTCAATGCCAGGTTCTCAATGGTTTCAATAGAAATTCGAATGTCACCGAAGTCGGTTCTTTGGTCGATCGAAGGAGCGGAAGCCGAACCGCGATGCAGCGATACCATAAAAAATCTAAGGCTGAGTACAAAGAGGATGACACCTGTTGCGATCAAAGTGATTTTCAGTGAATCGAGCCGGTAGAGCTCATCTATCCAATCATTCAAGAGTCCACTGGACAACCAACCGAAACCAATGCACACCAGAACAACGGAAATACAGCCAATTACAATGCTATACAAAAACAAAAGCAGCTTGTCCACGACCTTAATCAAGCGTAGCGCCTCCTCCTGCCAAGCCGAATGAAAACCCCCTTGCGCCGAGCGGCATGCCCATTCACGAGGGGGTTGTACGGGATTTATTAAACCAGCTTTATTTATTTAACTCTGTGTAGAAACTCTTCTTCTTCCGGTTTATCAGGCGTCTTGAAATGTACATCGTGAATATGTACGTTCACTTCAACAACGTGGAGTCCCGTCATCATCTCGATCGAACGTTTCACATTCCGTTGAATTTCCGAAGCGATTTCCGGAATCCGATTGCCATACTCAACGATAATAGATACATCAACCGCAGCTTCACGCTGACCCACTTCAACTTTTACACCTTTGGATAAATTTTTACGACCAAGAAGCTCAACAATGCCTCCAGCAAATCCGCCGCTCATTCCCGCGACGCCATCCACTTCAATCGTAGCTAATCCAGCGATAACTTCAATGACTTCGGGTGCAATTTGAATCGTGCCAATGTCCGTTTTCTCATACTCCGCAGCGATCGTACTCATGATGGCTGTACACCTCCTTAAAGTTGCGCGTACTCGGCGAAAAGCCAAGCAAAAAACCGCATCTTGTTAATATACTATAACATTCGGCAAGAAATATGACAAACTATACTACTTGTTCACATTTTTGTCGCAACCTCACTCGGTAGCGTTAATATCATGCTCCTCGAGGAACTTAATGTCGAAGTTTCCGCTCACGAATTTCGGATGATTCAAGAGCTTTAAATGGAAAGGAATCGTGGTCCGAATGCCTTCGATGGCAAATTCGGATAATGCCCTTTTCATTCTTGCAATGGCTTCTTCACGTGTCGCGCCCCACACAATCAGTTTCGCGATCATCGAGTCGTAATGCGGTGAAATCGTGTAGCCGGGATATACTGCGCTATCCACTCGCACACCCGCGCCACCCGGCGGCAAGTAAAAAGGAATTAATCCTGCAGACGGCATGAAATTTCTTTCAGAATCCTCTGCATTCACCCGGCATTCGATGGACCAGCCATTGATTTTCAAATCGCTTTGAGCAAACGAAAGCGGATTTCCTTCTGCTACGGATATCATTTCTTTAATCAAATCTACGTTAGTGATCATCTCGGTTACGGGATGTTCAACCTGTATGCGCGTATTCATTTCCATAAAATAGAAATTACCATCCGGTCCAAGCAAAAATTCAAGCGTTCCGGCTCCGGAATAGTTAACAGCTAACGCAGCGCGAACTGCAGCCTGTCCCATCCGTTCCCGAAGTTCGGGTGACAGTACGGAACACGGTGCTTCCTCGACGAGCTTTTGACGTCTGCGTTGAACGGAACAGTCACGCTCAAACAAATGAACTGCGTTGCCGTGCTTATCAGCCATAATCTGAATTTCTACATGCTTCATACCCGTTAAATATTTCTCCAGATATACGCCAGCGTTACCGAAGGCTTTCTGTGCCTCCTGCTGTGCAGTTGATATTTGTGCAACAAGCATCGTCTCGTCATCTGCAATTCGAATGCCTTTCCCGCCGCCGCCCGCCGTTGCTTTAATAATCACGGGATATCCGATTTCACGTGCAACGCGGATGGCATCCTCCATGTTCTCAACAAGACCGTCTGAACCCGGAATGATCGGCACATCAGCCGTTCTCATTGTCAGCTTAGCGACAGCTTTGTCACCCATCTTATTGATCGCTTCCGGGGATGGCCCGATAAATGTGATGTTGCATGACTCGCAGATCTCCGCAAAGTCAGCGTTCTCAGCAAGGAAACCATAACCGGGATGAATCGCATCACATTCGGTAATCGTTGCTACGCTCATAATGTTCGTTAAGTTTAAATAGCTGTCTTTCGATGCCGTAGGCCCGATGCAGTAAGCTTCATCGGCTAACCGGACATGAAGCGAATCACGATCCGCTTCCGAATAAACGGCAACAGTGCTAATACCAAGCTCGCGACAAGCGCGTATAATTCGAACCGCAATCTCACCGCGATTTGCAATTAATATTTTGTGAAATTTCACGTAGGAACCCCTTTCAAACGACAGTTTCCCTGTTCGGACGTTAACTCACTTCATTACTCTGGCTTTACAAGGAACAATGGCTGACCATACTCAACAAGCTGGCCATTTGATACCAAAATTTCAACGATTTCTCCACGAACCTCTGCTTCCAGCTCATTCATCAGCTTCATCGCTTCCAAGATGCAAACGACACTCTTGTCACTGACGCGATCGCCGATTTTGACGAAAACGGCTGCGTCCGGAGTCGGCGAGCTGTAGAATGTGCCTACCATCGGGGAAACAATTTGATGCAAATGATCTGTTGAAGGAAGGACTGCCGCAGCCTCTTGCACGGCTTGAGCCTGTGCAGCAGGAGCCGCTTGCTGGGTTTGTAAAGGTGCAGGCGCGTATGTATGCGTAACTGGAGCCGCTTGCACATTCACCACTTCTGTTTTCCCTGGCTTGCGGATGAGCAGGCGAGTCCCTTCGTTTTCAATTTCCAGCTCATGAACGGAAGTTTGATCAACCAATTTGATCAACTCTTTGATCTCGCTCAATTTGAACATGAATATTTTCACTCCTTAAATTTGCGATAGCTAAATGCTTCTACAGCACGCAACCCAATAAGGTTACCATGCCAATATAACCAATTCTTTCACATAACGTTTAACATTATATCATAAACAAGCCTGAACACGAATCATTTTTTGTTCGCTGGAAGTTAACCACGAAAAAAAAGACCTTGGCGCCACCAGCTCATATGCTGGAACGCTAAGGCCTTTTCTCTATTGTGAAGCGTAAACTCTTTATGGAATATAGCGGACGGACACTTGATCCGCGCCAACCTCCATCGTGGTCATCACCAGTTTGATAATATCAGCAGCTTGCTTTTTCTCAAGTTTATCGCTGGAAACGACAACATGGTATTTATCGCTTTGCTCGTCGATCACCACGTTTTCATATTGCTTCAGCAGTTCTGATTCAATGCCTGTCAATTTAGAATTTTTTTCTTCAAGCATTTCAAGCTCCGCGATCGCGGCGGATGCTTCTTCCGGTTTTTTCTGCGTGTCGTTAATTGCGGCCATGATTCTGTTATCTTCTTCGGTGTACTTGAGCTCCCGTTTTGCAAGCAGCTCACTGAACAAGCCGCCCGCCGCCAAGCCTTGCTCTTCAATCTGGTTCAATGCCTCTTTGTCCGCATCGCTTAAGATTTCTTCACCAGCTGGCTGCTCCACTTCATTAACCACCAGGTCGTTTCCGCTAGCTGCCGCCTCAGTAGCATTGTTGGCAGCTTGCTCCGTTTGCGATCCGTCTGTAAGTACATCTGGTGACTCAACATCCTGCGTGAATAAGTAATAAGCCGACAGAACCACCATTAAGCTAAGCATCGATACAAGCCATACCGTTTGTCTTTTCGTGTTCATGAGAACACCCTCCCCAACATTTCAATTTGGTTTATTGCTTGCTTGGAACAACAGAAATCCGATTAATCGGCACGCTAATGCCTTTCTCCACCGCATTTGTGATGAGACGCCTGACCGTTGCATTTTCAGCACCTTTAGCGACTATGAGAATTCCGCGTATACGCGGGTTAATCGTTTTTTTTACAATGGGCTTTTGGTCACCGGAAACCTCATACAAAACAACCTGTCCTTCTTTCGTAATGGAGGTTATATGCCGTTTCCCCCCGTTTGGGTCATTCTCATCTGTAACCTGCTGAGATTCCTGCGTATTTTGCACGATCTCTATTTCTTCCGTGGAATCGACGGTAACAAGCACATTCACGGTTCCTACTCCTACGATTTTCTCCAGTATATCTTTCAGCCTGGTCTCCATAGAGTGCTCGATTGCTGTAAACAAAGATCCAGCTGATGAATCCGAACTACTCCAAACCGTCTCGGATTGAGGCGGCGGATTTGGATCCTGCACCGAGGGCTCAACTCCCTTATATGGCAAAAATGAATTTAAAATCATTAGCGCTGCGCCAATCCCCCCAACGATTAGCAATATTCGCAGCGTCCGTACTCGCTTCGGGCCGCCTGGACCGCCGCCAACCGCTGATTCTAAGCTTTCCAGCCATTTGGCCACCGCGCCTTACCTCCTCTCCATTCCCAACCTTTTACTTAGGCAACCGCTGCTCTGCTGGCTGCCTAATGATGATTTGATCCTCAGCCAATCCCCAGCCTTTCGTAATCAAGCTGCTTATTTGGGATGCCGATGCAGGGTCTGCTCTCGACCATTCCCCATCTGCCTGCTCCGTCTCCTTAGATCGACCGTTTACAGCTTCTGCTGCTTGGCTGCTAGGAAACGAGCCGTCAGCTTCTACTGGCTCGATATCTACATCGACGATGACAGGCTGAACCTCTTCCACTGGATCACCTTCCTTTACCAGGCCTTTATTCTGCTTTTTCGTTTGGAGCGTCACGGTTACTTGACTGATGTAAGGCGTCTGATGGCCGGATACGCTGACCCACTTGAGCGTTGCATCCACATCAGCTATCCCTTCGTCCGTTCGCTCGACCAACTCATTTAAAATAGAGGCCTCAAGCGTTCGTTCCGTTAATTTGGCGGCTTCTAGGCTGCGTTTCTCGCTCATCGCTTCGGCATCTCGATTGATTTGACTTAGACCGGCCATCTGATTCTCGCCAGCCATCGCTGATTTACTCCAATTCTCCATGCCTTCATCCAACTTTTCTCCAATATCGCTTTGAATTAGCTTAAGGATCGGCGAGAGAATGGTCAGGAGGATAAATAAGCCGATAACGAGCCGTGCATAACGCTGCATCGCTCGATTTGGGAGCAGCAGTTCAACGAATACCGCCAGCAGAATGACTGCAATGATATCTCTCAGCCAGTCGCTTAACCAAGCAACCACAACCCTCGTCCCCTTCCTTACCTCACCATCAATGCCGCATTGCCTRCAGTCAAAATGATCGTAACCGCAAGAAAAAACATGAGACTGACTGCAGCCAGTGCTGCGAATACATAGATCATCGTCTTGCCTATCGTTTCCAGACAGGTTACGATCGGCGAATCTCCAAGCGGCTGCATGACGGCAGCGGCTACATTATAGATAAGCGCCAGCGTCAATATTTTGATTGCAGGGAACGCGCTGATGAATAGTAGTACAATTACGCCAGCCAAACCTATGGCGTTTTTGGCGAGCATCGATGCTGAGATTACGGTATCCGCCGCATCGGAAAACATCCTCCCCACAACGGGAACAAAGTTTCCAGTGACGAATTTTGCCGTTCTCAGCGTAACACCGTCTGTAACCGCGCCCGTTACGCCTTGTACCGAAATAACACCAAGAAATACGGTTAACAGTACACCCATAATGCCGACGCTGATGTTCCTGAGCAGATTAGCCAGCTGCGTAACCTTAAACTTCTCGGAAAGTGCGCTCGTGATATGAAGCACAGCAGAGAAGAAAAGCAGCGGGAATACCAAAGTATAAATGAGCGTGCCTACTGCATGGATCATAAAAATAATGAGCGGATGAAGCACCGAAACCGTCACGACGTTTCCCATTGAGGCAAGGAGCGTTAGAAGAAGCGGAACCATCGCCAGCATGAATTGAATCATGCTCTCGATTGCCCCCTTCGCATAACCCATTGCAACATGGAAGCTGTTCACCGCGATGATGATGAGAACCATGTAAGTAATTGAATAGGCAACCTTGCTTACCGCATTTCGTTCAAATGCGTTCTGAAGTGTCTCCAAAACCATACTGAATACCGTTAGCATGACGATCGTTACGAGCAGCTTTCCGTTATAAAGCACCTCGTGCCACAAATACTTTACAAGCCCTTGCAGCATGTCCGTTAATTTAAGTCCGTCGCCTCCTGGCAAAATCATTTCCATAAAGCTAGGCACATGCTGATCCGGAAAGTAACCGCCGTACTCACTTGAAAGCTTATTCCAGTACGACTCAACGGCTTCTGTTTCAAGATTTCCCAGCTGCTCGTTTGCCAGCTCTTGCGAAAGCTTATCGGCTTCCGCTTGATTGCCGGTAGGAAGCGCCGCGCTCTCATCGCTCATCGCATATCCAATGTGAGGTACAAAAGAAAATAAGAAAGTCGCAATTAGTATAAATAGCAACAGCTTGGCTCTTTCTCGGGCAGGAGCGAGCTTTATCATTGGCATCAACTCCCATCCGGCAGCAGACCGATCACCGTCTCGACGATAACGCTGATAATGGGAACGGCCATTACGAGAATAAACACCTTGCCTGCAAACTCGATTTTGGACGCGATGCTTTCTTGACCTGCGTCTCTGACGATCTGGGCACCAAACTCCGCGATATACGCGATTCCGATGATTTTTAAGACCGTCTTCAAGTAAATGGAAGGGATACCTGATCGATTAGCCAGATCCTCAAGCACAGAAATGACAATTTCGATTTTGCCAATCAAATACAGGAATATGAACAATCCCGTAAATGCGGCGAGCAGAAAAGCGAACATCGGCTTTTGCTCCCGAATGACAAGTATGAGTACCGTAGCCATCAGACCCAGTCCGACGATTTGAATCATTTCCACTTCGCTCACCTGCTTGCATGAACGTCCTTTAGAAGACGTCTACTGAAACAAAAATATCGATTTAATTTCCTGGAACAATTCATTGAGGAGCCGGACAACCATAAACAGAACGACTATAAAACCAATAACGGTAACCCATTGCGCCATATCTTCCTTCCCCATTTGCTTCAATACAGAATGTACCATTGCGATAACAATTCCGATCCCGGCAATTTGGAAAATGGCGCTCACATCCATGTTCATCTATGCGGCACCCCACTACACCATCAAAATGACGACCAGCACAGCAATCAAAATCCCGAGACTTTTCCACATCTTCTCGTAACGCCCCTGATCGTCTCTCGCTGCGTCCTCCTCAGCCTTCAGTTGCAATAACGCAAGATGGATATGCTTCATTTGATCTTCCTTATCGCTGATCCCAAGCGTTGAGCCAAGACGAATAAGGACAGCCTGCTCGTTTTTTTTCATCGAAGTCATATCCCACTGCGTTTTGATTGCCTGCTCCCAACTATCGCGGAAGCTAAAGCTCTCCGTTTCCCACACACCGCTGGCCGCTTTCCGGAATATTCCTGCTAGCGGTTCCGGCGTTGCTGATGCCGTTCTCTCCAGCGCTTCCGGCAGCGGTGTATGTCCGTAGCCGATTTCGGTCTCCAGACGCTGTAGGGCATGTGCGAGCTGCCGCAGCTGCCTTGGCCGTTCAGCGAATTTCGCAGCCTGCTGAAAGCCGATCATCGTCCCTGCAAACAAGAGCAGAACCGCGCCAATCAGCTTTATCACGGGTCATCAGCTCGATGTCTGCCTGTCAAGGCATGTACAGCATCCGGCGGTACAGAACGGCTTAAGGTTGAGTGCTCGCGCGTGGATAGCCGTGCCGCAATCGCTTCTGTCGGTACTACACGGTGCATGATGCCCTGCTCCGTACGCTTTAGCTCAACCACATACGTAAATGCCCCTTCTTCCAGCAGCTTAAGCAATACCGGCCTGCCTCTTGCGTCCTGTAAATCATAGGCATGCGCGGTGGCGACTACGCTAATGCCCGCATGGCTTGCTTCCCGGATCGCTTCGCCGTCCTCAGGTCTGCCGATTTCGTCTATAATCAGCACCTCGGGCGACATGGAACGAACCAACATCATCATGCCTTCTGCCTTGGGACAAGCATCCATCACATCGGTTCTTGGACCAACATCAAAGGTGGGCACGCCGCGAACGCAAGCCGCGATTTCCGAGCGTTCATCCACGATGCCGACCTTTCTACCTTGCCAGCCGCTTGCTTCTAAAGTGGGCCATAAGCCATAGCTGACGGATCTCGCAATGTCCCGCACTAGCGTTGTCTTACCCTGTTGTGGTGGAGCTAAGATTAACGTAGAATGCAGCGTCTTCCTTGTTCGGTCAATAAGCTTAGGCAAAAGATGGGCACTTGCGCCAATCACCTCTCTAGCTACCCTTATATTGAATGCGCCGATATCACGGATACCGCGTACCGAACCGCCGTCCAATATCGTTCTGCCCGCAAGGCCGATGCGATGGCCTCCTGATACGGTTATAAAGCCCCTTCGCAGCTCCTCCTCCATCGCGTATAAGGAATAGTTGGTAATGCGTTCAAGCAGCTTGCGGCAGGTATCTGCCGAGGGCTTGTATGCTCCATCAGCAGCCTGACGCAGCGAGCCGTCAATCATCATAAATCGAGACTGTCCGCGAAAGCCTATTTCAAGCGGCCGTCCCTCTCGAATCCGAATTTCCTCCAGCTGTTCCTGCATTGGTTCAGGAAGGCGCTCCAGCAGCGTCTTCAGCTCCAATGGCAATAAATGCGCTACGCGTGCCAGCATGTGATTATCACTCCCGGGTGTTTGTCCTTCGTAGTTCCTATTTGTATGCGTGCATCTCGAAAATATGTCTGCTTCGTTTGGGAATTGCTAGAGTTGAAATCTATTATTTTTTTAAAATACCGATCATTAAACAAATCACGCCTGCTCCAACCCATAAAAACTTGGACGGAGACAGCTTGTCAGACATCCCGACGAGCCCCACCGTTGTCGTTGCAATTAGAATGAGCGGACCTACTAGAGCAAGCGATGAATTTACGACAAGCGCTTTGTCGATTTGGTTTAATCTAAGCATCAACAGCGCGGCGCAAATTTCAATCGTTCCGGAAGTGAGCCGCAGCGAGGCCATCGTCAATACGATTTTATTTAACATGAACGCGAACCTCCTTTCTTAATCCAGATGTTCCTTATTCATATGCAGGCTTGTCTGGCTTTCATACCGGACACCTGCCCAGAGGCAAACGCATATCATAAGGTATTGAGCTTAAGAAGGGCGGAATACACATCATGCATGTGCAGGTCATTTCCAGTGTTAACGAGGCAAGCTCCGCAAGATTTCATCACAAAACGGCTATCATTATCGATGTATTGCGAGCTACAAGCACCATCATAGCCGCTTTATCCGCAGGGGCTTCCTGTGTAATCCCTGCTGAAACGGTTATGGAGGCCAGGGCACTCCAGCGCCCTGGCGATTTGCTTGGAGGCGAACGTTTTTGCCGAAAGATCGCAGGTTTTGATTTGGGGAACTCGCCTGAGGAATATACCGAACAGATTGTCGCTGGTAAAAGAATTGTGCTGACGACCACAAACGGTACGAGGGCCATACACAAATCGATGAGAGCGGATTATGTGCTGACAGCGTCTCTTCTAAATGCGGAAGCTTGTGCGCGGGCCGCGATTGATCTTCGCAGGGATGTTGTCATTTTATGTGCGGGAAGCCACGATGAATTTGCTATTGAGGATGGCCTATGCGCCGGACTCGTGCTGGATAAACTTCACTCCATAAGCCTGGTCTCGATCGAGATGGATGATTTTGGAACAGCTATGCTCGCGCTTTACCGGAACCGGTCACAAAACGTGAAAGAAACGATTATGAATGGCATGACGGGGAAAAAGCTCTTGAAGCTTGGCATGAAAAAAGATATCGAGGCTTGCTCCGCCATCGATATTTATCACGATGTTCCAAGACTAAACGGCGATCAGCTAACGAGGAACGGTTAATGTCTCAGCGCATAAGCATAAACGGCTGTTGCCGTCCTATGTCGGGAAAGCATACGTTTTGCAAAGCAATATAGGCCCATTTATATGTGAAATCATAAATGCCTATATATTAAAAAAAGGCATGCCCCGGTATTCCGGAGCATGCCTTTTTGATAGAGATTCTTTTTTTATTAACGACGATCCTGAGGACCGCCTACGAAAGCCTGCTCTGCTGTATCTAGTCCGTATGCGGTATGAAGCGCACGTACAACATCACTCAAAGGTTCAGCGCTAATCACGCAAGAACATTTGATTTCAGAGGTACTAACCATCTTGATGCTTACGCCAAGGGATGAGATCGATGCGAACATTTTTGCCGCTACCCCTGGGTTGCTAACCATGCCTGCACCTACGATCGATACTTTAACAAGATCCGATTCCGATGTAGTTTCACGGAAAGGAACCGTGCTGCGTATTCCCTCGATTACCGAGATCGCTTTATCCTTGTCGTCGCCAGATACGGTGAAGGAGAAATCAGCTTTGCCGTCCTGCACACCACTTTGAACGATAATGTCGACATCGATGCCGTTCGCAGCCAATGCGCCAAACACATTTGCAAGCACACCCGGTACATCCTCAACACCCAATATGCTTATTCTTGCTACATTTTTGTCAAACGCGATGCCGCGAACGACCACGCCTTGCTCCATGACCGCTTCCTCCTTCACACTAGTACCTTCGTTTTGGGTAAAGCTCGAACGCACAACCAGCTTAACATTGTTGTGCTTTGCATACTCCACCGCTCGCGGATGCAATACGGCAGCGCCCAAGTTAGCGAGCTCAAGCATCTCATCATACGAGATTTCAGTTAGTTTGCGTGCATTCTTCACGACACGGGGATCGGTTGAATAAATGCCGTCAACATCCGTATAAATCTCGCAAACGTCTGCATTCATCGCAGCTGCCATCGCAACTGCCGTCGTGTCAGAGCCGCCGCGGCCGAGTGTCGTAATTTCCCCGTCCTCTGTCATCCCTTGGAAACCGGCAATAATGGCTACGTTGCCTTGCTCCAGCGCTTTGAAAACACGCTCAGGATTAATATTGGTCATCTTTGCCTTGCCATGCACCGCTTCTGTGCGAATGCCTGCTTGCCAGCCCGTAAAGGACACGGCCTTAGCTCCTAATTGATGAACGGTCATCGACAATAATGCTATCGATATTTGTTCACCAACGGTTAACAGCATATCCATTTCCCGCGCCGGCGGATTTGGATTAAGCAATTTCGACTGATCGATTAAATCGTCCGTCGTATCTCCCATGGCAGAAACGACGACAACGATATCGTTGCCCTCTTTCTGCCTTTCAATTATTCGCTTCGCTACGCGCTGCATCCGCTCCGGCGTTCCCACGGAGCTGCCGCCAAACTTCATCACTATCAACGACAAAGCTGATTCACTCCCAACCCTGACATGTACATACAAGTCAATATTATACCACAACGAGCGTCGTCATGGGTATATCCACCTACAAAAAAACCGTCCGATACGATCCGGACGGTTTTTTTGATCTGCTTACTAAGCGCGCGAGATGTATTTACCTTCGCGTGTATCGATAAGCAAAACGTCGCCTTCGTTAATGAACAATGGCACTTGAACATTAAGGCCAGTCTCAACCTTAGCTGTTTTTGTTGCGCCTTGTGCTGTATTTCCTTTAACGCCTGGCTCTGTCTCAATAACTTTCAGCTCAACGCTGTTTTGCATTTGGATACCAAGAATCTCTCCTTGGTAACTTGAGATGTTTACGTTCATGTTTTCTTTCAAGAAGTTAAGCTCCCATTCAAGCTGCTTCTTGTCCAAATTAAATTGGTCGAAAGTTTCATTATCCATAAACGTGTACTCCGAGCCGGAGTTGTACAGGTATTGCACTTCACGGTTTTCGATAATTGCGCGTCCGATGCTCTCGCCCGCACGGAAGGTTTTCTCAACAACGTTTCCGTTGCGGAGATTTTTCAGCTTGGAGCGAACGAATGCCGCGCCTTTACCTGGCTTAACGTGCTGAAAGTCAAGAACGGTGAAAATATCTGTGTCTACTTGCACGGTCAAGCCTGTTTTAAAATCGTTTACTGAAATCATTGCTGATTCCCTCCTGAATGAATAGTCCTTAACCCAGAGTGATCAAGTCCTTCGGGGATGAGGTTAATATTTTAATACCGGTTTCCGTAATAACGATGTCATCCTCAATGCGCACGCCGCCGAAGCCTGGTACGTAAATGCCGGGTTCAACCGTAACCGTCATGCCGGGGGTTAAAATCGTTTCGCTTAGTTTGGACAATCTCGGTGCTTCGTGAATTTCCATGCCGAGTCCATGACCCGTTCCATGTCCGAAGAGATCGCCATAACCGTATTTCGTGATGATATCGCGAGTTAGCGCATCCGCTTCACGACCAGTCATGCCCGGTTTAATATGTTCTAGAGCGTGTAGTTGTGCTTCGAGAACGATATTATAAATCTCCAAATGCTTGGCTGTTGGCGTTCCGACAACTACGGTCCGAGTCAAATCGGAGCAGTAGCCGTTATAGTAGGCGCCAAAGTCTAGCTTCACAAACTCATTATTACCGATAATGCGGTCGCTGGCTACTCCATGCGGCAATGCAGAACGTTCGCCGGATGCTACGATGGTGTCAAAGGAAGAAGATGTAGCGCCGTGACTGCGCATATACACTTCCATTTCCAGAGCAATATCCGTTTCACGCACGCCTGGACGAATCAGCTTCAGAATATGATTGAAGGTGCTGTCTGCAAGATCAGCTGCCTCCTGCATAATTTGCAGTTCGGCTGGGTCCTTGATCTGGCGCAGCTGCTCGACTAATCCTGACGCAGGCTCCAGCGTAATGCCGCTGAGCGTTTTGGTCCATGACGTAAATTCACTATACACGACATGATCCTGCTCGAAAGCAAGCTTTGATAACTTCTGCTGTGTTAGAATCTCCAGCACATCAACAAGCGGGCTGGCCCCATGCTCGACAATCTGAAAACCGACTGCTTGCTGCGGCGCTTGCGTACGATAACGGAAATCCGTAAGCAAAAAGCTTTCGCTAAGCGTAATCAGCACCATACCTGACGAACCCGTGAAGCCGCTTATGTAGCGTCGGTTATACTCGCTACCAATTAGTATCGCTTCAAAGCGATGTTTTTCCATCAGCTGGCGAAGTCGCTTTACTCTTTCGTTTGGCATAACCGTTCCACCCTTTCATGACTTCTTACAATTTGTCCAAGTGACGCACGAGTGCAGTTAATCCGAGCTCATAGCTGTGTGAGCCAAAGCCTGCAATTTGTCCTACTGCAATTGCCGCAACAACGGATACATGACGGAACGATTCCCGTTTATGGATGTTCGACATATGTACCTCTATGATTGGCACCCCAATGGAACTAAGCGCATCGCGAAGCGCATAGCTGTAATGCGTCCAAGCGCCGGGATTAATCACAATACCGTCCGCTTTGCCAAACGCGCTATGTATTCGATCAATCATTTCGCCCTCATGATTCGTTTGGAAAAATTCAACGGAGACGCCAAGCGTCTCGGCTTTATCCTTCAAGAGCGATTCGATGTCTGCCAGCGTTTCTGACCCGTATACATCAGGCTCACGAATCCCGAGCATGTTTAAGTTCGGTCCGTTCAATATAACGATTTTGTGCATGAATGCACCTCCCAAGCAACCGAATCCATCATAGGTTCAAAGATCATTAGCCATTTTACCACAAATGTCTGCTGCTTGAGAAGTAGAACTCATGACTGCACTTTAATTGGCTCCCTTGAAGCTTCATCCGTGAACTCGAATGCTATCGAATATCCAATGAATACACCCCAAAGAAGAAAGACGCAAAGCTCGGTAAACAGCGTATTCCAGCCGACTTGTCTTATGCCTCCCATGATTCCAAGCATCGGACCGACAACAATAAATAAAATAGCCCACCAGACGGCACCGTATAATACTCCCGGCCATGGTCCTCGCAATTTGCCCAGCGCTATTTTGTAAAGAAAAGCAGCAGCTATTGAAAAGAGAATGAAAAATGCGATTCCCAGTACCTCCCCCCATCCCGTCTTTAAAAATGATTCCTTAAAAAACGGATCGGCAGCAAACCCCGGAAGTATCGTCGTAAATTTCATCTCATAGAACATCCAGCGTATAATACCCCAAATAAGCCCCGCAAAAAAACCAATTTGGAGTGAGTAAAGCCAAGGGTTCGTATGATGCTCCTGCTCATGATGTCTGTTTTTTTGCTTCTTGTTTGCCATTTTGAATTCCTCCGCTCCTGTTTCCTGTGTAATCCGAATTAGTATGTGAAAAAATTCCGATTCATAACCGTCCGTACGCTTTCTCTTAACTTGCGCTTCCCATATGCTTACGTTGGCAATTAGCTAATAGATCAAGTACAATAGACTTACAAAGTTCAAGGTACATTAGATGTATCAGCTAAGACGATATTCCACTCAAGGAAGGTGACAAGCACTTGCCGCAAGACTCCCGAAACATATATGGCGGACAAGCAGTTATCGAAGGCGTAATGTTTGCTGGCAAACATGTTAACGTAACCGCTGTAAGGCGCAAGAATGATGAAATCGTATTTTATGAAGTTCCTCGTACAACCAAGACATGGATTCAAGCTCTAAAAAAAATCCCGCTCGTTCGAGGCGTGGTTGGCATACTTGAATCAAGCGCCAAAGGCTCGCAGCATTTGAACTTCTCAATGGAGGCTTATGCGGAGGATGAGGCGGGCGAAGAAAAAGAAACAAATTCGGCAGAGCAAGCCCCAATCGTAAAAGAAGAGAAAAAACAAGGCTGGAGCCTTAGTATGGTTGTTGGTGTGGCTGTTGCGGGTGTGCTGTCCTTTATCTTTGGAAAGCTCATTTTTACTGCAGCTCCTGCAGCACTTGAAGAATTGCTTTTCTCTGGGGTATTTGTTAACAAAATCGGTCATAATTTATTAGAAGGACTTATCAAAATCATTTTATTGCTCGCTTATTTGTATTTCATTTCCATGACACCGTTAATTAAGCGTTTGTTCCAATATCACGGCGCCGAGCATAAAGTAATTAGCGCTTATGAGGCGGGCGAAGAACTAACAATCCGGAATGTACAGAAATACAGCCGTCTCCATTACCGCTGTGGCTCCAGCTTTATCGTATTCACGGTGATCGTCGGCGTTGTTGTCTATTCACTGCCGTTCTTTACGTGGGATTCCATTTGGGAGCGCGTATACATCCGTATTTTATTGCTGCCTTTGGTACTTGGTCTCTCCTACGAAGTTTTGAGATGGACCAACGCATTGCGTGATATACCGGTATTGCGCTATCTCGGTTATCCCGGCCTATGGCTGCAGCTGCTAACGACGAAAGAGCCTCGCGATGAGCAGGTTGCCGTATCCATTGCTTCTTTCAGCCGCATGCTCGAGCTGGACAAACAAATAAAATAGTTTTTCGAATGTAAGGAAAGGCGGTATTTAAAATGAGCAGAACATCAGGCAAATGGAATATTTGGTCCATTACATTTTTGGCGCTGCTAGTAATCGGACTCGTTTACAGCGTTATCTTAAGTCCACTAACATTTATCATTCCTATTGTGGTGCTTGGCGGAATCTTCTGGTTATATAAATATCCGCCTTCTTTTTTAAGAGGATACAATTCGCAGCAAGGACGAACGCAGGTCAAGCAAAGCCGGGCAACTGCTGCTAAAACCAAAGCAAACAAGCCGCGTTCCAAAACGGTTCCGTTCCGCGTCATCGAGGGCGGCAAGGAAGACGATGATTTGCCCAAATACCATTAATCAAGCCATTAAAATAAAAAAAGGTCTGAGGCAGCGATGCCCAGACCTTTTTTTTGTCCATTTTTTGTATGTATTACTCGCTGTCCATTTCCGCCCGAACGGCGCGGAGCTCGTCCATTCTCTGCGAATCTCTACGGAAATATTCAACCAATGTTTCAATACAGGTAATGGAATCCCAGCTTAAATGATGCTCGATCCCTTCAACATCCTGGTAAATGTTCTCGTCCTGTACGCCAATCGTAGTTAAAAAAGATTCTAACAGCTGATGGCGATCGACAAGCCTTTTACCCATTTTCTTCCCTTTATTCGTCAGGACCAGCCCGCGATACTTCTCATAAATCAAATAATTATCCTTGTCGAGCTTCTGAATCATCTTGGTGACGGAGGACGGATGAACCTCTAGTCCTTCTGCAATGTCCGAGACACGCGCGTAACCTTTTTCATCAATTAACTTATAAATTCTTTCCAAGTAGTCTTCCATGCTCGGTGTCGGCACTGAAGAACCCCCTAACCATACATCTTCACCTTACTACGCAGGCGTTACTCATAGTATCATACACTGTTCGCAGCATTCACTGCAACCCGTTCGGCATTCCAAAGTCGTTTTCCAAACCCGAATGTCGCTTGAACAAACCAGTTTCAACAACGCCCCTACTCCACTCCAAAACAGATCGCTCCACACTCTCCTTCGTTCCTGAGCTTGTCTATTTTGAGCCTTCTGCTCTAAATTATCCAAAAGGACAGCGAATTTTTGAATGGGTCAAAAAAGAAGGTATTCTGGCGCATCGAGGTGGCTGCAAAGGTAGCCAGGGCAGGTTATCCGATGGGCTTCATCAATTGCTCTGATTATTTGTATGAAGGGTAGGAGAATGGCTATGGCGAGCTTATAGCTAGGCTTGCAGATCAGCTCCCGCCCGATGCGACCAAGGGAATACGTTTATCCCGATGAACAGGCAAATGCGCTCCGCATCTATTTATCGGAGCGCATTTCTGAACATTTTTCGGAATTGAAAATTGAATACTTTACTTAGGCATCTGACTTTGACCAAGCTCCTTTTAGAAAGCGAGCCATTCCGGAGTAATGACATTTAACCAGATGGTAATCTTGGTCATTTGGTCCGTAAACAATAGGAGACCCATCAAGATCATGACGGCTCCGCCAATTTTCATAACGGAAGCTGAATATTTCAAAATCCACCTTGCCGTACCTAAGAAAAAGGCGAGTACAAAAAAAGGAATAGCAAAGCCGAGCGCATAGGCTGTCGTCAATTGGAACCAGGTTCCCGGTTCAGTTGCAGCCAAGCCTAATATAGCGGTCAATGCAGGCCCCATGCATGGGGTCCAGCCGGCAGAGAAGCCGATACCAAAAATAAACGAACTGACATAGTTGGCTTTTTTGGGGATCAAATTCATTCGCCGTTCTTTCAGAAGCAGCTGCGGCTGGAATAGCCCAATCAGAAAAAGTCCCATTAGAATAATCAAGATAGCGGATAATTGCCTGATGAGCTGCCTGTATTCGCTAAAAAATTCAGCAAACACATTCGTCCCATAACCTAATGCATAATAAACCGTGCAAAATCCCAAAATGAAGAACAGCGTATGCGACATCGTGCGCATGCGTTTTTGTTTTGCATTCGAATTTTCCTTCAAATCCGCCACTGAAATTCCCGTTATGTATGATAAATACGAGGGATATAGAGGCAAGCAGCAAGGAGAAATAAACGATGCAAAGCCGGCGCCGAAGGCCAGCCAAATGTTAATGTCTGACAAACCTTTTTCCCCCTATCCAAATCAACTGCCTGCGCGCACGCCGCGGCGGAATATAAGCAGCAAAAGCAGGACTGCAATGAGCAGCAGCACAATGGTACCGCCAGGTGCCAGATTCCATACACCAGCAATGATTAAACCTGCGATAACGGCAAGCTCGCCAATAATKACAACAGTGATCACACTTTGACGGAAGCTTCGAGCAATAATTAAGCTGCAAGCAGCCGGTATGGTCAGCAGTGCGGAAACAAGCAGCGCACCTACAATTTTTATAGATACACTAATAATTAAAGCGGTAAGCACGCTAATCATAACATTATAAAATTTAACGGGCAAGCCGCTGACTGCTGCTGCATCCTCGTCAAACGTGATTAAGAAAAGCTCCTTCACCTGCAGCCAAATCGCAAGAAGCACGATGATTGTGACCACGCCTATTACGTATAGATCCGTATTGTTCAGCGTATAGATACTGCCAAATAAATAACTGTTCACATTATTGTTGAATCCTTTTCCCATCGTGAACAACAATGACGCAAGCGCAACCCCGCCTGACATTATGATAGCGATGGACAGCTCTGCATACGATTTATATGCTTTGCGGAGCTTTTCTATGGCAAAGGAAGCAGCGATTGCGAATATTAATCCTACTGCTATCGGATACACGCCGATCAAAAATCCGAGCGCTACGCCGGCAATCGAGACATGAGATAAGGTGTCTCCTATCATTGACAGCCTGCGAAGCACAAGAAATAAGCCCATAAGCGGGGCGGTTACGCCAATGAGCAACCCGCCTATAAGGGCTCGTTGAAAAAACTCACTAGTTACGATCTCCAATCAAAACAACCTCTTTCCTGCTCTCCATTTGCTCCCTAAGCCCTTTCAAGCTGTGCGCCAGGTCATTTTCCACGCAATCCTGCGTTTCATGCGAGTGCTTAATATGAAACTTTAGCTTTCCGTTTGCTGCGGCAGGCTCTTGTCCCAAATAGGAACGAATCATATCCAAATCATGGGAAACCATCAGAAACGTAATATTGTGATGTTGATGCATGTGCTTGATCATGTGGAAGAAGCTCTCTTGCGTTTCGGTATCAATACCGACTGTAGGTTCATCCAAAATAAGCAGCGACGGATTGTTGATTAATGCTCTTGCTAAAAATACGCGCTGCTGCTGTCCGCCTGACAGCTGGCCTATGCGCTTATCTTGTAAATCATTGATCCCCATTGCATGAAGTGCATCGTCGCATTTTTTATAATCCGCTTTGTTCATTTTCTTGAACAGCTTGCTTCTCCCATAAAGCCCAGAGAGTACAACTTCCCGCACCGTAGCTGGGAACAAAGGGTTTAACGAATTTTTCTGCGGAACATATCCGATTCGTTCCCAATTCTTAAATCGGTCTACTTTCTCTCCAAACAAACGAATCGTGCCGCTAGTCGGTCTCAACAGCCCTACAATCATTCGCAGCAGCGTTGTTTTCCCTGCGCCATTCGTACCAATCAAGCCTATAAAATCCCGTTCCTTCACCGCAAAGCTAAGATTTGAAATGACCGTCTGCTGTTGAAAAGAAAAGGAGACATCCTCCAATGAAATAACCTCTTGGTGACAACTGGCGTCGGCATTTGCCATTCGATTTGATTGCGCCATAATTTCTCTCCTCACAGCAATACGGAGCTTTTTCAGCTCCGTAGGTTTGCCTTTTGTTCTATTGTAATGCTTGCACAAGATTTTGCAAGTTTCGTTCCATAAGCGTAAGGTAAGTTTCTCCGTCTTTATCCTGGTCCGGCGTTAAGCCTTCAAGCGGGTTGAGCACCATCGTTTCTACGTCAGCCTCATTCGCCAATGTCTTGGCAAGCTGATCCGACACGAGCTCCTCGAAAAATATATATTTCACATCATTGGCTTTAACGAACTTTGATATTTCCAGCAAATCCTGCGCACGCGGCTCCGCATCAGGGCTTAGTCCCATGATCGATACCTGCTTCAAGCCATAGTCGCGAGCGAGGTAGCCGAACGCCTGGTGCGAGGTCACGATATTCTTGTTCGTGATTTGCGCTAGCTTAGTCGTATAGTCCGCATCGATTGCTTCCAACTTCGTTTTTAATACGGCATAGTTTTTCTCGTAATCTGCTTGGTTTGCGCTATCTGTCTCTATTAAGCTGTTTTTAACATTTTCCGCCAGCGTGAGCGCTGATTTCGGGCTGACCCAGGTATGAGGATCAGAGCCTTCATGATCATGCTCTTCCTCACCAGCATGCTCCTCTTCATCCTCATGCTCATCCTCAGAGCCTTCGATTAGCGTAATTCCATTGCTAATTTCTTTCGTAACCACGGTACTGTCCTTGGATAACCCTTTCAGGAATCCATCAACCCAGCCCTCAAGTCCCGCTCCATGATATAAAAAAAGCTGTGCCTTTGAAGCGGTGTCCAAATCACGGCTCTTCGGAGTCCAATCATGCGGCTCTATACCTGAAGCAACGAGGTTAACTGCATTTACATGGTTGCCGCCAATCTCGGATGCTAGAAAATAAAGGGGATAAAAGCTGGTTACTACGCTAACCTTCTCTTCATTTCCTTTGCCCGATGCAGCATTGTTATTCGCAGCATTTGTCGATGAACCCGAATTGTCCGTATTATTGCCGCATGCTGAGGCAAACAGCAGCATCGCTGCCAAGAAAAGGCTTAGCGCCGCTGTACGTATCGATTTTAGCGAATCTTTCATTCCGATATCTCTCCATTCTATCTTTTCTTCTTCGTAATCGTTATTATTACGTTTTGTATTATACGATGCCGTTTAAGAGACTGTCAACCCTGTTCAATCGTTATTATTTCTGCTGCAACGCCTATTGCCGGCTGCTTCTTTCTTATTTATTTTAATTATCTGTATTGACTAAATGAAGCAGATTTATGATTGAGAGCATCAAGCGTATGGAATTTGGATAGAAAAAAGAGGTGTTCCTTTGTCATCATGACATTTGGAACACCCCTGTTAGAGATTTTACGAGTTTTGTTGCAATTATTTCACTACTGCTCCGTTTGGCATATCATCCGGCACAGTTGCAAGCGTCAGTTGATCACCATGCGATGCAGCGAGAATCATTCCTTGCGACCATTCACCGCGCAGCTTAACGGGCTTCAAGTTCGTTACGCAAATGACTTTCCGGCCGACCATTTGCTCCGGCGTGTAAAACTTTGCTATGCCGGATACGACCTGTCTTTGCTCAAATCCAAGATCCAGCTGAAGCTTGAGCAGCTTATCCGCCTTGTGAACGGGTTCTGCAGCAATAACCTGCGCAACGCGCAGCTCAACCTTAGCAAAGTCATCAATTGCGATTTCTTCTTTGGTCTCGACTGGTGCTTGCGAAGCTTCATTTGGTGCTTTTGTTTCCGTACTTGCAGCGACCGATTGCTCGGCAGACTGATCAGGCTGAGTGCCCCCGCCCATCGCAGCAGCGATAAATGCAGACTCCTCTAACGTATCCAGGCGCGGGAACAACGGCGAACCTTTAATCACTTTCATTCCGTCTGGCAGGGAACCAAATTGCTTGGTGCTCTCCCATGTCGTTAACTCGCCTTGTACCAGACCTAGCTGTTTCCACATTTCCCGCGGGGAATGGGTCAAGAACGGCTGAAGCAAAATAGAAACAATACGCAGTGATTCTGCAAGATGATGCATGACCGATGCCAGTTCAGCATTTTTAGTCTCGTCCTTAGCCAAAGCCCACGGCTGCGTTTCATCGATATATTTGTTCGTACGGCTTACAAGCTGCCATAACGAAGCCAGAGCTACAGAAAACTCCATATTTTCAAGGGCAGCTTCAACCTGGTCTATCGTTTCACCAGTCAGCTTCTGCAAGGATTCATCAAAATCCGTCACTACGCCGGCAAATGTCGGAACAACGCCTTCAAAATATTTATCGATCATCGCAATTGTCCGATTAAGCAGATTGCCGAGGTCGTTTGCCAAATCAAAATTAATGCGCTCGACAAAATTTTCCGGCGTGAATGTCCCGTCGGCACCGAATGGCACTTCGCGCAAAAGGTAATAACGAAGAGCATCCAGGCCATAACGCTCAATAAGCATGACCGGATCAACGACATTCCCTTTGGATTTTGACATTTTGCCATCCTTCATTAGAAGCCAGCCATGGGCAAACACTTTCTTAGGTAGCGGCAAATCGAGCGCCATCAGCATGATTGGCCAATAAATCGTGTGAAAACGAACGATTTCTTTCCCGACCAAATGAACATCAGCAGGCCAGAAATCACGGAACTTTTGATCGCCGCCTTCATTGCCATAGCCTAACGCTGTTATATAGTTCGACAAGGCGTCTATCCACACGTAAATGACATGCTTTGGATCTCCAGGAACCTTTACGCCCCAATCGAACGTCGTCCGTGATACAGCTAAATCCTCAAGACCCGGTTTTATGAAATTGTTGATCATTTCGTTTTTACGCGATTCCGGCTGTATGAAATCCGGATTATCCTCGTAATACTGCAGCAAACGATCGGCATATTTGCTCATGCGGAAGAAATAGCTCTCTTCCTTCACGAGTTCAACTGGTCGGCCACAGTCAGGGCATTTACCGTCGTCGAGCTGACGCTCTAGAAAAAACGATTCGCAAGGCGTACAGTACCAGCCTTCATAAGTTCCTTTATAAATATCATCCTGCTCCACAAACTGCGCGAATATTTTTTCCACGACAGACTTATGGCGCTCCTCGGTTGTACGGATGAAATCATCATTCGAGATTTCAAGCTTTTCCCAGAGATCCTTTATGCCTACCACGATATCGTCCACAAATTGCTGAGGAGTCTGATCCTTCTCCTTCGCTTTGCGTTCAATCTTCTGACCATGCTCATCCGTTCCAGTCAGGTACCATACGTCAAAGCCGCGAAGCCGCTTGTAACGTGCCATTGCATCGCCAGCCACCGTCGTATAGGCATGGCCGATATGAAGCTTATCGCTTGGATAATAAATTGGCGTCGTAATGTAAAAATTATTATTTTTAGTCATCAGAAATCCCCCATCCTAATTTTGTTAAAAAAAAACGCAAAAAACTCCCGTCCATAATGGGACGAGAGTTTGAACTCACGCGGTACCACCCAAATTTCAATCAGGAAATGACCGTTTTCACCGACATTTCAAGAAAGCTTCGTGTGCCGCCCGCTGGGCGGCTAACGCCGATAACGCTAGCTTCGCGTCACTCCCTTGCCAGCCCCTAATGCTGCTGCAACTCGAAAGCGAATCCTCCCGGACCATTTTCTAATAGTTTCCCTTACCGGCTTGCACCATAAATCCCGGCTCTCTACGAAGGTTCTGCTATTATACTTATCCGTTCCACGGATATATAAAGAAACCTAGAATTCATTTTAACCGTTTATTAATCAAAATATACCGAAATAAGCCCCTCCCTGTCAAGGAGCATCTGCCCTCTCTTCACTGACTGGCGGTACGGGGTCATATCCCCCGGAGTTAAACGGGTGACAGCGGGCAATTCGTTTGACCGCAAGCCAGGACCCCTTGGCTGCCCCATGCTTTTCGATAGCCTCAAGCGCATACATCGAACAGGTCGGATAGAAGCGGCAGGAAGGAGGCGTGAGTGGCGAAATAACTTTGCGGTAGAAATGGATCGGAGCCTGGGTCACTCTTCGCATGACTCGATTTTTAGACATTAAGCTTGGCTAACCGCGGACTCTTCTTGAATACAGGCTTTGCAATAGCCAAACACCTCGAATTTATGTTTCACCACGCGAAAATCATCGGGTACGCTGGTTTGTTCCATCGGGCAAAAGATGATCGGATACGTCATGCCGCATTGAAGGCAAATCATATGATGATGATGGTCATGCTCTCTGCAGTGCAGTTTGAACTTACCGCCATCTTCGAAAATGACCTGCTCCAAAACGCCTAGCTCTTCCATGACGCGAAGATTGCGATATACAGTATCAAAGCTGAGCCCTGTATAGGATTTCCCCATATATTCATAGACTTCTTTAGGTGCCAAATAGCCCTGAGTCTCCGAAAACAGCTTCGCCAGCGTTTTTCTTTGATCCGTTATTCTCAATCCTTGACTAGACATGCGTCGTATAATGTCTTCCATTGTATGCATTATGTCGAACCTCCGGACTAAAAATGGTATATCTCCATAATGACGAAAAAAAAAGCTCTCGTCAATGAGAGCCTTCTTTTAACCGTTTAATCTCATATTAATCATAAAACTGGCCGACATCGCCAAGAATAGCACGACGCTCAAAATCCCAACCAGCACCCGCCTTGCATTTAACCGTTTATGGAGTTCGGAGTCGTTAGATTGCCGCTTCGCTTCCGCGTATGAACGATGCATAAACATATAAGTAATAATGGATACAACAAACAGCATGTTAACGACAAACCAGATCAATGTCCAGGTCAAGCTCTTACCTCCGCTCGTGATCAACTATAGAACGGCTATAGATACCACTTGTTTAATATAAACATAAAAACGACGAAACTTACGGCCGCTCCCGCAAAGCTAACCCAGCCTGTACGAAATCTTTGCTGAAACATGCGCAAAATTCCAAAGCTAAGCAATCCGAAAATTAGCATTAAAAAAACAATTCCGAGTATGAATAACGAAGCAGAAACACTGCTTACATCGACTAATGACACTCAACACACTCCCTTTTTTTTGCTGATATGTACATGTTCATTAGACATTATAAGGGATAGAGATGCCATTAGCCAGCCGTAAACCCTGTCGATTTCGTGACAAAAAGAGCACATATCAAACGACATGCGCCCTCGCCCACTTGAACCGATACCTCTACCAACGTACGACAGCTTCATGGTAAGTACGATTTATCGGCCGCTTCTGCAGCTTTACTTGCAGCACTTTATCCTTCAGCAGCGTTTTGCAGATTCGCGGCTTCACCAGCTTCGGCAGCTTAATCGTCTCGTTTTTACCGCCGGGCAGACCCTCAAGCCTAAGCCGATCCTCCCGCACGAACAAGCGCAGCTGCTCCTTATCAAAGCCGTCCGGTAAATTTATTTTCACATGAACAAAGTGTCGAGTCTCGGAAAAGGTAGCTGATCCCCCGCCAATTATAACACCAGCCGCTTCGGGCAGCGCTTTTGTCATCATTTTACGCACATACTGCTCAACCCAATCCGGCTCGCGAAGCAGCTCAAACCCTTTAGGAAGCTGCTGCCTCTCCATCCATCGTTCCATATCATCCCATTTGGATGCCACAAGCAAACACCCGCCTTCCAGCACTTCTGCCAGTATATGCGCCCAGCATCGCTCACGATACATCCAATAAGGGAACCTCTGGGCGGATGCCGCATAAGATATAGCACGGTCATCGACTTCATCAAACACCCATAAAAAAAAGGAGGATACTCATGCCAGCTGTTGTCGGCTTTGTCAAAATTGTAAGCATAGGCTCCGGCTCCATTGTCCAATTCGGCGATTCCTTGGAAGTTTCTCCTACAAGCAGCTCCAAGACATATGCCGGATCAGGCTCGTTTTTAACCGGCAGCCTAACCAACTCAAATAATGCGGTTAGCGCCACAAACACCATTGATCCGGACGTTCAAGACAATACGAGCAATGAAGTGAATGCGATATGAATCTGACCATTCATCAGCAAATTACCATTCATCAGCTTCGTGTCGAAAGCGTATCGAACAGCTCTGTCTTGCAGGTCGGCAGCGCAGGTTCCATTCGCTCGTTGACGCAGATGTATAACACCGGAGGGTTCACTGAACCCGCTCCAGAGCTCGGTGGAGATGATCCGCTTTCTTTCGTGCCTCTGCCAAACCCATCCTAGGGTATGTTCAATCCCATCATAAGAAGGAGGAGCAGTCACATGCAGCAGCCTAATCCACTGTCGCCTTGGCAAATGTGGTCTCTTGAAGTTCAAAATAAACTCAAAGAGCAGCAGGAGCAGCTCGATGCGCTTAACGCAAAGGTCCTCGCTTTGTGTGATCAGATCAAGCAGCTCGAAGCACGTCCTACGTACAATATCGAGAGTATTGAATATCATTTTGATCAATTGAAGGTAGAGAAGCTGGACGGCACGTTAAATATCGGCATGACTGCTCCCGGTATGGGTGGAGATTCCTTTCCTGGCAATATTGAACAGCTATCCGTACCGAAACCGGAGGTTTTCCCTTCCGCCAGTTCTTCTATTCCAACCCCAAGCGGCGAGTACGACGATATTTTCAATGAAATGACCCGTTATTTGGATGTTGAAGTCCCGCAAAAGCTGCTTTCTTACGAGAATGAGCTCTGTACTCCGCTCGACCCTTATCATAGAAAGATTATTATAGAAGATATCCGTAAACAGGTACCTTCGCGCATACATTACTATTTGCATAAAACGGATCAAAGCACGGATGCTCAGAAAGCGAAAGCGGATGACGATTCGAAAACGGCTAGCATCCTAGCCAAAACAAGAAGGGATACCGATGCTGCGCTTCTCGCCTACATGCGCCAGCTGCAGACGGGCACGCCTTCATCTGGAGGAATGGCATAATGCTGCAATTCAAAGTGATCAATCATTATTTGAGCGTTGGGCAAATAGAAATACTTGGTGTGTCCAGCGCATCGATGCTGCAAGTTGGTGATACGGATAATGTAGCTTTATATTCCATGTTCGATACGCCGCCAGAATCCGTTATCGTAGGCCCTCTGGCACCGTTTCCGCTTCCTGAGGAAGCAGACGACACACAAGGCGAATCATAGAAAGCGAATGAGTCGAATGAATGTACAATCAGAGAACAGCTACCCGATACGTACATCGAATGTAGGATCGATCTGTATCATCAGCGTCRCATCAGCAGGTGCGGTTCAGTTTGGCGACCGCGCCGAGACAAAAGGCATGATTCGTGCGCTTGCTCTTCAGCGGAAAGAGGATCATACGACAGCAGGGGATGTTTTTTTTGAATCGTACCCGATATTTTACCGTCCCCTTCCCGTTCTGGTCGATCCTGAGTTTGAAGACGGACGAGGCGTTCAGTTGATACGCACCAACTGTTCACCTAACATTATCGTCGGAAACATACATGTCATAGCATCCGGTTCATCCGCCAGCATCCAGATCGGTAATGGGATGAAGCTTACCGGTGAATCACGAATCAAGCATATTCGCCAGTATCCCCGGCCTAGTACCGTGCCACCCACTGGTTAATAATCCTATCAATTCTAAATGCAAGGCTCTTGTCCTTCGTAGGCGGGGGTCATATTTGACCCCCTTTCTTATCGGATTATTTATTCGTTCCGGTCCTATTTTGTGACGAGCTATGCCAATTGAAAACCGTGGACAAGCAGCAAACCAAGTCCTGCTAGCAATACAGAACCAATAAAACCGGCGATAAAAGGCTTCTTTCCTAATTTTCTAAAAATAACGATATCTACGCCAAGACCAAGACCCGCCATCGCCATTGCAAGTAGTATATAAGCGGCGGCAATGAGGTATTCCGTCAATGCGTCGGGAACAATGCCTAAAGTATGAACACCGCTCATCACGAGGAAACYAACGATGAACCACGGAATCGGAAGGTTTTTCAGGTTAACCTTTTGAGTTTTATCTGCCTTGCGACTGTGCCAAATTCCTAAGATAACAGCGACCGGGACAAGCATTGCTACGCGTGTCATCTTAACGATAACAGCTAAATCTATAGCTTCTTGACCGCCAGGCGCAGCCGCGGCAATGACATGGGCGACCTCATGCAGCGTGGCTCCCGAGAAAATGCCATAGCCTGCAGCGCTTAATTTTAATACTGGATAAAGTGCCGTATAAACCAGCGTAAACAACGTCCCCAGAATGGCGACTGTCGCCGCGCTAATCGCTGTTTCATTATGATTGGCCTTCACCTGTGGAGCAATGGCAACAACGGCGGCAGCGCCACAGATTGCTGTCCCGCATGCGGTTAATATCCCGAGCTTTTTGTCTATGCCAAGCCATTTGCTTAATCCATACACAACAAATATCGTAAACGCGATATTAATAACCGCAATGGCAAGAACTTTGGGGCCTGCATGAAATATATCGAACAAATTAAGCCGCATCCCAAGCAGAATAATGCCGATGCGCAGCAGCTTTTTACTAGAGTACGCAATTCCAACCACCGCTATATCCGGAACTCCCGCCCAAGCTCGAAAAACGATGCCGAGTAAAATAGCAACAACCAGTTGCCCCATTATGCTAAAAAAAGGAATCATTGCAATCATTTTTGCTAGAACGGCAATGAGCAGCGTCATTGCGATCCCCAGCGAGAACCCTATCCTTTTATAGGAATGATTAACTAGCATATCCTTGTAAATCATGCCCTTCACCTCTGCTTCGATACGATCTTTGCTGTCCTATTTGTTTTTACTATACGTCTCTTTCCGCAGGTTGTGAAATACGTATTCCCTATGTTAATCATAAAGAATACTTATGATTATCGTTGCATCGCCGTCATATATGCCTTATATTGGGCAAATAGTCTTTAAAAACATTATCAATAATGAGGGATAATAATGATAATTGAAGCGCTGCGTGTCTTTGTAACTGTGACGGAGCAAAGCCATTTTTCAAGAGCGGCCGAATTATTGAATCTTTCCCAGCCCGGCGTCAGCCAACATATCCGCAACTTGGAAAATGAGCTTGGCGCGAAGCTGCTCCATCGATCTCCCAAGCATGTCCGCCTTACAGAAGCCGGTGATATCATGTATCACAAAGCTAAACAGATTTTATCTTTATATGAGGAAGCAAAACAGGATATACAGCTCCTTCAAGATCAAGTGACCGGATCACTCATGATTGGAGCAAGCTTTACGATAGGCGAATACGTGCTTCCAAAACGCCTTGCAGAATTTGCAGCCATGTACCCGCATGTTGCTATGCAAGTCACAATCGGAAACACAGAGGAAATCGTGCAATCCGTCCGGTCAAATGAGCTGGACATCGGACTCATTGAAGGTGAAGCACATGCCGCTGATTTGATTATTACGCCTTATATGAGAGATGAAATGATTCTTATTGCTCCCTCCTCACATCCTCTCGCCGCTGCCCGGATTGTAAATGGCGAGATGCTTCAAAATCAAGTGTGGGTACTCCGAGAAAGCGGATCAGGCACTCGAGCTTTCAGTGATCGTTTTTTTTCGGATGCCCGAATTGTCCCGAAACGCTCCTATGTGTTCAACAGCAGCCAAAGCGTGAAAGAGTCGGTTGTATCCGGCTTAGGTATCGCCCTGCTCTCAAGATGGATCGTACGCAAAGAATTGGAATCCGGGGATTTACTCGAGCTCCCGCTCAATAAGGGACGCTTCGAGCGGCATTTTTCATTGATACGTCATAAGGATGCTACGAAARCCATGGCTTTAAAGATGTTCATTCAAACGCTGTTATCAACCAATCGCTAAGCCCAGCGGACAGGCAGACTCATTACAGCCTTGATCTTCGACTTTCATCGCATGCCTCCGCATATACATAAAGCAATTACGGTTGCAAAGGATGAATGCGCCATATGGATATGAACCGAATCCGTGCACGGATAGATGATTTAACAGCAGAACTGCTTAATCAGCAATCACGGGACGGCGCTTGGCGAATGTGCTTTGATTCCGGCACAATGACGGATAGCTACCTGATCATATTGCTTCGCTTGCTGGGTAGAACGGATGAGCATCTCATTCGGCTGCTTGCTGCGAGAATTGCCTCCAAGCAAGAAGCAAATGGCTCATGGAAGGTGTATCCCGATGAATCCGAGGGGAACCTGGAGGCCACTGCCGAGGCTTATTTTGCATTATTGTATGCGGGATACTACGCTGACTACGATCCGCGCATGGTGCGTGCTAAGCATTTTATTTTGCAGCGCGGCGGATTATCAGAAGCCAGAACCTTGCTCACACAGGTTATTTTCGCCGCTACTGGTCAAGCCGACTGGCCGCGTTTATTACGTATCCCGCTCGAAGCGTTCTTTTCTGATTTGGGAATCGGCCTTGATCTATTCTCGCTTTCCGGCCACGCGCGCGTTCATCTTGTCCCGACACTAATCATGGCCAACAAACAATTTGTACACAGAACGGTCACAATGCCTGATTTATCCTCTTTATTTACGGGCACCTCGCGTGCATTTGCCAATGATTCTACCTGGATATCCGCTTTAAATAGCTTCATCTCCAGCTTGCCGCTCACAAGCCTGCTGCCTGGCAGCTCCAACACCGCTTTAGAGCAAGCGGAACGGTTTATGTTCGACAGGTTAGAGCCGAACGGCACCTTGCTTACGTATTCGACAGCGACGATTTTGATGATTTTAGCTTTGCTGGCTCTTGGCTATTCCCCTCAATCGCCACCCGTTAACCGATTATTAGGAGGAATCCTATCGTTAATATGCGGTGATCGGCCTCATCTGCAGGTCGCATCCTCTGAGGTGTGGGATACCGCCATGATTACATATGCTTTGCGGGAGACGGGTCTTCCGTCTCAACATGCAGCTATGGAACGGGCAGGCGCTTATTTGCTGGAAAGACAACACGTTCGATTAGGCGATTGGGCAAAACGCATGCCGAATACGCCGCCAGGAGGCTGGGGCTTTTCCCAAGTCAATACGCTGTATCCGGATGTTGACGACAGTGCTGCAGCGCTTCGAGCCATTCGTCCTTATGTATCAGAAGAAAATGGATTACAAGCCAACTGGCAGCGAGGACTTAACTGGGTATTAACGATGAGAAATGATGACGGGGGCTGGCCTGCTTTCGAGCGCAATGGGCAGCAGCTGCCTGCCAGCTTCTTTACTTTTGAGGGCTCTGCCGATATTTCTACGGATCCGTCTACCGTTGACTTAACGGGCCGCATGCTAAGCTTTATTGGGGATGAGCTCGATATGACCATCAGTCAGAAATGGGTCGAAGACAGCGTACGCTGGATGCTATCCCAGCAAACCCGGGACGGCAGCTGGTACGGACGGTGGGGTATTGCTTATATCCACGGCACTGGCGCTGCTGTCCAAGGCATGACCGCAGTTGGCGTTTCTACAGATCACCCCGCCATAAAAAAAGCGATCAAGTGGCTTCAGGCCATTCAAAACGAGGACGGCGGCTGGGGAGAGTCCTGCCTAAGTGATAAAGAGAAGCGTTATATTCCGCTGAACGCAAGCACTCCCTCTCAAACTGCTTGGGCACTGGATGCTCTCATCGCTGCTCATGCGAAACCGACCGCCGCCATGCAAAAAGGGGTCGATGCTCTTCTCCAGTCGCTCGAACGACGTGATTGGACATACGGCTACCCAACCGGAGCAGGGCTGCCGGGAAGCGTATACGTCAACTATCCGAGCAACAATTATATTTGGCCATTGCTTACCCTCACCTCCGTATTGAAAAAATACGGAACATAGTTCTCATGGCACAAAAAAACAGCCGAGACACTCGGCTGTTTTATTTGCAATGCTATACGTATTTTTGCTGAAATGCCGCAATACTTGCGTATTCCTCTGTCAATAGTCTTGAAACACGGATATAGATACGCATCAGCTCGGCATAGATTTTGGCGTTTTCCTTGTTTGGCAAATGGAAATGCGAGCCTCCTACCATGTCAGCAACCACGTCTAACGAGTCGATCTCCCCTAAGCTGTACAAGCCAAGAATTACGGCCCCAAGACATGAGCTTTCAATGCTTTCGGGCACATGGAGCTCTTGATCGAAAATATCAGCCATCATTTGGCGCCAAAGCTCCGATCTTGCAAATCCGCCTGTCGCTTGTATCTTAGTTGGCTTGCCTGTAAGCTCCTCTAACGCCATCAGAACGCTGTATAAATTAAAGATAACGCCTTCTAATGCCGCTCGAATAAGATGCTCCTTCTTATGATGCAAGCCAAGACCAAAGTATGAGCCTCTTGCATTCGCATCCCATAGCGGTGCGCGCTCACCCGACAGATAAGGGTGGAAAATGAGGCCATCCGAGCCCGGATTCGCCTTCGCGGCAAGCTCAGTCAGCAGTTCATAAGGATCGATGCCTCGCTGCTTCGCCGTTGCAATCTCTTCCGTGCCGATCTGATCGCGAACCCATCTGAAGATCATTCCCCCGTTATTAACGGGACCGCCGATCACCCAGTGATTCTCAGTCAGCGCGTAACAAAAAATCCTTCCCTTCGGATCCGTTACCGGCTTGTCCGTCACCGCGCGAATCGCACCGCTCGTGCCAATTGTAACGGCAACGACACCGGGATCAATTGCGTTTACGCCGAGATTCGAAAGCACGCCGTCACTTGCACCGACCACAAACGGTGTAGAGGCCAGCAAGTTCATTTGCTGCGCGAAATTTTCGCCTAAGCCCTCGATCTTAAAGGTTGTTGGAACAAGCTCAGACAACCGATCTGGCGTAACGCCAGCGACAGACAATGCTTCCTCATCCCACTGCAGGTTGTTCAGATTGAATAACCCTGTTGCGGATGCAATAGAATAATCGATGACATAACGGCCAAACAGCTTGAAAAAGACATATTCTTTGATCGAAATAAACTTATAAGTACTCTCAAAAAGCTCCTTATGATCATAGCGAAGCCAAGTAAGTTTGGATAACGGAGACATTGGATGAATCGGCGTACCTGTGCGCAAATAAATATTATGGCCGTTCCATTCGTTTTTGATCTTGTTTGTCCATTCCATGCTGCGATTATCAGCCCACGTAATACATTTGGTTAATGGGACACCTTCCCGATCTACGGCGATGACGCTATGCATAGCTGAGCTAAATGACACGCATAAAATATCCTCTGGCTGAACGTTACTTTTTTTAACGGCTTGTCCGATCGTACCCAGCACCGCATTAAAAATCTCATCAGGATCCTGCTCCGCGATGGCCGGTGAAGGAGAATGCAGCGGATATTCTATACCATGGCTTGCTACAATAGCTCCCTTTGTCGTAAAGAGAACCGACTTCGTGCTCGTCGTGCCGATATCTACACCGATTACATATTTTGTTTTCATCTCCGTACCTCCCTATGCTTTTGCCAGACTATCAGCTGTTTTGCTTCTTAGAGAATCTATAACTATTACAATAACATCTCTTCCGATATATATTCAATTCAGAGCCTTATGAGCTTACGACGCTATGTCCGCCGAATTCATTACGCAGTGCTGCCACAACTTTGCCGGAGAATGTATTTTCCTCTAATGAGCGGTATCTCATCAGAAGCGATAAAGCGATAACGGGAGTCGCGGTTTGCAGATCCAAGGCGGTTTCTAGTGTCCATTTCCCTTCGCCTGAAGAATGCATGATGCCTTTTAAGCCTTCAAGACGAGCATCCTTTGCAAATGCGTTTTCCGTGAGCTCCATCAGCCATGAGCGAACAACGGAGCCGTTATTCCACACCCTCGCCACTTTCTCGAAATCGAAGTCGTATGCACTTTTTTCCAGAAGCTCAAATCCTTCTGCAATCGACTGCATCATGCCATATTCAACACCGTTATGCACCATTTTCAAAAAATGGCCGCTGCCGCTTTCACCTGCGTGCAAATAACCGTTCTCTACACAAATATCGTGAAACAGCTGTTCAACGGATGCAAACGCTTCTTTATCCCCGCCAATCATCGTGCATGCGCCGTCTCTTGCTCCTGATGTCCCGCCGCTTGTGCCGACATCCAGGTAGTGAACGCCTTGCTCCAATAGCTGTTTTGCTCTTCTAATCGTATCCTTGTAGTTGGAATTTCCGCCGTCAATCAGAATATCGCCAGCTTCCAGTGATTGGCTTACCTCCTCGATAACCGATTCCGTAAGCTCGCCAGCCGGTACCATCATCCAAATTACGCGCGGTGCGTTTAGCTTTTTTACCAACTCCGCTATAGACTCTGCCCCTTGCGCTCCATCCGCTGCAGCTTTCTCGACTGCTTCTGCATTCACATCGAAAACAACGGCTTTATGCTGATGTTCCATAATATTACGCATTAAATTGTAACCCATTTTACCTAACCCGATTATACCTATTTGCATCTTTATTCATCTCCTAAAAGGTTTTTTAAACAGCGCTGTTTGCATGCTTATCAGCATGCGATATAGGATCATTGTGCCATTTATGTTATACTTCTCATGAAAAAAGCTGCTACACGAGGGGAAGCAACTACCATGGTGCAAAACATGCTCGGTAAAATCCGTTCTTATTATGCAAGGTTCAGCGAAAAAGAAAAGAAAATTGCTACATATATCCTAAACAATCCGGAAAAAATCATTCATAGCACAATAAACGAGGTGGCTGACGATTTAAATGTCGCAGAAGCTACCGTTTTTCGCTTTTGCAAGCATATCGGCTATAAAGGCTATCAAGCGATGAAAATTGCGCTGGCATCTGAGATCATGACACCGATGCAGCAGATTTATGAAGAGATTAACGAGAACGACAATGAAAAAACAATTGCCGAAAAGGTTTTTAAATCAAACATACGGACCTTGGAAAATACATTTCAAATTTTGGACGGCGACAACTTTGCCAAAGCCGTAGGTTATATTGCACGTGCGAACCGCGTTCATTTCTACGGGATCGGCGGCTCTGGCGTCATTGCAATGGACGCCTTTCACAAATTCATACGTTCCGGCAAACAAGCCTTTGCTTTTACAGATGCGCATTTCCAGCTCATGTCTGCCGCGCAGTTGACGAAGGAGGATGTCGCTGTTGTGATTTCGCACTCGGGCACGAATAAGGACACCATTCGAATCTTGAAGACAGCGGGCCAGAATGGCGCAAAGACAATAGCCATAACCGGTTTTCCAAAATCGCCCATCAGCCAGCATGCTGACGTTTCACTTCATACGAGCTCAGACGAAACAGAATACCGCTCCGAAGCTCTTGCCTCAAGAATCGGTCAGCTTAGCTTAATCGATGCCCTCTATGTCAATGTCATGATTATTAATAAAGACAGAGCGAATGTTTCTCTTGAAAAAGTACGCGAAGCTATTTCCGAGACAAGAATTTGATCCATTCTAATAATTAATGTTATAGAAGAAAGGTGAGCTGCTGACTGCGAGGTCAACGGTTCACCTTTTTTCGTACGATTAGACGAATATATCCACCACTAGAATGAGCAACAACGCAGTTACGGAAATAATGGTTTCAAGCGCCGTCCAAGTCAAAAGCGTTTCCTTCACGGACATTCCGAAATACTCTTTAATCATCCAGAAGCCTGAATCATTTACGTGAGACAGAATAAGCGATCCTGCTCCTGTCGCAAGAACAAGCAGTTCCAGATTAGCCCCTGGCACAACCGCAGCAATTGGCGCTACAATTCCTGCTGCTGTCATCATGGATACCGTAGCAGAACCTGTCGCTACGCGGATCAACGCCGCAATCCCCCATCCGAGCAATATCGGTGAAACATTTGAAGAGGTTGCCAATTCCGCGATATATTCACCGATACCAGAATCGAGCAAAACGCGGTTAAAAGCTCCCCCAGCGCCGATGACCAACAAGATTGTCGCTGTTGGAGCTAGACAATCGTTCGTGAATTTAAGTACAGTCTCCCTGCTGAGACCGCGGAAGAAACCTAAGCTAAAGAAGGAATAGATGGTTGCGATCAATAGCGCTGTAACTGGATCGCCGATAAAGCGCAATGCTTGGTAAAGCGCACTTTCTTTCTCAAGAAAAAGCTCAGCAATGGAAGACGTAAGCATAAGGATAACAGGCACTAGAACCGTAAATACCGTGTTAAAAAAGCCCGGTAATTTTCTTGTAGAATCTGCCTCTGCCAGCTGGTCACCGATTTCCTTAGGAACTGTCTTATGAATCCGTTTCCCTATCCATTGACCGTACATAGGTCCTGCAATAATCGCGGTCGGGAGACCCACGATAATGGCGTACAGGATCGTCAGGCCAACATCGGCATTGAAGATACCTACTGCTGCCATCGCTGCCGGATGAGGGGGAACAAGACCATGTACAACGGAAAGGCCCGCTACAAGCGGTACGCCAATTTTGACTAAGGATACGCCTGTCTGCCGAGCAATTGTAAATACCAATGGAATTAACAATACGAAGCCTACCTGGAAAAACACCGGAATTCCGACGAGAAAAGCAACAAACATCATCGCCCAATGAACATTTTTTTCACCGAAACGTTTAATGAGGGTTTGCGCGATTTTCTCGGCGCCTCCTGATTCAGCCATCATTTTTCCAAGCATCGTCCCCAGTGCAAGAACGATCGCAAGGAAGCCCAGCGTATTGCCCATTCCTGTTTTAATGGAATCAATGATGCCTGTTCCGCCTGTTTCCGTGGTGAACAAAGGCATTCCCGTTGCAAGTCCAACCCCGATCGCGGTAACGATCAACGAGACGAACGGATTAAGCTTAGCCACTGTGATGAGTAGCAGCAATACGACAATAGCCGCCAAAACGATAAGTAATAACATAGTGTGCCCTCCTAAGTTGTCTTGAGAATTTACCGAGCAAGCTTATCAATTATATGAAAAAAAATTTCTCAAATCAATATTATTCATAGAAAAATATTTTATTATTTGTGTCGAATATTCAGTTCTATATTATGGTTAATAAAAATCATTTCATTCAAACAGCCTACACAATTAAAAAAAGGCATGCCAAAAAGAACCCGCATGCTTGAAATACAGCATGCGGGTTCTTTTTTTTGATGCTTATCAGAAAGGAATATCACAAATTATTGTTTAATTCCCTTTCGAGACGAAGTCGCTTATATTTCTCTGCATATTTGCTTACACTGTGCACAACTGTTGCATGTGACCAGGTAAGCGGTGCAACTGATAATGGTGTTCCGTCATACGGATTCAACTGCTCTGGCAGCAATCCGCTTTGAAGCGCATGGTCCGACACCCATTGCAGCGTTTGACGAGGCCCTTCCAGCTCTTCTAGCGTTTTGGCGGAATCTATCTCAAAGTTAGCTACCCACAATGTGCAAATAATCCAAGGGTTGCCTGGAACCTTGTCAATTTCGCCGGACTGCTGGAAATAATAATCGTTCGTATAACGAGCGATTCCTCCAATATGCGTTTTGACCTGCAGACCTTCTTTGATCGCCAGCATCGTCTGAATGACACGGTAATCATCGACGGGAAGCACGCCAAATTCCAATACGCCGAACAAGCTGCTCTCGAGCGTCATATCCTTCACCCATCGGTTATCCTTCTGAATCAAACCGCGAGCGAATCGACCCGTTTCCTCGTCCCACAGATGCGTAATAATGCCATGCTTGATCATCTCTGCCGTACTCTTGTAATGGTCGCTGCGCTCATAATCTCCGAAGAGATCCGTAAAGAATGACGCAGCCATCAGACCGCCGTAAACGGAAGCTGCGGTATACGTCCAAATCCCGTAGCGTTCCTCCCATAAATCGTAGCTAGGCTTTGGCAGTGACAAGGAAGGCTCCATGTAGGAGCTTAAAAAGGTAGCTGCCTTCCGGATTAAGTTGCTGTAAAGCGATTGCGGCAGCTCAATGACTTGATTCCGGGAATAATCCTTCCACAAGGCGAACAGCACGAGCGCCGTTTCATCCTCTTGTATCGGCAAACGCCTGCTTCCTTGCACAATATAAGGATGCCAGCTGGAGCCTACTGTGCCGTCTGGATTATATTTGTGATACAAATATCCCTCAGGCGACAGAGCTTGCGCGCAGAAATGGAAAAACGGTGCTATAACGCTCTGATAACCCGCCATTGACATGGCATCCGCGATAAGCGCTCCGTCACGCGGCCACATGTAGCTGTAATGATCCCGATTATATTGCAAAATATCGGTATCGTTTGCTGCCAATATGGCTCCCCGTTCATCAACCTGTGTTCGAACGAGCAGCAAGCTTTGTTTGAACATTTTCACAACATCATGCGGCAGGTCACCGAGGTCGGTTTCTGCCCTGCGAAGCCAATGCTTCCAGTAAATGACCATTCGGCTGAGCAGCTTTTCCGGATGATTATCCTGCACGTATTGATTGAGTTCCTTAACTTCTTCTAAATTCTGACCGATAGACATCCAGTAATACACGGATTTATCGCTGTTTGGCGCTACGATTGTACGGAAGCTGATTGTACTGTCAACCGAGCCTTGAGCAATGGAATTGCCCATCAGCACGCCGTCCTCTGCGTCGCGCCACGTGCCTTCTGCGGATTGGAACCTTTTGATCCCCGTCGAATATTGGGTCATCCCGCCTTCGTCCGAGAAGCCGTTGAACATGAAATAATTATTCCGCTTGTAATGATAGAGGGTGTGATTTTCCGGATAATAAACGGCGGTATCGCCGACCTCTGAGCCGTCAATCATCAAATCCTGATGGAAAAACAAACGAACCTCTTTTGTATCGTTTGTTCTGTTGCGAATAACAACCCGTTTAATATAAATGCATTCCCGTTGATGAATTCCGTCATTCATATGGAGTTCAATACCTAAACCATCATGCTTTGCCGTAATATTCGTAACTAACGAATCATCAATATAATCCAAATCAAATTTCCACTCGGGCTCATCCAACCAGCTAAAGGCACCTTCTACCCACACGCCTAGGCGGCAATATTGACCGCCTACATGATTTAGCTGCCCGACGAATGGATAATAAATGTCCCGAATATAGCAATGCTGATCCAAATTAAGGAGCATCTTTCCGTTGCCGATTACAAGATGACGGGCCATGACTCTTTCTCCTTTCGATGCGCTAAGAGTTGTGAGTAAACGGATATATAGGCTTTGGCGGAGCGGTTCCAGCTATAATCTTCATTGCTGCCGTTACTCACGATTTGCTTCCAGGCTTCCTGATTACGATATAGAGCTAATGCTCTTCGCACGGTATACATATAATCATGCGCGTTGTAATTAGTAAAGCTGAAGCCGTTACCTTCGCCAGTATATTCGTTATAGGCTTGTACCGTGTCCTTTAATCCACCAGTCTCTCGAACAATCGGTACAGAGCGATAGCGCAAAGCGAGAAGCTGACTTAAACCGCATGGCTCAAATTGAGAAGGCATCGCAAATATATCCGAGCCTGCATAAATTCGACGGGCCAACCGATCGTCATAGCCGATCCAAACAGCAAATTTATCGGGATAATGGTATGCAATATGATTGAAAAACTGCTCATATCTCGCATCACCGGCACCTAACACAACAAATTGCACATCATCTTGCAGCAGCTCTTCGAGCGTAGCCGTAATTAAATCAAAGCCTTTCTGCTCCACTAACCGGGACACAATACCGATTAGGGGAATATCCTCTGATTGTGGAAGCCCCAACTCGCGTTGGAGCTCTACTTTATTTTTTCGCTTGCGGCTTAAGGAATTTCGGTATGGAATGTCCAATGTGCTGTCATTCATAGGATCAAACAGTTCGTCATCAATTCCATTTACGATGCCCACTAAGTCGCCTGATCGGTATCTAAGCAGGGAGTCCAGCTTCTCACCAAAATATTCCGTTTGGATTTCCTCCGCATAGGTGTTGCTGACAGTCGTAAGCTTGTCTGCGTAGACAAGACCGCCCTTCATACAGCTTCCTGCTCCATGAAATTCCAAGCTGTCAGCAAAGAACATATCAGGTCCCACGCCAAGCAAATCCATAAGCAGGTCAATACCGAACAAGCCTTGATATTTCAAATTATGGATGGTAAATACCGATTTGGTGTATGCCCATGCCGGATCGTGATAGTACCTTGTTTTGAGTAGAAACGGTATGAGTCCGGTTTGCCAGTCATGGCAATGAACGATATCAGGATGGAAATCCATGTAACGCACAGCCTCCATCACCGCAAAACAGAAGAACACGAAGCGCTCAGCGTCATCACCATAACCATAAAGACCTCTGCGCTTAAAATAAAACTCGTTATCGATCAAATAATATATAACACCGTCAAACTCAGCCCTTAGCAACCCGCAATATTGATTGCGCCAGCCAAAGGAAACCGTAAAATGTGCGATTTGCTCAAACTGCCCAATAAGGGCAGCAGGTATTTCTTCATATTTAGGCAAAACAACTCTGGTATCAACGCCCCGCTTATTCAGCGCCTTAGGGAGCGCCCCTGCAACGTCGGCGAGTMCGCCTGTCTTCGCAAGCGGCACAGCTTCTGAGGTTGCGAACAAAATGTTCATAGGATTMTCCTTTCTTATGGACGCCGCATCAGCAATGCATCAACCTAATCGGAAACGGCTTGCGTATTCCTATCGTGGTATAGCGCATGTTTCGCGGCAAAATAAATTAAATAATTTTTCTTTTCCCAGCTAAAAATGGCGCACTAGCGGCACCGCGAATGTCTCGCTCCGCTTCAACGCGTACATCCTTGTCCAAAATACTGTGCTGCAAAAAGCTGTCTTCACCGATAATACCGTTTTGCATCACGATGCTATTGCTTACAATTGCACCCTTTTGGACATGTACGCCACGGAACAAAATACTATTAACGACCGTTCCTTCGATTCGGCAGCCGTTTGCAATAAGCGAATTAGAAACCTTTGAGGTTCCTAAATAACGTGCTGGAGGTTCATCCTTAACCTTCGTGAAAATCGGGCCAGGTTGGTAGAAAAGCTCTTTCCATACGTCTGGATCAAGCAAATTCATATTATTGCGGTAATAGCTTCCGAGCGTGTTCACAACGCCCAAATAACCTTCATACATATAGCCGTAAACATTGAGCTGGCCGAGTCTGGAGAAAATCGCGTGCCGAACAAGATGATCCTGCCCTTGTGCCAACGAGGTTTCTACCAGTTCCATTAGTAAATCCTTACGCATGACATACATCTCCATAGAGTTGATGTCGCTTGCCATACGGCCATAGTGGTCTTGAATCGCCGTAATACGGCCATCCTCATTCATCTTCACCTTACGAGCCTTGCCTGACAGCAGATCTGTTTGCTGCTTGCAAACGACCGTAATATCAGCTTCGCGCTCCAAATGGAATTGAATGACCTTCTCAAAATCAATATTGCAAACCATGTGGCTGCGGGTAATAACCACATAATCTAGCGATGCGCGATTAAAATAATCACGTTGTTGATAGAAGTGATATAAATCGCCGCGGCTGATTTCTTGGATATCGTCAGTAGCCGGCGGAAGTACGAATAAACCGCTTTGTCGGTGCTGAAGATCCCAATGCTTGCCTGAACCAAGATGAT
The DNA here is from genome assembly GCF_056398325.1 of Paenibacillus sp. 01T443. Taxonomy (NCBI): domain Bacteria; kingdom Bacillati; phylum Bacillota; class Bacilli; order Caryophanales; family Paenibacillaceae; genus Paenibacillus; species Paenibacillus sp. 01T443. The sequence goes on from NZ_JBFTPE010000001.1 coordinate 407,616, forward strand.
CCATCAGCGAACGGTATTTGGTATGCGCAAATACCGCTACCTTTGAAATGCCCGAATTAACCATGCTGGACAATATAAAATCAATTAAGCGATATCGAGCGCCAAAGGGCACCGTTGCGAGGCAACGGCCCTGTGTTAATCCTTCGAGCTCATCCGTCTCATGAATCAAATTAATGACGCCCATGACTTTATGCTTCATGAGTGCTCCACCTCCCGCAGCAAATGATCGTTCGTCACATATTGGTCAACGGCAATAACCGTTATCGTGTCATCATCAGGGCTGCCTATCGTTACGCCAGCTTGAATGACTGCACCTTCTCCGATTATGGCTCTATATATGCGTGCTCCCTCGCCTATTTTCACATTGGGCATGACGACCGACTCGGAGATTACCGTATTTTTCTCAGCCTTTACGCCATAGAACAATACAGAACGATAAACGCTGCCTTCAATCAAACAGCCCTCCGTTATCATGGAAGCTGTCACTTCGGCTTTGGCCCCGATATGCTGAGCCGGCTGATTAGGATTAACAGAATAAATTCTCCAATCAGAGTCTGCCAGCTCCAATGAAGGCTCATCGGCAAGCAGATCCATATTAGCTTCCCATAGGCTGTCGATGGTTCCGACATCCTTCCAATACCCTTTGAAAGGATAGGAATGAAGCCGTTTGCCGTCCCGCATCATGGCAGGAATGAGATCCTTGCCGAAATCATGACTCGAGGTACGGCTAGCTTCATCGTAAATCAAATATTTTTGCAGCTCGGACCAAGTGAAGATATAAACTCCCATGGACGCGATATTGCTGGTTGGATTTTTTGGTTTTTCCTCGAAAGCGGTTATACGGTCCTCATCGTCAATATGCATAACCCCAAAGCGGCTTGCTTCTTTCCAGTCAACTTCGATGCCTGCGATCGTTACATCGGCGCCTGAGCGCTTATGATGCTGCAGCATGAGCTCATAATCCATCTTATAAATGTGATCGCCTGAAATAATGAGAACATATTCCGGATTATAAGGTTCAATGAAGGACATATTCTGATAAATGGCATTTGCAGTTCCTTTATACCAAACGCCGCCCTTTTGCTTCATGAACGGCGGTAAAATCGTCATGCCCCCGTCGCGCCGGTCAAGACCCCAAGGACTGCCGATGCCTAGATAACGATTGAGCTCAAGTGGTTGATATTGCGTAAGTACCCCTACTGTATCAATTCCAGAATGCGCACAGTTGCTTAATGTAAAATCAATTATTCTGTATTTTCCTCCAAAATAGACAGCTGGCTTCGCTAAATCCTTCGTAAGCACGCCTAATCTTTTACCTTCGCCTCCTGCGAGCAGCATTGCGATCATTTCTTTTCGGCCCATGGACACCAACCCTCTCTTAATGTGTGTTCCCCGAATCTAAGGTGAAGTACATGAATGCTAAGGGGGGCAAGTGAATCGTAATGCTTTGATTGTGACCGTGCCAAGCGACGCTTTCGCTGCTGTAGCATTGATTTGTTTGTGTTTCCGTACCGCCAAATTGCTCGTCGTTACTATTTATGAAAGAGCGATATGAACCTGGCTCTGGAACACCTAGACGAAACTCCTGGTAATCATTTCTGGAGAAATTAGCCACTACGATAGAAAAATCGGATTTTCCGCGGCGGATAAAGGATATGACCGATTGAGCTGCATTATGAACATCAATCCATTCAAAGCACCCATGCTCGCTATCCCGCTCCCACAGCGATGGCTGATCAACATACAAGTGATTAAGCGTTTTTACGTAGTGGTGCATGCTTCGATGCATATCGTATTCCAGCAGCATCCAGTCCAGCATATCGCCGTCCTTCCACTCGTCAAACTGGCCCCACTCACTTCCCATGAATAATAATTTCTTACCGGGATGAGTCATCCAAAATCCGTAAAAAAGCCTTAATTGAGCAAACTTTTCTTCATAGCTTCCAGGCATTTTGTTTAAAAGCGAACGTTTTCCATGCACGACTTCGTCATGCGAAAGAGGTAGAACATAATTTTCTGAAAAAGCGTAAAGGAGTGAAAATGTGATGAGATGGTGGTGRCTTGAGCGATCAGAAGGATCCAGCGCCATATAGCGCAGCATATCGTTCATCCAGCCCATATTCCATTTAAAATTAAATCCGAGGCCGCCTTTGTAGGTTGGTGCAGTAACAGCGGGCCATGCGGAAGAATCTTCAGCAAGCATTAGAGTATCGGGGTAATAATGAAACACGGTTTCATTGAGCTTCTTTATGAAGCGGAGAGCATCTAGGTTGTCAGGTCCGCCTAAGTAATTATAGGTGTGCATTTCCGGCGGTTTGTCCATATGTAAATTAATCATACTTGCAACGGCATCAACTCGTAAACCGTCGATGTGAAACATATCCATCCAATACATCGCATTGGAAATAAGAAAACTAACGACTTCTTGTTTGCCAAAATCAAAAGACAATGTGCCCCATAGCGGCTTCTCCGCACGTTTGGCATCTGCTCCTTCAAAAATGGGCGTGCCGTCAAAAAGACGCAGGCCATGGTCGTCTTTGCAGAAATGCCCTGGAACCCAATCCAAAATAACGCCAATGCCTGATTGATGGCATTTATCAACAAATCGCATCAGCTGCTTCGGTGAGCCGTAACGGCTCGTAACGGCATAAAAACCCGTAATTTGGTATCCCCAAGATTGATCTAGCGGATGTTCGGATATGGGCATTAGCTCAATATGAGTATAGCCCAATTCTGCCGCATAAGGGACTAAATCATCAGCCAATTCTTCATAAGTGAAAAAATCTTCTTTTCCTTTGATTTTCCAAGAACCGGCATGCACCTCATAAATGAGCAAAGGATTGTTATAAGCCGGCAGCTTGCTTTTCTTTTGCTGCCAATCTCCATCCTTCCATTTATAGCCGCTTAACCGAGAAACAATTGAAGCGGTACCAGGCCGACGTTCTGCAAAGAATGCATACGGATCGGCTTTTCTGATCATGGCGCCTTCCGGTGTTATGATCTCGTATTTGTACACTTCGCCTTCACCAATGTTAGCGACAAACAGGGAATAGATGCCTGTTGCATCAATTCTGTCCATAGAATGGAGTGTACCTACCCATTTATTGAAATCGCCGATAACACGCACTTCTGCTGCGTTTGGAGCCCAAACCGTAAATCTTACGCCGTCTTTACCGTCCACTCGGACAAGGTGAGCACCCATAAAACGGTAGCTGTGATAGGAAGTGCCTTGATTAAACAAATATAAATCCTTGTGCGAAAGCCCGTTCGGTGCCTTTTGAACCATTCTTGGTTTCACCCCCTGTTGGATGATCAATGACGAGTCAGAATCAGCGGAGCTTGCAATACTTTATCCACATTATACATGGTTTGGTGAAAAAAACACAGTCGTTTTCATAGAATTCGACAGTATTATTTATCTCCATGTCAGATTAAGTAACATTAACCTGACTTGCGCCCGTAACACGTTGGATGTAATAATGCTTAGCGCAGTAACCCTTCGTAATTGATACTTTAATACAATTTACCCATTTGCAGTTTGAAACTTGTTTTACTCGACGAGGTCTGACCGTATTCGGGTCCCCGTGTCGCAGTAATCTCTGATGATGCATCGCACATAAGTCTTTTGCTTTAATCGGCTTCATACAGTTTTCTATGCTGCAATGGTTCATATTCAGTCTCCCCTGTGTATGCCAAGTCGTTAAAATCTGATACGCTCTGGTTGTCTGCTATCATATTATCGGGAAAATGAAATAGAATAAAGCCTGCTGTACGTTTATTACAGGTGATTTAGACCAAACTATACACCATATGCACCGTATTGGTATGAATTAAGCTACCGAGTTTAATTAATTAAACTCAATTGACGATCGTGAAACATGCACGAAACCGTCAAATTCATATACTTGTTTGTCATGAAGCGCTATTTTATACTTTTACTTGGTTATTGGGATATGGAATGGAATTATGAGGAGTGTTTGCTGTTGTCGATTTATAGTCAAATTTTCAAAATAATGTACCAGCCTATGATTATTCTTTGCCAAAATGAAAGTGAGGTAACAATTGAAGATGCAAATGATGCTTTCCTTCGGTTATCTGGGTATACGCTTAAGGAACTTCAATCGAAGAAGAGCAAATATTTGCTTCAAAAATACCATATAGACAATTCAAAACAGGTGGTAAAAAGTGAGGTTCTCCTGAATACGAAGTTAAAACGTCAAATTTCGGTAAGAATCGACCAACAGCCTTTGCCAAAATGCAGCGATGACAACTCTTGCAGGGCCTATATTATTTTTGAGGATTTGACTCCCTATAAGTGGATCCAACAGCAAGCGGAGAGAAATAAAGTATTGATCAGCGGCATCGTCGACAGTCATCAGCATGTACGTTTTTTGAGAGACAGCTTGGCGCCGCTTCTCTTTGAGCCAGACCGCAAAATGCAAGACGAGACGCTGCTCCAATTTTTAGATACGACCGAACACGTCAAAATCATGAAAATCATTCAAGAGGCCCATCTGTTGAAGAAAGAGCGAAGCGTGCTGTTGAAGACGAGCAAGCTTAGCGGAATTGAGCTTGAGTTGTCCGTCACATTCACCCCTATTATCGATGGATTTGGCGAGGTGCTTGAATTTGCATTCGTTATCTGGGATTTACGCCCGGTAGATGATCAAATTGATGCTTCTATGAAACTTCGTATATGGATGGCCAAACGGGACATTACCGCAGGTCATTTGTCTTCATTAACCGGCATATCCATACAAACGATTTCAAAACTGCGCAACGGCAAAATTTTAAAGCCCCAAAGACTCACAGCAGAGCTGATCGCTTCGGAGCTTCAAGTTGACGTTCAAGAAATTTGGTCAGAAGTAAGAAAATAAGATTACCGAATGAAAGAAGTGAGCTCATCTGTATAGAACAGATGCAGCTCGTGCATCGCTCTTGTACATGCTGTATAGAACAGCTTTCTCTCGCTTTCTCGCCCGTAATGCTCATTGTTAGCATTACTAATTACGACAGCGTCGAATTCGACACCTTTCGCCAAATAAGTCGGTATTACGATAATGCCTTTTTCGAACGTTACCGTTTCTTTTTCGACAAGTCGGAGCTTAGGTACATGGACCTGCAAGGACGCATGAATACGATGGCTCTCTTCAGCTGTTTTACAAATAACCGCTATCGATTGATAGCCTGCCTCAACTAATTTATGGATTCTATCCTGAATCCCTGCGATAAGCCGGCCGTCGTCTTCCGCTTTGGTAACCGTTGGCTCAGCACCATCCCGGTTGAAGGGCTCGATCAGCTCTCCGCCTTCAATCATCCGGCTTGTGAACGAAACAATCGGCCTAGTCGAACGGTAACTTCGCGCTAAAATGATCTTCTCTGTCTCTTCCTCACTGAACAACTCTGTTAAAGGCTCAAATCCGTTGCCTGATACGGCGTGAGCGAAAATCGATTGATTCAGGTCACCGAGAACGGTCATTTTGCAGTTTGGAAAAATCCGCTTCAAATAGTGATATTGGAACGGTGAATAATCCTGTGCCTCGTCAATGAAAAGATGCTTAACCAACGTATTCGTATGAAAGCCCTCCAGCTTTTCCTTCAAATATAAATACGGCGTGGCATCCTCATAAAAAATTTCACCGCTGTTAAGCTTCGCAAGCGTCTGTCCACTAATTTCCGCCCAATTTTCCGGAAGCTCTTGCTGTTTTATCCATGATTGTTGCAGCATTGATGAGCCTTGATCAAATAAACGCTTATATATCATCGGCACATCCAAAAACAACAAACGTTTCACCCGTCTGCGCAGCTTTTTGAATTTCTCCTGCACGACCATCGCGGCCAAATAATCACGTTCCGCATCAAAATCATCAAATGAGTTGCCCGCGAATCGGTTTTTCCGCTGCAATTCCTCAAAGGCTTTCGCATAGGCCTCCTGATCGAGCAGCTCAATCTCCTCTTGCACCCAATCCTGCTCTCGCTCCTCGCGGCTCAGACTCGTGAGCTCCTTGAGCATCCACTCCGCCGTAAGACGCATACGGTTGCCGATTGACATCATGCGGTCCAATTTATAAAACTGTTCAGCGATTGAAGTATCGCTAATTAATGTTCTGCCTTTAAAGATAACCGCTTTAAAGGAAAGCCCGGCTTGACCAAGCTCAACCGCATAACTATCGATTAAATGCATAAAGGAAACACCTGATTTATAAGTAATCCCGGCGACTCTTGCTTCGTAACCCTCATCGTTATGCGCTGCCAATGTATATTCCATTTGTGAAAAAGGATCTTCCAGCGAAAATGTTTTGCCCAATCTGTGCTCTAAATATTGCTGATAGGTCGTTTGCTGCATATTCTGCTCGCCAAGTTCGGGCAATACAGTTGCCACGTAACTGTTGAACATCGGATTCGGTGAGAATAGGACGATTTGATCCGCCTGAAGTATACCCCTATAGCGGTAGAGCAGATAGGCTACGCGTTGCAGGGCAGCAGATGTTTTCCCGCTTCCAGCGGCTCCCTGCACGATAAGCAGCCTCGCACGTTCGTTACGAATAATACGATTTTGTTCGCGCTGTATAGTAGCCACGATGCTTTTCATTTGTGCATCGGACTGCTTTCCGAGAACCTCTTGCAGCAGCTCATCCCCGATGGTCACGCCCGTATCAAACATACTTCGAATTTGAGCATCACGAATGATAAATTGGCGTTTGAGTGACATTTCGCCTTTTATCGTACCGCTTGGCGTTTCATATTGAACCGGACCTGGCCCATAATCGTAATAAAGGCTGGAAACGGGAGCACGCCAATCATAAATGAGATACTCATAGCCGCTTTCATCAAGCAGCGAGCCAACGCCCAAATAAATAGGCTCTGAATTTTGCTGGCCTTGCTCGCTGATGTCGATTCGTCCAAAATAGGGGGAATGCTCCAGCTTCAATAAGGTTTTTAGCTGTTCCTCGATATGCCGATGGCTTCTTTCACGCTCCGACAGTACCTCTGCCTGCTGTTTCATGCTCGCATGCGATTCCGCCGACTCGGCGGCATCTTCAAAATTCAGCGTAACATCATCCCAGAAATTGCGACGTATATCGACAATATCCCCATGCATGCCGCTAACCTGCCCACGGAATTCCTCTATTCTTGTTCGAATGATCTCGGTTACGCTATCTACGCGCTGCTGCTCTATCTTTAGTTGATCATTAAGATTAGTCATTGTACCACTCCTTAACTCATTAGTAAGGCTTCTGAAATAATAAATGTACCGAATTAAAACGGCATCATCCATTTTACCATCTTCTGCTGATCAATGAAAACGTCGACGAAAAGTTATTGCCGAGGTTATTAGAAGCGTTTATAATGACAAAGGCAGAAAATCAAGTCAAAAGACTTGCCATCGGAGCATTCCGCGGTTCGAAAACTCCCGCGTTATCAAAACTAGGAGGTTAACGGCAGTATGTTTAATTTGTGGTTCGGCGCGATCTTTATGCTCGTGCACTTTACCTTGTTCCTTCTTTCCTATCGTTTTTTCGGCCGAGTCGGCATCTATGCCTGGATTGGGATGGCTACCGTGCTTGCCAATATACAAGTTGTCAAAACAATCGATATCCATGCTTTCGGCATGGTCATTGCCATTACGCTTGGCAACACGATGTACGGCACCATATATTTAGCTTCCGACCTTCTAAATGAGAAGTATGGTGAGAAAGCAGCTAAGCAAGCCGTATGGTTCGGTTTTTTCACACTTATCGCTACGACCATTATTATGCAGATGGCTCTCCTTTTTAATCCACTTGCCGAACCATTTCCTTTACAAGTACAAGGGGCTTTGGAGACCATATTCGGACTGATGCCTCGCATCGCCTTAGGAAGCTTATGTGCCTATTTCGTTAGTCAATTTCTTGATGTAAAGATTTATTCGGTATTAAAACGTTTATGTCCTGCACCGAATCAGCTATGGATTCGCAATAATGGCAGCACAGCGGTAAGTCAGCTTGTTGATACATTCATATTTTGCACGATTGCTTTCGCTGGCGCATCCGGCTACGATAGCAAGCTATGGCTTTCTATTTTCTTGTCGACTTATGTCATAAAATTTATTGTATCCCTTTGTTCGACTCCATTCCTATATGCGGCAAGAAGCTTTACTTTCCGCGAAGACAACATCATTTAATGACCCAAAAAGCGGGATTGCCAACTGCCTGGCATCCCGCTTTTTTTCATTCTCTGCTTACTTCATGAATCCGATATCGTCCAGCATCACCTTACCTGGGCCATTCGTAAACCGGAATGTGATCTTTCTAATCTGCTGCGATTCTATTGAAGAAACGTCCGGGATAAACTGCTCTATCGGAACGGTAAAGGTTTGAAATACAGGCTCCGTAGACTCCTTATACTTCTCTTCTTTCATACGCTTCTCAAGCCATGAAATCGTCATAAAAGCCGTGTAGGCAGGCGGAGAAACCGGCATAATATCTGCCAGGGCAAGCTCGCTGCTCTCGCCTCCAGTCATAGTGACCGTTATTTCAATAGCAAGAAGCGGTGGCAGTTCCGTCTCGTCTTCCTCATATAAATCCAAAGCAGCTTTATCTTCATCAGCCGATATCAGATCGCGTTCTAGGTTAGCAAGCGAGAACACAAGCTTGCTTTCGATCAGATCCGAAGCTTTCAAGCTTGTACTTGGCGATAGCTCCAATGCGTATTCCGCTCCCGGTTTCTCCCATTCCAATTCGATTCCTTTCGTGCCTTTAATCTTTCCATCCCTGTCTTCGGCCGAAGTAATTTCCCACTCCGACATCCCTGAAACGCCAGCCTTGCCACCGTCCTTAAGGACAGTTTTTCGTTTGCCGTCATCAAAGCGCGCAATCTCAGTAAACTCCGATGCTTCAAACCGATTCGTATATACTGTTTTCGGAAGCCAGTCTAACCCTAAACGATAATCTTCGAAAAGCAGCCGAAAGCCTTCTTGTCCGAGCAGCGTTTCCTGCAGAAAAGCGGACACATACACTTTTGAAATTTGCCGCTGCTCATCTGCCTTTAACAGTTCCTTGCGATTTAGAAATAATCCACCAGGCGGACGTTCATCCATCCGTCCCCACTCCGAATTAAACTGACTGTGGTTTGCATCCGCAATATAGAGCGCTGCTTTAAACTTATTCGATTGCCCGGCAAAAGTAGTCCGGCTGTACTGGCGGTCACCGTAAAAATTGTTTACATCCGCGTCCCTAGCCCCTTGAAGCGTTAAATAGTTTACATCGGATAACCGTGCCGACTTATCGTCTACTTGTTTATCCGTTGGCGCAATGGCGACCACCGACTCGATCAGAATGCCGCTTAAGCTGTCTAAGGTTTGATCTTCTTTGAACCAACGATCAGCATCCGCTGCCATTGCTACAGCTTGCCCTCCGCGCGAATGGCCAATCAAAGCAACCCGCTCTAAGTCCACGTGTCCAGAAAAGAAATTTCCTTCTTCTTTGTTGAACTGCTTAATTTGCTGTAAATGCTTGAGCAGCAGCCATGCCCGCACCTTCATATCGTTATTCGGTATACCAGACCAAACGGAATAATTCAAAAAATTCTCGTCAACCGAGACTGTGATAATGCCTTTACTCGCCAGTAATTCCCCGATATATCCATAACCGCCGTCTGAGAAATCTTCCATCAGATGGTTGCCATGGACAATTAACGCAAGCGGGAACGGCCCTTCGCCTTCAGGCATCCACACGCGGCCGTTTAAAGGCAATACATGCTCATCAAATCCCCAAAACTTCGTTTTCAAATTTGACCATTTGCTGATATATGCCGACGCATCGACCGCTGTCGATGGAATGCCGACCTTATCTCCGAAAATCGCTCTGTGCTTATCATTCCCGCTTCCATATGATAAGGTCTGATAAGCTAGTCCCCCCGGTTCAGACGGGTTTAGCAAGTCAAGCTTGGCGCCGGTACCCTCCATTGAAATTGGCTGTGTAACCTCTCTATGGGGCACAGCAGAGGGTCCCGGCCAGTCAAGCCCAACATAAGCCGCTGCCGCCGCAAAAGCAAAAATGAGTCCAAACGCGGCTTTGCTCAGTGGCTTTATTTTCATTCTCAAGAGATAACCCATTAAAACGCCTGCTAACATACCCGTAAATGTAAAAGCTAGGGAAATCACGACCGACATGATGATGCCGAACTCGGCATAATACAGGATCAAATACGTCTCGACCGAGGCGAATGTCCACGCGGCCAGAAGCCTGCGGGGTAAGGGCAAATACAGCATGCTGTAAAGGAATGACAGCAGCTTAGCTGACGCGATCATTGCAATAATGTTCAACGTTAGAAAAACAAAAACATCAATTCCTGTTCCAAATCCGGTAGGCATTCCCAAAACAGCTGCCAGCATTGCTAGCGATGCGAATACTGCCAGGCTTCCTGAAGCGACGCGTGCCACAAACTGATCGCGTGCGTTTCGAATAGCATATCGGCCGGTTAACCATGCCTTGAATTTTTTCCATCTGTTTGGAACGATCGGCTGTGGCTGTGGCTGCGGCTGTTCCGATTCCAGTATCTCTAATTCCATAAAGTACCCTTAACCGATAACCAGTTTCTTCCATCCCGCTTCTTGATTTCAACAGGCACCGAGAAAAAGTCACTCATGAGTTCGGATGTTAATACATCGGTAGTATCATTAGCCGCAAATACTTGCCCTTCTTTAATTAGCAGCGTCTTAGTAAAGCAAGGCAATATTTCCTCTACATGATGGGTAACATATATAATCGTTGGCGCATGCTTCTCATTTGCCACTGCAGCAATCATTTGTAGCAACTGCTCACGCGAAAAAACATCTAAGCCTGTACACGGCTCGTCCAAAATAAGCAGCTTAGGCGAAGCCATCAGAGCTCGCGCAATTAGTACGCGCTGCCGTTCTCCTTGCGAAAGCGTATCATACGTACGATTTATTAATGCGGTACAGCCAAGCGATCTCATTAATTCTTCGGCTCGTTCATTATCCTCCGCGTCCGTCTGGTCATACAATCCGATCGTTGCGAATTTACCGCTTAGCACAATTTTTATTGCTGTCTCGCTGCCGTAAAGCTTTTGCTGGAGGGACGTGCTTACCCAGCCGATCATTTTACGAAGCTCACGCAAATCGAACTCTCCAAACGGATTGCCAAGCACCGACATCCTTCCGTCGGTCGGCCATATGTAACCATTAATCATATTCAATAGGGTCGTTTTCCCAGAGCCGTTAAGCCCCAGCAGGCACCAATGCTCTCCGTCCTTCAGCTGCCAATTAATATTTCTTAAAATGTATTTGTCGCTTCGATACCATGATACATTTTGAATATCTATAATCATCGTTAGCTCTCCCATCAGTTGACAAATGCTCATTCTATAAATTTGACTTGGGTTATAATATCGCCCATTATTATAATACAGCGATTCCAAACGAGTCGGAACCGTCCTATCTCAAACGACACCTATACATATTTGTTATATCAGGAGTGAACTTGCATATGAAAACCAATCAATTAAAGCAATGGGCTCATTTTTTTCTTACTTATAAATTTGCGCTTGATGCCGTTGAAACAAAGCTTAATATTTTGAATGAAGAATTTCAATTTATTCATGATTACAATCCAATCGAGCATATGAAGACCCGAATTAAAGCGCCGGAAAGCGTTATGCAGAAGCTGCAGCGCAAAGGCCTGGATATTACGCTTGAGGATGCAAAAGAGCATATACGCGATATAGCGGGCGTTCGAGTCATTTGCTCCTTTTCCACGGACATTTATCAAATCGTTGACATGATCAGCAAGCAAAGTGACGTTCGGGTCGTAGAGCTTAAGGATTACGTAATCAATCCGAAACCTAACGGCTATCAAAGCATTCATTTGCTCATCGAAATCCCTGTTTTTCTCACGGATAGAACAGAAAATGTACTTGTAGAAATCCAAATCCGCACCATTGCCATGGATTTTTGGGCTAGTCTGGAGCACAAGATCTATTATAAATTCAATGAGCAGATTCCGCCACATATTCAGGAACAGCTGAAAGGCTCTGCAGACATGATCCATTTGCTTGATCGTCAAATGCTGGCATTAAACGTCGAGGTGCAGAAGCACCGCGAGCAGGCATTAAAATAAAAAGAAGCTCCCCCCCCGTTATTGCGGAGAGGAGCTTCTTCTTTTTTCTTTAGGTTATTGCATAATAAAAGGGCACAATGATTAAGTTTAAAGCTAATGCTATAAGTCCGATCGCCATAGACCAACCGCCGAGCCCTCGCGCGCCTTGTCGGTAAGCCATGAAGCCAAGCACAGTCGCTGTAGCTCCAATTAATACCGGCCAAATAAACCATGACGCAATCGCAAATACAAGGGCTACCCAGCCAAGCGCGAAACCGCCAGACCTCGTGTCTGATCGTTCCGATTTTTCCACATACCGGTCTTCTCTCCGCTCCGTATGCACAACTGGACCGCTGACCGCAAAATCAGCTGCCATTTCTTCATTAACATCAAGCAAGCGATCCGTCCCCATAACTGGATGGCTTGTGGGTGCTGACCGATCTCGTTCATCCAACAATTTTTTATAATCGTCTTCATAATTTCCCATCGATCATCACTCCTTCGGTTTAAAGGTCAGGCAGCATGTTGCTTTCGATTGTTCCGCGTGATCCTGATGATACAAACCAAGGTCATCGCCGGCGAACTCTTCATTGAAATGGGCACCTGCATGCTGATCGATTTCAATATTGATCGCGCTCGCCCCGCAGTTGTTGCCTTCCTTCCAGAAGCTACAGTTAGCTACACTACATGACACGCCTTTCGGCATAAAAAAATCACCTCCACTATCAAGTTTCCCTGAGTGGAGGTGATTCATTCTGCCTTATTTTTGTCCTTGCATGCGGCGCTGGGTCATGTAATCATTTTCGTAATAAGACAATTCGTCACGCAGTTCTTCAAATATCTTGGATACGCTAAGTACGATACCTCGTGAATCACGGTTCGGTTTGAAGCGGAAACGAATGGCATCCTGACCTGTATAGGCATAACGGCCATCCTCGGAATAACATTCGTTCTTCGGATAGAAAAACGCGCTTACGCATTGGTGGTAAACCTCATACAGCACGCGTTCCGCATAATCTGTATCGAAATTGGGCCGTCTGAGCAATACCCCCAGCTTTTCAACCGAGACTTCAGAAAACACCAATAAATGTCTCAAATCGGATAAAAGGCCTTTGTAAAACGCTTGGGCTTCTTCTCCATTATCCTCTCCGGTTAATTGGAGCAAAGCATTGTTATTCAGAAACGGTTCAAGCTGGTTAACCGCATCCTTTAGCTTTGTACGGGTTGATTCAGTTAGCGCTTTGACGTTAGCAGTTGGCATATAGGTAGTTCCCCTTTCATAATCCAAACACGCGTAAAAACTACAATCATTATTATGGTACCACAAATTACATTGAAGTGGTACTGGCGATTCACGGTTTCCTTCGCATATTTTCTGCTCTGAAATCCGAACCTATATATTAGACTTTGCTCTAATCTAGAACGATCAATGGAGGTTTCCTGCATGCGAAGAAAATGGATTGGCGCCTTTACAATTTTAGCCCTGGCAGCTCTGCTTATACCTACCACCCCTTTATTCGCTCCGAAAGAAGTCAAAAACGTTCCGAAAGCATCAAGCTTCACCGCAAAGCGGGAGCATACGCTAAAAATGGCAGCTGTTCAATCGGATATTAAAGCAACCGCTATGCTTTGCGCGTCGGAATGCTCTAAAGATTTTCAAAAACTAATGAATGCGAGCATGGGCTCGAAGGAAGAAGCAGGCCAACAAATCAAGCATATGATGCACGAACATATGCACATGAGCTACATCAGCTGGATTTCGGGAAACCGAAGTGTAGACCAAGGCAAGCTGCCTGAAACTGAAAATAAACAAGCTGAAAATTATGTGAAGGATGCAAAAGCCCAAGTGGGCAAAGGAGCCAAATTTGAATCTCCTGCTTTTACCGCAAAGGACGGAAGCCGTTATATGGTACTCGGTGTTCCTAATTCCAAGCATGCCGGCATTGGTGTAGTCGGTGTCATTAAGCAGGATATTTTAAAATCTGTTGAACAACATCAAATGCGCAACCTTCGATTAATCCCTTATCCCGCTGAAGGTAATTACAAGATTGAATCGGTATTGCCGAATTCAACGATTGATACAACCGTTCGTCGTGGCGAAGACAACGGTAATGCAAGCCATTATCATGTTCGTGACGTCGTCGTACATTTCATGAAGCCGTTATTGGCTTCTGAGCTTGAACGTGTAAAACGAGACATCAATGCGGAATCGATGAAGCAAGTCGGAGATACATTTATCTTCCGTTCGAGAAATTTGGAGACCGATCAACTCGTTAAGTATTTCAAGCAAACTTGGAATACGGAATATACAGAGCCTCATTACCTGTATTTGACAAATGAAACACCCGCTTCCATTAAGCCGAACGACGCACTATACTCGGAATATCAATGGAATTTGCCTAATATTGAAACAGAGAAAGGCTGGAGTACCTCCAAAGGCAATGATAAGGTAATCATTGCTGTCCTTGACACGGGTGTGCAAAGCAATCATCCCGATTTGAAGGGTAAACTTATTACGGGGACGAATATCGTTGATGAGGAAGCTGAACCGGATGATGACGTTGGCCATGGTACACATGTATCAGGGATCATTGGCGCCACAGTCAACAATAGTGAAGGCGTAGCTGGACTTTCTTGGTATAACAAAATCATGCCTATCAAAGTGCTCGACAGCAGCGGAGCAGGCTCAACCTATTCCGTCGCGCAAGGCATTATTTGGGCGACCGATCACGGAGCTAAGGTCATTAACATGAGCTTAGGCAACTATGCGCAAGCAGATTTTCTACATGACGCCATCAAATATGCTTACGAGCATGATGTCGTCATGATCGCGGCAAGCGGCAACGATAATACAGATCGCCCTGGCTATCCAGCTGCGTACCCAGAAGTATTTGCAGTCGCAGCTACAAACAGCAATCATGAAAAAGCATCCTTTTCAAACTATGGCGACTATATTGATGTCGCGGCCCCTGGAGACAGTATCGCCAGCACCTACCCTGGCAGCCAATATGCCGCATTGTCTGGTACATCCATGGCAAGCCCGCATGTCGCTGCTTTAGCAGGCTTAATCCGCTCTGTCAATCCTGAGCTCTCTAACGTCGAAGTAATGGAGCTGATGAGAAAATCGGCAGTCGACTTGGGTGCAGAAGGCAAGGATGATAATTTCGGATACGGTGAGATCGATGTCGATAAAGCGCTGAAGGCCGCATCTAAATTTGGCGGCACTTTGCAAACTTATCCAGATCAAGTAAAGAGAAGATTGGACCGCATTGTTTCCAAATATGAGAAGTAAACTTATTTAAATACAATAAAGCACCCATCGCAAGCGATGGGTGCTCTTTGTTTGTGTATAGTCGTGCGGAAAGTTTGTCTTAAGCCGGGTTCTGTACTTCTGGTGGTCCAAACGGGAACGACCCTCCCACGATGAAGCGACAATCATCTATCTAGGCCGCACATTGCTGTACGGCTCCAGCAACCAACCCGGACGCGCCTCAGGCTAAGGCTGCAGCTTAGGGGCTGCGGCGTCCTCTCGGTCTTGCTCCAGATGGGGTTTACCAGGAACGTAGTCACCTATGCTCCTCGTGGTCTCTTACACCACGGTTCCACCCTTACCTGTGCCGGCTAAAAGCCGGCCATCGGCGGTCCATTTCTGTGGCACTATCCTTCAGCTCGCGCTGACTGGACGTTATCCAGCATCCTGCCTTGTGGAGCCCGGACTTTCCTCTCGCGGCAACAAGGCCGCCAGCGATTGTCTGTCAAACTTTCCGTGGCATCGTTAAGTATACAAGTATTTTCGTAAAAGCTCAACCCTGAAACAAATTCCAACACTTATATTCTTTAATACTCGTCAAATATGCAGGTAAAGCGACCACCTGTTATACAAAAGTAAACGGTTCGGTATTCAGCGAAGAAGCAACTGCCTTCGTTTCAGACTTACTGCCAGCAAGCTGTTTATTCAACCATTCAGCAACCTTATTCTTCATGACCTTTTCAATGTTATGTCCAGGGTCAATGATCGTCATCCCGGCTGCAAGGGCATCATGCGCTGTATGGTAATCAATATCGCCTGTAACAAGCACATCCGCTCCAGCAAATATCGCATGCCGCACATATCTTGCGCCAGAGCCGCCGAGTACAGCCGCTTTGCGTATGACACGATCAAGTGGCCCAACTACCCGAACAGCAGGAACTTCGAAAATATTTTTTGCTTGCTCCGCCAGCTCGCCTAATGTGATTGGCTGCTCCAACTTGCCTGTTCTCCCTAATCCAAAAGAGCGTCCCTTTAGATCTATTGCGTATAAATCGTAGGCAACCTCTTCATAAGGATGCGCCTTCAGCATGGCTTGCACCGCTTTACGATGAACGCTGTGAGGCACGATCGTTTCAATACGTATTTCTGCCGCATGCTCAAGCTTGCCCTCTGCTCCAATATAGGGATTCGTTCCGGGTCCCGGAACGAAAGTACCCGTACCTTTTATGTTAAAGCTGCAATTGCTGTAGCTGCCGATTTCTCCGGCACCCGCACGCCAAATAGCCTCTAACACTTGCTCATGATGACTCTCAGGCACAAACACGACCAGCTTGTACAGCTTATCGGTATGAACCTCTTCTAAACACTGACGGCCTTCTGGCAAGATCCCGACAAGATCAGCAAGCCAATCATTAATCCCGCCGTCAGCAACGTCAAGATTTGTATGTGAAATATATACCGCGATATCATTTTTAATAAGCTTCTCGTATAAGCGACCGGCAGCGGTCGAGGTATCCAGCTTTGCCAGCGGACGATAGATGATGGCATGATGAGCAATAATGAGCTCTGCGCCTACTTCTATTGCTTCATTTACAACGGCATCGGTAACATCTAATGCTACTAGAATCTTATGGATCGGTTTATTCAATGTGCCCAGCTGCAGGCCAATTTTGTCATTCTCCACCGCATAATGTTTTGGAGCAAGCTGTTCCATTAGCTGGACTACGGTTTGTCCGTTCGCAAACATTGTAAAACCTCCTTAATCACATGCATCTCCGCAAGAAATTGTTCGCGCTTAACTGCCGATTCAGCAAGATCTGATCCTGCAAGCGATTCGCAAATTCGCTCCAGCTTATTCAGTTCATGACGCCACTTTTTGAATAGCGCAGGCTGCGGATCACGAAGAAGATACGGCCCCATCTGTATTAGAACCTTAAACAACAAATCTGTCTCAAGATTAAGTGCTAAGAAATGGCCATCATAAAGCTCGCTGTTGCGTGATACGGCATCATCTGAGCGCACTGCATGCAGCACCTCATAAATTTTCCCGTCCTCTTCCAGGATGCTTTCAGCTTTTAAAAACCAATGATGCTTGAGCAGCCATTGACGTACCACTTCTTCGCCTACATTAGGCTGCAGCACGAGCTCAGTGACCCCTTCCAGCTTTCCGGCTATAAACCCTGCCTCTAGAATGTCACTCATCAAGCTGCCGCCCATACCGGCAATTGTGACCGTATCAGCTTCACCTGGCATTAAAACATTCAATCCATCACCTTGTCGTACCGTCAATCGTGAGGTAAGACCTGCATCTGCACTCTGTTTCTTTGCCGCCTCAAAGGGACCTCTGTTTAATTCACCGGCAATAGCCGAAGGGCATCGATTACTTTGTAGTAAATACACCGGAAGCATCGCATGATCGGATCCAATGTCCGCCACACGCGCCCCCATTGATACGTAATCCGCAATTTTCTGCAGACGTTTTGAAAGTTTTAGCATTATACTACCCACACCATCCATTGTTTTCGCATTGCGAATAATAATCCGCCGCCAATTGCTATTTTGACGATTAGCTGCAGCTGCAGCCAAATGGCCCCATCTACGATCATGACCGAATACAGCTCAGGCATGAACCACACCAACGCGCAAGTTACGAAAAGCACAGCGGACGCTGGCTTTGACCAGCGATGAACAAACCAGCTCCCCCAACCGAACAAGCACGCAATAGGCAGCCAGTAAAGCTGTATTTCATACCATTTTGAATCGACCATAAATTGTGACAGCAGCCACGCATAAACAAGAATAGCTGCAAGCCAGCCGCTAAAGTGCAAAGCGGGTATGCGAGCTGCTATTCCGTATACAATCCAAAAGAGCGAGCAAAACGCAAGTAATCCCGTTTTCCAGCCCCATTGGTCAAGACCGTGAACGTTTAACATGTAAAGTCCCCCTCCTAAAAGAAGGAGCATGCCAGTGCTTGTAATAGCTAATCCAGCTGCCTCGTTTCGACTCCGAAGACGCTGCCCGATACGTAAAAAAACTGCCGTCCCAAGGGCAACGACGGCCATTTGCAATAACGGATGAAATTCGTTAAAATAAAGCACAACAAAGGAAATTAAGGTAAAAGTTCCAAATGTAAGAAACCATTGCAAACCCGTTGCCCTTTGAACAGCAGCAATCGCCTTTCCAACTGTATTTTGCTGTTGTTTGCTTTCATGGACCGTATCTTGATCAGCGTATAAATTCATTAGAAAGTCACAGTACTGATCCGGCAGCAGCTTGCTTCGCCGCCAATGATCAATTTCTTTCACGATAATTTGCCGACGATCCTGATTCATAAAATCTCGCTATCCTTTCGGGTTCGGCCTGCCGCTTGCAAGTCCTTATGTATGAGGCTCATTTTTAAGAAAAAAGACCTCGCTGCACGAGCAGAAAGGTCGATAATCATAAAGTTTTTTATTCGAGAAAATCCTTCAACCGTTTGCTCCGGCTAGGGTGACGAAGCTTGCGAAGTGCCTTAGCTTCAATTTGACGAATACGCTCACGCGTAACACCAAATACCTTGCCGACCTCTTCAAGTGTTCTTGTACGTCCGTCATCAAGTCCGAAACGAAGACGCAGTACGTTTTCTTCTCTTTCGGTCAGCGTGTCGAGTACATCCTCAAGTTGTTCCTTAAGCAGCTCATACGCAGCGGCATCAGCAGGTGCCAGCGCTTCTTGATCTTCGATGAAATCGCCGAGATGAGAATCATCTTCTTCCCCGATCGGAGTTTCCAGCGATACCGGCTCTTGGGCAATTTTCATGATCTCACGAACTTTTTCCGTGCTTAGCTCCATTTCTGCAGCAATTTCCTCCGGTGTCGGTTCGCGTCCAAGCTCTTGAAGCAATTGACGGGATACGCGAATCAGCTTGTTGATTGTTTCCACCATATGAACAGGAATACGAATCGTCCGAGCTTGGTCAGCAATGGCGCGGGTAATCGCTTGGCGAATCCACCATGTCGCATAAGTACTGAACTTAAAGCCCTTCTGATGGTCAAACTTCTCAACCGCTTTAATCAGGCCCATATTCCCTTCTTGAATTAAATCCAGGAATAACATTCCTCTGCCGACATAGCGCTTCGCGATACTAACTACGAGCCGTAAATTAGCTTCCGCCAATCTCCGTTTTGCTTCTTCGTCGCCGTTCTCTATTCGTTGCGCTAGCTCAACCTCATCATCCGCTGAAAGAAGCGGAACTCGGCCTATTTCTTTTAAATACATCCGTACAGGATCATTAATCTTGATACCTGGCGGCAATGCAAGATCATCATCGAAATTAAAGTCATCCTGCTCGCGCTCTTGCTCTTCCCCTTGGGCAGCGAGTGGATTCTCTTCATCGTTTTCGTTCAGTACCTCAATTCCAAAATCATCGAGCTGTTCGAAAAATTCATCAATTTGTTCAGGATCCTGATCGAACGGAGCCAACTTATCCATAATTTCTTTATACGTCAAAGAAGACCTCTTCTTGCCTTGTTCGATCAATTGATCCTTCACATGATCCAGTTTTTGTTCGGTATCTAGTTCAGTATGTTGATCATTCGCCATGTTCCGACTCCCTCCCCCCTAGAAACGATCTTCCTGTCGCCCTTTAAGCTGTCTCTCTAGGGTTATAATCTCACTTGCTATTTGTGCTGCTGTCAAAAAATCTCCGGTACGCTCAGCACGCACCATTTCTTCTTTCTTGCGCTCAATATCCCGATACTGCGGAACCTTGATAATGTCTTGAATATAAGCGTCCATCGTCGTATCGTCGAACGGGAAGTCACCGTCCATCATCAGAATCGATGCAGCTGCGCGTTCTAATCGGTCGTCATGCAGCGTTGCAATAAAACGGCTGACATCCGGATCATAGCCTTGAGCAAAATAAGCGTATAAATAAGCAGCAAGAGCTGCGTGATCCTCTACATTAAACGCATCACCCAAACGTTCATGAACCGCTTGTGCCACTTCCCGATCCCGCATCATAACATGCAACAACCTTCGTTMTGCATGCGTGTAAGCGGGCATAAGAGTAGGCGGTCCAGACTTTCGGGGCTTTTCATTCCTACCATTATTCCACGAATTGTCGTTATTATCCCCTTGCGGTTTCTTTTTTTGCAGCTCCTGTCTAATTTGATGACAGTCCTGCTTTAAGGCGTCAAGAGAGATTTCAAACTCACGGGAAATTTCCTTTAAGTAGACCTCGCGTTCCGTTGACGAATCAAGCTCTGCAACAATTTGTACCGCTTCAAGCAGATAGTTCTTTCTACCTTCTTCTTTTAGCAGTATATGGTTTTTCCTTGAATATATAAGCTTAAATTTTGTTACGGACACCGGCTGGTCCATCGTCTCCCGCAAGAAAGCCTCCGGTCCGTATTCGCTTATATAATCATCGGGATCCTTACCTTTCGGAAGCATCGCCACCGATACTCGCAAGCCTGCGCCCTCGAGCATAGGAATTGATTTGAACGCTGCTGCTTGTCCCGCATCATCACCGTCATAACAGACGATGACCTCTTCGGCTTGGCGCTTCAGAATGGCGCAATGTTCATCGGTTAAAGCCGTTCCCATCGTAGCTATTCCATTTTTTACGCCAGCGCTCCATGATTTGATGACATCCATGTAGCCTTCAAACAAAACGACCTGCTTGCTCTTTCGGATAGCTGGCCGTGCATAATGCAAGTTGTAAAGTGTTCTGCTTTTCGTAAAAAGCATCGTTTCTGAGGTATTCAAGTATTTCGGCTGTCCTTCACCTATAATGCGACCCGCAAACGCGGTAGCTTTGCCGTCTCGATCCCAAATCGGAAACATGATGCGATTACGAAACCGATCCACATACCCACTCCCGTCAGCCTTTGCCGAAAGCAGCCCGCCTTTTTCCATTAGTGCCAGATCGAATCCCCGGTTCGTTAAAAAACGAGCAAGCAAGTCCCATTCCTCTGGCGCATAACCAATCATAAAATGATCGATTAGCTTATCGCTGAGTCCACGCTCCCGCAAATATTGCTTTGCAGCCTGACCTTGCTTCGTATTATTGAGCACATGATGATAAAGCTTAATCGTAAGCTCATGCGCTTCAATGATTTTGGCACGGTCAGCATCATGCGGCGTGGATTTATTACCCTCAGCCGAGGCCCAAGTAACGGGCATACCTGCATCGAGGGCCAGCACGCGAACGGCTTCAGGAAACGAATAGCCTTCCATTTCCTCGAAAAAACGAATGACGTTTCCGCCTTTCCCGCAGCCATAGCAATGGTAAATTTGGAGCTCCGGCGTTACTGTAAACGAGGGAGTCTTCTCCGAATGGAACGGACATAACCCCTTCATATATTTGCCGTGCTTCGTGAGATGAACATATTTCCCGACCGTCTCTACGATGTCATAATGCTTGCGGACAGCATCAATGACCTCTTCCGGTATTTTATTACCGTATGTCATCGTTCATCACCTTCATCCTAGTAACACGTAAATAATATTCGCTATACGTCATGGTTCTCCTGCTCATTTCGCAAAACTTTTGTCAACTTTTGTTGAAAACGATCACGATCGTCATTATTCATCGCTTTCGGCCCTCTTGTTTTGCCTCCGGTGCGGCGACGTTTCGCAAGCTCATGTCTCCGCTCCATCAAATAATCAATGTTATCGTCCGTGTACTGCTCTCCCCTTGGAGACAGGACGATTGCGCCTTTGCCAATTGCTATGCATGCCAATCCGAAATCCTGCGTAACAACAATATCTCCGCGTGATATATGGTTCACGATATACAGATCGACGGATTGATTGCTCCGGTCGACCTGTACAATATCTACGCCTGGCTGTGGCTCTAATCTATGGTCATGAGAAGCAACCATAAGAACACGAACCGAGTATTGTCTAGCTGTTTCGCCTATTTCAGTTTTTACCGGACATGCATCAGCGTCGACTACAATAGTAGGTTTCTCAATCCGAATAGAAGATCACCGCTCGATTTCAAATTCTTGTCCTATATTATTATATACGGCATAACTGTAAAAAATCCTTCCCCTTGCTTTATGGCATACGTACATATTCCATAATTAAGCTTGCCGTTTCTTCAACTGCCCGGTGCGATACGTCAATGACAACGCATCCGAGCTGTTTCATAATGTTATCGGCATAGAGAAGTTCTTTTTCAATACGGTCCGGCGTGGCATAGGATGCATTATTAGGTAATCCAAGCGCTTTGAGGCGTTCCTTCCGAATGGTATTCAAATAAGGAACCCCAATCGTAAGTCCAATTACTTTGCGCTTAGGAAGCTTAAACAATTCTTCAGGCGGCTTTAATTCCGGAACAAGCGGCACATTCGCGACTTTAAACTTTTGATGGGCAAGATACATGGACAACGGGGTCTTCGACGTACGCGATACCCCTACCAATACAATATCTGCCTTTAATACCCCTGAAGTATCTCTTGCGTCATCATACTTAACCGCGAATTCGACTGCTTCCACTTTGCGGAAATAATCCGCATCAAGAACATGATTAAGTCCAGGCTCTTGACGGGATTGTCGACCTGTCCGCATTTCAAGCGTTTCTATAAATGACCCCAAAAGATCGATGGCGGCGACGTTATGGGTCTCGGCAAGCTTTTTCATGCTGTCACGGAGATGCGGTATGACTAACGTATAGATCACGATGGCATCGGCTTGCTTTGCCTGCAAAATAATTCGCTGCAAGCCTGCTTCCTCTGTAATAAACGGAGCTCTGCGAATATCTGTATGGAGCGGATGAAATTGCGCAATGGCTGCTCGAACAACAAGCTCACCCGTATCACCAGCTGCATCGGATACGACATAGACGATTACTTCCGGATTTAAACGAGACATCTTCCATCATCCTCCTGACTTCTTTTACTACCAAACTAGCTTAGAGAAATCGGCAACAACGGCAATATCCTCCGCGATACCAGCAAGCGTTGACAAACGGTTCGCGCGTACTGCCTCATCGGGTGCCATGACCATGACATTTTCAAAATAAGTATGAATATACGGCTTCAAGGATGACAATGAATGAACCGCTTTTGAAACATCTCCCGCATCAATCGCCTCTTTGAATACAGGACGCTGCTGCAGCCATTTTTCATACAGCTCGTTTTCTACCTGTTCGCTAAACAAAGCGGCATCCACCGTTGTTGCAGCCGCTTTGGAGCCTAGGTTGCTCACGCGGTTGAACTGTTCCACCGTTTGTTTGAACGCAGCGCGGTCCTCGCCCCCAGCTAGAGTCTGAACGACGTTAGCTCGCTCGATCGTCGACTTCAAATCCGTGAAGCCTGACGCCATAACCGCATCAACGACATCGTAACGAACGCCTTGCTCAGACAACACGTTCTTGACTCGAAGCGCAAAGAAATCCGAAAGATCCTTGCGAATATCTGTTGCTGCACGCTTCAAACCGCGGCTCTCATGTACAGACAAGGAAGCATCATACAAATCATTTAGTTCCAACTTTAAGCCGTGTGCCAAAATGATTTGAACGATCCCGGCTGCTTGTCTCCGAAGCGCATACGGATCCTGTGAACCTGTTGGAATAATTCCGATGGAGAAGCAGCCTACAATCGTATCGATCTTGTCAGCTAAGCTTACGATCGCTCCTGTTAATTCAGACGGAGCCAGATCGCCGGCAAAACGAGGCTGGTAATGTTCATTAATGGCTTTCGCCACCGATTCGCGCTCTCCTGCTTTTAGGGCATAATCTTCACCCATGATACCTTGAAGCTCAGGGAACTCATAAACCATTTGCGATACGAGATCGAATTTACAAATATCCGCAGAGCGGCTGATATCTTGGGATTGCTGCTCATCGATTTGCAAATGCTTGCTTAATAGATCAGCTGTCGCGCGGATTCTTCTTACCTTGTCGGCAACTGAGCCTATTTCTTCGTGATATACGATATTCTCAAGCTTGGAAAGAGCATGCTCAATCGTCAGCTTATGATCTTCTTCATAGAAAAATTTCGCATCTGAAAGTCTCGCGCGCAGCACCTTTTCATTACCCTTGGCTACTAGGTCAATCGACTTTAGATCGCCGTTGCGGACGGTAACGAAAAACGGCTGAAGCTGTCCCTCACCGTTGAATACAGGAAAGTATCTTTGATGCTCACGCATAGATGTGATGAGCACCTCTTGCGGGATATGAAGAAATGCCGGGTCGAAACCGCCAAATAGCACATTAGGATATTCGACTAGGAACAAGACCTCTTCCAGCAAATCCTCCTTAATTGCAATCTCCCAGCCCTTTTCCTTCGCAAGCTGATTTATTTGAGCAACAATCAGCTCCTCGCGTTCACTCACATCTGCAATGACATTCTGCTCGCGCAAGCGCTCCACGTATTGAGCTGGCTCTTGTACAGTCGTATTCTCTCCGAGAAAGCGATGTCCGCGGGATACGTTGCCGGTCTGTACGCCCGTTATTTCAAATGGAATGACATCTTGGCCGAATAACGCGACAAGCCAACGGATCGGTCTTACGAAACGAAGCTCATGGCTTCCCCAACGCATATTCTTAGGGAAAGACATCGACGTAATCAACGCAAGCAAACCTTCAGGAAGAACCACCGCGGTCTCTGCGCCCACGCTGCTTTTATTCGCATAAACATACTCTACGCCGGCGAGCTCTTGAAAATAAAGCTGCTCCGGTTCTACGCCCTGGCTCCGGGCAAATCCGAGTGCCGCTTTGCTCCAGTTTCCTTGGTCATCCTGGGCAATTTTTCGTGAAGGCCCTTTTGCTTCCTCATTCATATCAGACTGCTTCTCAGCTACATCTTGAATAAGGACTGCAATCCGGCGAGGTGTCGCATACACCTTTACAGCACCATGTTCGATGCGTGAATCCGACAGCCATTTTACCGTTTTATCCTTAAGCTGATTCATAGCACCGCGTACAAATCGAGCAGGAACTTCCTCTAGTCCAATCTCAAGCAACAAATCTCTAGTCATGCTGCTTCACTCCTTTCTTCAGCAACGGGAAACCTAAACGTTCTCTTTCCTCGTAATAGGTTGAGGCGCAGGCACGCGCCAAATTTCTCACCCTTGTAATGTATCCTGTTCTTTCCGTTACGCTAATCGCTCCGCGAGCATCGAGCAGGTTAAAGGTGTGTGAGCATTTCAGCACATAATCGTACGCTGGGAATACGAGATGATGCTCCATTGTTTTTTTCGCTTCTTCCTCGTACATGTTGAACAAGGAAAATAACATCGCCGTGTCCGATGTCTCAAACGTATATTTGGAATGCTCATATTCTGGCTGCTTGAAAACATCACCGTACGTTACGCCCTCTACCCATTCCAAATCAAACACGTTTTCTTTTTCTTGAATATAAGAAGCAAGTCGTTCCATACCATAAGTGATCTCTACGGCAACAGGATTAGCATCAATGCCGCCAACCTGCTGGAAATACGTGAATTGTGTGATCTCCATGCCATCCAGCCATACTTCCCAGCCAAGGCCCCAAGCGCCTAGCGTCGGTGATTCCCAGTTATCCTCAACAAAACGAATATCATGGTCATTCGCATCAATTCCKAGCTGTTTCAAGCTTTCCAGGTAAAGCTCTTGTATGTTGTCTGGCGAAGGCTTCAAAATAACCTGAAATTGGTGATGCTGGTATAGGCGATTCGGATTTTCACCGTAACGGCCATCGGCTGGACGACGGGATGGCTCCACGTAAGCTACATTCCAAGGCTCAGGCCCAATTGAACGCAAGAATGTCATCGGGTTCATCGTTCCTGCACCCTTCTCCACATCATAAGGCTGTACTAGAATACAATTTTGTTCAGCCCAGAATTGCTGCAGTGTTAAAATCATTTTCTGAAAATTCATTACTGACCCTCTCCTTCTTCTTCTGTATTCTGTCCTTTTGGGACATTTTCGCAAGTTCGGCAAAGGCGATGATACGCAAAAAACTCCCGTCTCTACGCCTGCTGCCAGACGTAGGGACGAGAGTTAAATTCCCGCGGTTCCACCCTACTTGGTTCGCTCCTTACGAACAAACCCTCTTTCTTCGATACGACTCCGGAGTGCCCTTTCATCGTTTTGTCCATCTGGGCTTTCACTTTTCCCAGCTCGCTAAGCTTGTCGACATAAAACGATTACTTTCTCCATCATTGCCCAATATTCATATTGCATTATTTTATGCTTCTTTATGGCAAATGTCAAACATGTGCTTCAAGCAATAAAAAATGTGATTAATGACTGCGCGCCTCTTTCTTAGAACCGCCCTGCACAGCATGATTGCCTAATATATCCTTCATTCCGGCATTCCCCATCATGAGAACACATATGAAAGCAAGCCCCGCAGGGACAATCGACCAAAGGAAGGTTACGGAAACCGAATCCGAAAGTGCGGCTACGATTTTGTCCATAACATCCGGTGGAATTTCAGCGCGTTTCTCGGGTGAAAGCAGCTCACGAGCATTTTCTGTCATTTGGCCTGGTCCTTCTCCCCCTGCAAAAGCTTCGGTCATCCCATTCGTAAAATGATTACGCTGAATGATACCAAAAATGGTAATGCCAACGGTCATTCCAAGCGATCGTACAAATGACATCGTTGACGTTGCGCTCCCTCTTTGACGCATATCGAAGCCATGAATGGATGACATGCCAAGAACCGAGAAGGAAAAACCAATTCCGAAGCCAGTCAAGAACATATATACCGACAACATAAAACGAGTCGTTTCCGGCGTGATCGTCGACAACAAAATGATACCTGCAATGAAGATGACTGCCGAAATCATCATTACGTTACGATAAGGCATTTTGTTAGCAAGGAAACCTCCGAGCTGCGCTGCAAAAACAGATCCAAGCGTCATAGGAAGGAGCGTCAAGCCAGCGCTTACCGCTGTTCCTCCGAATACGCCCTGTACAAACATCGGAATATACAGCGCAGCCGTAATAAATGCGGCACCGTAAAACAAACCAGCACCTGTGCTTGAAGCAAATAGACGCTGCTTAAACATTTTGAAGGAAATAATCGGTTCTGCAGCCTTCGTTTCAACGAACAAAAATATGCCAAGCAAGACAGTAAATCCGGCAAATAATCCAATGATTTGTGCCGAATCCCATGCGAATTCCGCTCCGCCAAGCTCAAGGGCAAACATTAGGCAAACAATGGATCCTACGAGCGTTGTTGCGCCCCACCAATCAATTTTTTGCTTAGAATGGGACAGCGACTCCTTATAATAAATAGCGATAAATGCAAGAGCGACGAGTCCAATCGGTACATTGATATAGAAAATCCAGCGCCAATTGATATACTCCGTTAAATAAGCGCCCGCTAAAGGACCGAACAAGCTGGACGTACCGAATACGGCTCCGAATAAGCCGCCCATTTTCCCGCGTTTTTCCGGAGGGAAAATGTCAAATACAATTGCAAAAGCGATAGGCATCATAGCGCCTCCGCCAATACCTTGAATAGCGCGGTAAATCGTTAATTGCGTTATCGATTCAGCCGTGCCGCAAAGCACCGATCCGATCAAAAACAATGAAATGCCGAGTACGAAAAAACGTTTCCTGCCATACATATCCGATAGCTTTCCGAAAATGGGCATGCCTGCCATTTCTGTTACAAGATATGCAGATGTAACCCACACATATTTGTCCAAGCCGCCAAGATCAGAAACAATCGTGGCCATAGCCGTCGAAACGATTGTGTTATCAATCGATGCGACAAGTATGCCTAGCAATAGCCCGGCAACGACGAACCCCAGTCTATTTTTTCCTGTAGACATCAGGTAAATCCCTCCATATAATTACGAATCTAAAACAACCTTCCTCATCTTAAATCAATTCGTCTATTCATGTAAACATGCAATAGTATGAGTGCTAACTACACCTTAAGACGGAGGGAAAACCAATGATATCCAACATAAATAGTGAAGGGCTTTCACATGAGTTTATCCAATTGGTCAAGAAAATTGCGCGATTTAAGCTGTAAGCCCAGATGAGTATCCATAAGCTTTCGCATGGAATGCTTAAGTTCTGCTTTCGTTTCCGGCTTTACTTGGATAGAACCCAGTCTCCTCATATCCATACGGCGAAATAACCGAAGCAGCTTATATGCTCCTTCTCCAAGCGGTACCCCATGGGGATCCTTTCCCTTGCAACGCGTACACAATATGCCGCCGGCGTAAGGTGAGAGCACAAAAGGACCAACAACGTTTCCGCAGCTAACGCATTCATCCAGTTCAGGAGCGTAACCTGATAAATCCAAAATTCGCATTTCGTAGAGATGTGTCACAATTTGGGCGTCTTTTCCTTCTTGAAGTGCGGCAAGACATGCTTTCAGCTGCTCAAAATGAAATCCTGTTGCTTCATCGTCCTGCAGCGAACGGTCCGTAAGCTCGGCTACATATGACGAATAGGCTGCCAAGTCTAGCTTTTCACGCAAAACATGGTGAGATTCGATAATCTCACCATGGTTAAGTGTGCCGAGTCCGCTGCTCCGAAAATAAACGAACTCGCCATATGTAAACGGCTGAGCGAGTGACGAATGCTTGCTCTTTATTTTCTTTGCGCCGCGTATTAATACGCCCGCTTTTCCGTTTGTTTTTGTAAGCAGAGTAACGATTTTGTTACCTTCCCCATAATCCATGCTTCGAATGACTATCCCCTCAACACGATACAGCATTGCACAAACTCTCCCCTGAAAGCAGAAACGCAAGGTTCACAGTCCCATGGCTGTGAACTCACGTTTAGCGGTTAAAGATAAGCTAACAGATAAATGCTGCTCACCTATTAGCTTATCTTTCCAAAACCTATACATGATCAATCGATACGATAATTCCATGGATGCATTAGCCTGAGGTATCTTCTAATTCAAGCGGGGAATGCTCCTCGTGTTCGCTGGCTAACGCATCGGAGCCGCCTTCTGCACCATATTGATTCATTTCCTTGTATAGCATGAAAGATTCGACATCCCCGGTCAACGTAAAATACTTCCACGAAAAATTTCGCATACGTATTCATCCCTTTCCGTCCCCTGAAATGCTGCTTCAGACGGTAATAGGATGCGATAAACGGGGGCTGTCTATCCTTAACAAAATACGTCAATTTTGTTTAATCGTGGCGATAGCCAAGATCCTTTAACACACGCTCTTGATTGCGCCAATCCTTCTTTACTTTTACCCACAGTTCTAGATAAATGCGCGAGCCAAGAAGCGCTTCGATATCTTTGCGCGCCTGTTTTCCGACTTCCTTCAAGAGATCACCTTTTTTGCCGATAATGATGCCTTTCTGGGAATCGCGTTCAACGAAAATTACCGCTCCGATATACACGACTCCATTTTCTTTAACGCGCATATCTTCGATCGTAACCGCGATAGAATGCGGAATTTCCTCGCGAGTCATGTGAAGAATCTTTTCGCGAATAAGCTCTGAGCAAACGAACTGCTCCGGGTGATCTGTAATTTGATCTGCCGGGTAATATTGCGGGCCTTCAGGTAAATAACGAGTTAGCTGCTCAAGCAACGTATCAACGTTATTTCCTTTAAGTGCTGAGATCGGAATAATTTCCGCAAATTCATGAAGCTCGTTGTATTGCGTAATCATTGGCAAAAGCTGCTCCGGTTCTACCTTGTCAATTTTATTCATAACAAGAAAAACTGGCGTTTTTACCTTTTTAAGCTGTTCGATAATGAAGCGGTCACCGCCGCCAAGCCCCTCGGATGCGTCAATTAGAAATAGTGCCGCCTCAACCTCTCTAAGCGCGCTCTCGGCTGTCTGCATCATGTAATTGCCAAGCTTTGATTGGGGCTTGTGGATACCTGGAGTATCCAAAAATACGATTTGTGTATCGTTAGTCGTATATACGCCGTGAATTTTGTTCCTGGTTGTTTGCGGCTTGTCTGACATGATTGCAATTTTTTGACCAATAAGATGGTTCATGAGCGTTGATTTCCCTACATTTGGCCTGCCAATTATAGCTACGAAGCCAGATCGGAATTTTTTGCTGTCACGGTCATTTGATGTTGTTCGATTCATATGTTTATTTAACGCTCCCTATTTTCTAATGACGCCGGCGTGAAAGCCCCCGGCAATATGTCTGATACGGTCGAAATCGTCCACTGACCGTTTATATTACCCATGATGACAGGCATGTCTGGTGCACAAAACTCAACTAAAACCTGACGGCAGACGCCGCATGGCGCGATTGGCCCCTCGGTATCGCCAATAACCGCAATCGCCTGAAATTGACCTGGTCGTTTCCCGTCGGAAACCGCGCGAAATATCGCCGAACGTTCTGCGCAATTAGTAGGACTATAAGCCGCATTCTCAATGTTGCACCCGTGATGGATATGTCCATCATCGTCTAGAAGCGCTGCTCCGACTTGAAAATTCGAATAAGGCACGTAAGCGCGAGACATCGCTTCCTTAGCCGCGTTCATCAGCGCCGTATATGACTCCGATAATCCTTCGTATACCATCCAAATCATCTCCCGTTCAGGATTGACTTCTTAACCTGCGAATAAACGCCATAAGGGCGGCCCAAGGATGAGCAGCCCTATAATCGCTGAAATGACTGCGGCAATGAGAACTGCTCCGGCAGCAACATCCTTGGCCACTTTCGCCACCGGATGTATGCTTGGGCTAGCAAGATTAACCGCTTGCTCAACAGCCGTATTGATCATTTCAGCACTAATTACGACTGCGATCGCTAGAAGGATAATCGCCCATTCCAGCGGCTCAAGCGACACGATTAATCCAACAACACATGCTATCAGCCCTGCTAACGCGTGAAACCGCATATGACTTTGCGTACGTAGCGCAAAGACGACTCCAGAGATCGCTACCGCGAAGCTTGCAATAAACTTCTGCATTAACGAGTTAAACCTACCTGCTGCAAAATAGCTTCCTGCTTTGCGGTCATCTCCGCTTCTGTCTCATCATCCTGGTGATCGTAACCAATCAAATGCAGAAAACCATGAACGAACAAAAAGCCGATTTCCCGCTCCAATGAATGTCCGTACTCTTCGCTTTGTGCAAGTGCCGTATCCACACTAATGATAATGTCACCAAGCATGCCTGAAATCGGATCGGCATCCTCTTCATTTTCAACCTCGAAAATAATGTCGAGCTCGTCCACGCCATCTTCCTGCATAGCGAAGGACAATACATCTGTCGGGCGGTCGATCCCGCGATATTCTCGGTTTAACTGGTGAATTTCCTCATCATTCGTGAGGGTTAACGAGACCTCGCCTTCTTGAATGCCTTCCGCCTCGCCCGCAAGCTTCAGCAGCTTTTCTAGTGTTGCTATCCATTCATCAGGGATCTCCAGCTTTTGCTGCTCATTGCTCCAATCGAGTTGTAAGCTCATGCCAAACGCTCCTTTGTTTTCACATCATCCGGGTATTCGATACGTGAATGGAATATGCCAATTACGCTTTCCTTAAGCGATTGCGCAATTTTATCAAGTTCCTTCAACGTTAAATCACATTCATTGTACTGGTTATCATCCAGCCTGCTCTTAATGATTTTGTGAATCATCGCTTCAACCTGCTCCACGGTTGGATTCCGCAGGCTTCGTACCGCTGCTTCAACGCAATCGGCAATTCCGACTACTGCCGCTTCCTTCGACTGTGCCTTAGGACCGGGGTAACGGAATTCATCTTCTGTGAACTGTGGTTCGATGCCTTGTTCTTCAGCTTGCTTTATTGCCTTGTAATAAAAAAACTTAAGCGAAGTCGTTCCATGATGCTGCTCTGCAATATCCCGAATAGGCTTAGGAATATTATGTCCCTTCAGCATATCTACACCGTCTCTTGCATGGGCGACAATGATTGATTTGCTTAGCTTCGGATCAATGGTATCATGCGGATTTTCGATATTAGACTGGTTTTCGATAAAATAATTCGGCCGTTTCGTCTTTCCGATGTCATGATAAAACGAACCGACTCGGCATAATAATCCATCGGCGCCGATGGCCTCGGCCGCCGCTTCGGATAAATTGCCAACCATCACGCTGTGATGGTAGGTACCCGGTGTTTCTGTCAGCAGCTTCCGCAGCAATGGATGATTCGGATTGGATAGCTCAACAAGCTTCAGCGCCGATAATATTCCGAATGTAATCTCGAAAAACGGCATCAACCCGATAACGAGCACTGCCGTAATTAATCCGCTTGCGAAAGCAAAAGCAACCGAATAGATGAACGGAGCGCGCTCGAGCTGCTCGGTTAGCAGCAAAACTGTAAGGACGGATAGTGAGCCAAACAAGCTGACCATGATGCCTGCTTTCAAAATCGTGGACCGTTGACTCGCGCGGTGTATGGAGAAAATCGCAGCGAACGAAACAACGATAATAACAAATCCGTACTGAAAATCGAAAATTTGATGCTGGCCGGTATTTAATATCACGCTACCCATAATCGCAAATAAAATGGAGCTGATCATTGCTAAGTGCATATCAAGCAAAAGCGTAATCAACATGGTGCCAAGTGCAGCAGGAGCCAAATAGCCTGCATACGGGGCAGCATCCGTTTGCGTCAAGGAAATGATTTGTATCGTTATGATATTGATTAGAAAAATAAGCCACAACATAAGCAAAGATGCATTGTTATATTTAGGCTTAACGCCATTTATGCTCCCCGACTGATGCAAATACGCGTACAGCGCGACGATGAACATTAAGGACATAATCAAAAGCCCAAGCTGCGGCCAGTAGTTTTTCTTATCCTGAAGCAGCGAGGAATCAACAAGGAGCTTGTACAAATCAGGCGTAATAGTCTGGCCGCGCTTTACAATCAGCTCGCCCTCTTTAATGACCACAGGAGGCGTGTTCTGCTTAGCTTGTACCATGGCTTCGTCTGTCGCTGCTTTGTCCAGAAACTTATTCGGCATAATTGCGAATCTAGCCAGCTCCTGTACAATTTCTCTGCTCGTCCGGCTTGAAAGCGAGCTGGCATTCACAAGCTCGGCTACCTGCGTCCGCGCCGTTTCGGCTTCCCGAAGCTGCTCGACCGTCAGCTTACGCACAATATCCCGAGCTACATTACGCATCTCGGTTAAGGTTTCGGCTGATAGGTTTGGCATTTTGTAAAAGGTTTCTTCCGGAATGGTGTATTCCTGTTCTTTTGCGACCAGCGACATTTCCTCAAGCAGAGTGTCGTTGTAGGTGCCTCTGCCCTTGTTGAGCTTAACAAAGGTGTCGATATACTCCGCATAGCGTCCCGGAATTTCATTACGATAAATATCAATTTTATTTTGCAAGGTTACTTGATCGTCCTGATTCAATTGCTCGATTCGAACAAAAATCTGATCAACCAATACTTCGTTGCGTAAGGGCACTATGGAATAAATAACGTCGACTTTTTCAGCTGCGTCCTCTTCCGCTTGTCGTGTCGCCTTCTCGTCTTTAATTTGGAAGGGCGCTTTGATATCCTTCTCGCTTACAGCGCCCTCCTCAATGTCGTATGTCTCAGGAACGAGATGCGGAGCTAAGCTGAAATAAAACAGCAGCACAAACATCAACATCAGCACCCAGCGAACGGCTGCACTCTGCTTCCAACCCGCCGTCTTAGATGGCAGCAAATTCCCCTGTTTTCCGGTCTGGTTTTGGTTCATGCAGCAGACATCCCTTTCTAGCCTTTGTTTTCAGCATCCCAGTTATAGGCAACAATAATCTTTTGAACTAATGAATGACGGACAACATCCTGCTCAGAGAAAAGGATAATGCCGATTTCCTCTATGTCCTTTAAAATACGCTGAGCCTCGATCAAGCCCGAGTTTTTGCCTCTGGGCAAGTCGATTTGCGTAACGTCACCTGTAATGACCATTTTGGAGCCAAATCCAAGCCTAGTCAGAAACATTTTCATTTGCTCGGGCGTCGTATTTTGCGCTTCATCCAAAATGATGAACGCATCGTCAAGCGTACGACCCCGCATATAAGCAAGCGGCGCGATTTCAATCATGCCGCGTTCTAATGCTTTAACTGTCTGATCCGGCCCCAGCACATCATGCAAAGCATCGTAAAGAGGACGCAAATACGGATCTACTTTTTCTTGCAAATCGCCCGGCAAAAATCCGAGATTTTCTCCCGCTTCTACTGCTGGTCTCGTCAATACGATACGTTTAACAGAGCCTTCCTTCAAAGCAGCTACGGCAAGTACGACTGCCAAATATGTTTTACCCGTTCCGGCTGGTCCAATACCGAATACGATATCCCGTTTGCGGATCGTCTTCACATATTGACGCTGACCGATCGTCTTCACGCGGATCGGCTTGCCTCGGAAGGTAGTCGTGATTTCTTTCTTAAATAAGTCTAGCAGCTCCTCTGCCTGCATGGATCTCGCGAGTTCTAATGCATAAGCGACATCCCGTTCCGATGGCTTATAACCGCCGCGAACAAGCTGTAAAAGCACATTGAATAGCTGCTCCAGCGATTCAACTTCATCTGAGGGCCCCGAAATAACAATTTCCGCTTCACGCGAAGTAATTGAAGATTCAACCTGCGCTTGTACAAGGCGTAAGTAATTGTCTTGTGGTCCGAGTACTGCAAGTCCTTCCGCTGCGTTACCGAGCGGTATTTTTACTACTTTCGTTTCAATTTGCAACAATCCTCATTCTCCCTGCATCTGGACTAGTGGCATTTCTTTAACGATAGATTGCTCGACCTCAAAAAGAACTTTCATATAAACTTTACCATTGTCCGCCTTTTCATGCAAAACAATTTCATCTCGGATGACCGCATCGCTGCCTGCTTTAATTAGTACGTTAGCTTTAGCCTGCAGGATTCCCGCGCTCTTTGCCTCCGCCTCTGTCAGTTCCCTGTCTTCTAAACGAGTCTCCATGACGGTCTCCTTCATCCTGCCGATGGGCAGGGTCCAATTGCGCCATGCAACCTTCTCCTCGTGACGAATCGCTTCCGAAGTGCCGTAGCCATCCTTCCCATAGCCGCTAACCTGCAGCGCTCTTGAGCCAATGACGGCGAACCATTTCGTCTTTTTTTCGCCTGTGTATACTTTAATCTGCTGAACTAGAGGAGAGGCAATTTCATACTCGTACCAGACGAGACCGCGGACGTTGCCTTTGGCAACGACAGTTCGCGAATTTTCTTCGCCGCCAATCGTTCCGGAAATCAGAATTTGATCTTTTTTCACGCGTGTGTTTTTCCGAACGACCGGCCTTCCCGCTTCTGCGATAATTTCAGTAACGACAGCATCCGCTGAAGCAACAAGATGACGCGGCGTATTCAATTCGGCTTGCCTCGGAATCGTTGACTCCACAACCTGGATAATTACCTTCGTGCCTTTTTTTTCGACGCCTACCCATGTAGATCCAGGAAGCTTTCGAACGAGCTGCTTAGATAATACGTCAGCGTCTGTAAGACGGAATGACCACTGCATGGGATACAAGCCTTCCTCTTTTGCAGCCAGTCTGATCTGATCCTCCGTCAACTTTACATTGCCCTGCACATCAATGCTCCAAACGAGTGACGAAAGCATGAATATGATTGCAAAAAACAATACGATTCCGCCAGCAAAAAGCTTTCTGCGCTCTGCCTTTACGAGAAGAAACGGCAGCCCCTTGCGTTTCGTAACATGGACTCGGCAGCCTGTCTCCTTCAGAAACGGACGAAGGCCAAAGAAATCGCTGACCGACAGCTCAAACTCAAGCAAGCCGCTGCTTGTCCAACGTATAGAAGACA
Source organism: Paenibacillus sp. 01T443 (assembly GCF_056398325.1). Taxonomy (NCBI): domain Bacteria; kingdom Bacillati; phylum Bacillota; class Bacilli; order Caryophanales; family Paenibacillaceae; genus Paenibacillus; species Paenibacillus sp. 01T443. The sequence goes on from NZ_JBFTPE010000001.1 coordinate 443,630, forward strand.
GCTGCAGGCCGCCGGCTAGCGCGCGGTTGACGAGCTGCTCCGGTTGTCCTTCCCTTATGTGAACGGTAACCATTCCTTTTATCCAATTCGCGCCAATTCCGCTCAATACGTTCGCCTCCATTACGGTTTGCTCATTACATTTTGCCGTCAACAACCTTGTATTCATTTTCTATATCAGGGCAAAAGCTGAATGTTCGTTATTTGACCTTCCACAAATACTTCTTCCGTCCAAATCGTGCGTATGACAAGCGAGCTGCCCGTTACCTCCAGCTGGCCCTTGCTTAATGCTAATCTAAGGCGCTCGCTGGAGAAATGAACGACACCTCGATGGTTTTCGATATATAATTGGCGGTCTCCGATCATCGTAAGGCGAGGCAAATCAAAGACGACATCATGCGGCATATCAAGCAGCTCTGCTGTCATTTTGCGGAATTTCTTTTTTATACGGCGCATGTGCGAATCTTAGCCTCCTTAAGTTTTGTTTAAGCTGGATTGTAAGCCTAGCTGATCCATAGCAAAGGAACAGCATTTTCATGTACTGTTCCAAAATATGCGATTAATCGGATAAATATGGCTGTAAAATAAAAAAACCGCCTGAGCATTAAGCTCCGACGGTTCATTAGTTATTTCCGAAATGGTTTTTTTGAGCGTGGCGGTCCTAATATTTCAGCCCATATAACCGCTCTTCGCAAATCTTCTGCACGGTTAGGGTTCATGACAGCGCCCTGGCTTTCAGATTTGCGTTCTGCCGCACCAGAAACCTTATCCTTGTTAGTTGCTGCACTTTGAAGCACACGCTGCAGAGACGCAATCTGTGGGCTTTCAACAGACATTTCCGATTCTCTGGAAGCAAGTGACGGGATTTCCCTATCCTCACGCTTATTCTCCGTTTGCGAGCGGTAGAGGGTCTCCCCTACTGAGCCGGCCGGGAGCGGACGCTCTTCAAGTTCCTTTCGGCTATCCTGCGGATACAAGGTTCGCGGCAAGCCGCCTCCGCCAAAGTCTGGCATGCGTCCGGGTTTGTTCTTCGATCCTGACTTTCGGAATAGGGATGCGAGAGCCCCAACAATAACGACCACAATAAATATGTTGTTCATCAAAAATTCAATGATCTTCAATTTGCCTTCACCTCCAAGACGCACTCACGCTGCTCATAGCAACTACATTTTAGCGTTAGGATTAGCGGCCGTCTTTCGGATCAGCTGGGCCTTCCTGCTTGCCGATAGAGCTGCGCATTTGTGTGTCTGCCTCTACGTTTTTCAGGTTCAAATAGTCCATCACGCCGATTTTACCGCTCCTGAGAGCTTCCGCCATGGCAAGCGGAACCTGCGATTCCGACTCAACGACTCGCGCTTCCATTTCCACAACCTTAGCTTTCATCTCCTGCTCATGGGCTACAGCCATCGCACGGCGTTCTTCCGCTTTCGCCTGGGCAATTTTTTTATCCGCTTCCGCTTGCTCCGTTTGAAGATGAGCGCCAATGTTTTTGCCTACATCCACATCCGCGATATCGATGGAAAGGATTTCGAATGCCGTTCCGGCATCCAGACCTTTACCGAGCACTGTACGAGAAATCATATCCGGGTTCTCAAGCACATCCTTGTGGGAATTAGCCGATCCTACTGTTGTGACAATACCTTCGCCGACACGAGCGATGATGGTCTCTTCGCCGGCACCGCCGACAAGACGTTCTATGTTCGCACGGACCGTTACGCGCGCCTTTACCTTTACCTCAATGCCATCCTTCGCTACTGCGGCGACGATTGGCGTTTCTATGACTCGCGGGTTAACGCTCATTTGTACGGCTTGTAGCACATCGCGGCCAGCCAAATCAATTGCAGCCGCACGTTCGAAAATAAGAGGAATATTCGCTCGCTGCGCGGCAATCAAAGCATTAACGACGCGGTCTACATTTCCCCCTGCCAAGAAGTGGCTCTCCAACTGATTAATATTAAGGCCAAGACCCGCTTTTGTCGCTTTAATTAACGGATTGACAATTCTGCTTGGAACGACCCGGCGCAAGCGCATCGCAACGAGCGTAATAATTCCGACCCTAACTCCCGATGCCAATGCTGAAATCCAAAGCATAATCGGAAAGAAGCTAAGAAATACGGATAGTACGATAATAACTACGACGGCTATAATCAAAAATGAAACGATAGGATCCATTGTCTCAAACCTCCATATGGTTAAATTATTTTGTTAATTATTTAGATACTTCTATTTAGTCACTTCCTTGACTACCACCCAAGTACCTTCCGCTTTTATAACCGTAACCGTGCGATTCGCATCGATAAACTCCCCTGATGTGACTACATCAATGCGTTTATCCCCCAAAATAACAGTTCCTGCCGGCCTTAACGGGGTTATCGTCGTCCCTTCAAGCCCTAGAAGGGAATCCTTTAGATCGGCGGATACAAAGCCTTGTTCTGTTGTCAGCTTGTCGCGCAAAATGAATTTATTCCAAATCCCTCTCGATTTATTCATTCGCACAAATAAGACGATCAAAATAATCGCAGCAACAAGCGCAATAACGATGGAGATAAAAGCCGTCATCGGATCTGAAGCTGCCAATACCACGCCGGCGATCAATGCCGTGCTTCCGAGAATGCCCAGAATCCCGAAGCTTGGTACAAATACCTCGATGATAAGCAATGCTATCCCGATTACAAATAGAACAACGGATTCCATTCCGGCAAATCCAGCTACATAGTGACCGAAGAAATACAAACCAAACGATAGAAGCCCAACGATGCCTGGCACGCCAAAGCCTGGAACCAACATTTCAATGACGATGCCGGCGATGCCGAGAATAAGCAGCACAGTCATGACAACCGGATTAATTAGCCATCTTGCTGCATTTTCCGCAAGTGTGGGTGCAACCTCGATTTGTGTGCGGCCTTCAAGGCCAAGCCATTTAACTACCTCATCTACGGATGCGGCTGTATGCTCAGAGTAACCAAGCTTCTCAGCCTCTGACGCGGTAAGCGAGAGAATGTCACCCTTCAGCTTATCTCTGCCGATCTTATCCTTCAATTCCAAAACAACACTCGGATCAACCATGGCTGCAGCGATGTTTTTATCGCGGCCTTGCAAGCCTGCTGACTCACTCATCTCGGAAGTCCAAAATGAGATTGTCTTCGGATTGTCAATTAAATCACCGGAACCATCCACGACAGCTGCGGCACCTATCGTGCTGCCTGGCTGCATGACGATATTATCCGCATTTAACGCGATGTAGGTGCCGGCCGATACCGCTTTACCTTCCACGAATGCGGTTGTAGGAATTTTATTTTCCCGAATAAAATGACCAATTTGCTCTGCGTTAACCACTTTACCGCCCAGTGTATTTATAACAAGTATAACATGCTCCGCTTTTGCTTCTTCCGCTTCTCCATACGCTCTTTCCAAAAACGATTGAAGACCCGATTCAACCGTTTGTTTAACGGGAATCACATATACTGCAGGACCAATGTCGCCCGCGGCCTGTGCTCGATCGACTGGTGACCCGAATAGTCCGCTAAGCGCCACCAAGAGTAAGACGGCAAGCCATGCAATAGGAGTGATGGAAAAGCTTCTTCGCCATCGGTTCGTATGCAAGAAGGTTCCTCCCTTATTTGTGTATTGCTCCCTACTACGCGAAACCAACCTGTAGGTTTCGTTCGACGTTTTCAAGATTATACCATTTGCAAAGCAAGCGCACAAAAAAACACCCCTGTTTCCAGGGGTGTTTTGTGTGTCCGAATGTTTAGTTAGTTGAGATGTTGCTGTACGAGCTGATTTACTAGTTTACCGTCAGCGCGTCCTTTTGTTTTAGGCAAAAGGGCACTCATAACTTTTCCCATATCGGCTTTGGAAGAAGCACCGAGTTCATGGATGGTCTGCGTTACTATCTCTTGAATCTCTTCTTCAGTCAGCTGTTCGGGAAGGTATTGACTAATAATTTCAATTTCGACCTCAAGACCCGCTACTAAATCATCACGGCTGGCTTTTTTAAATTCTTGGAGGGAATCTTTACGTTGTTTGATTTCACGACTCAATATATCAAGCACTTCGTTATCGTCCAAAGGACGCTTGAGATCGATTTCCAAGTTTTTCACTGACGCGCGCATCATACGAATTACGGAAAGCTTAAACTTGTCCTGATTCTTCATGGCTTGCTTCATATCGTCGGTCAATCTTTCGCTCAGGTTCATTATGGAAGGATCCTCCTAAAACTTTCTCTTGCGCGCAGCCTCAGACTTCTTCTTGCGCTTTACACTTGGCTTTTCATAATGCTTGCGTTTTTTCACCTCAGCTAGAACTCCATCTTTAGCGATGGAACGTTTAAAGCGGCGAAGCGCAGCATCAATAGTTTCGTTTTTGCGAACTTTAGTTTCAGACACCAGTTTTCCCTCCCTCCGAAACAGACCGTCCAGAGCTATAACACGGTTTATCAAATTTCATTATATGTCAAACCAAAAGGCAGTGTCAACTTCGGATATCTGCGAGCAGCGGAGAAAGTTTTGTTCCGCCCAAGAGATGTATATGCAGATGATAAACAATCTGTCCTCCATCGGCATTTACATTGTTGACTAGACGATAGCCAGACTCAGCAATTCCGTGCTCCTTGGCGATCTCGCGGGCTACGGAAAACAGCTCTGCAACAACCTGCGCGTCTTCATCCGTAACGTCATTCATGGTAGGAATATGCTTCTTTGGAATGATTAGAATATGTACCGGAGCAGCTGGCTGTATGTCGTGAAAAGCAAGAATTCTGTCATTTTCAAAAACCTTCTTCGACGGAATCGTGCCTTCAATTATTTTGCAAAAAATACAGTCCATATGGTTCACCCCCTGTTCGTTAACCTTTCCCTATCATACCGAAATTTTGGATGCTCGTCCAATCCAAAAAAATAGCGGCGGAAGGAATAAGCATTCCTTCCGCCATCATCCGCGCACATACCTTAATAATAAGGCAGCAATGACAAACCTAGCAGGGCAGCAACCGGTAATATTTGGCGTACAAACCGCCTGCGCGGGTAATACGGGTATGGATATATCGGATATCCAAATGCCGGGTAGGGCAGAAACGCGCGGTTATCCTCCCATTCATTCGAGCCGCAAGGCACTGCGATACACAATACTTCGTCATCCAAATACTCTAGAAAACCGTCTGCGCACCAGCCGTCATGTGTTTGAGCCAAAACATAGCGATGCTTATGATACTCGCACCATTGCTTCATTTGCTCCTGATCCACTACAGCATGTTCCATCGTATCAGCCTCCTGTTCCTATATCTTATTCACAGGTGGGCACTTGGCTACTGCTATAACTCTCGTTGATTCTTCTGACTCTACGAAGCTGTATTTTCTGATTGTCCCATCATCTTGTTTTGCAGCTGCTCTACAAGGTCGATCCAATCAAGACCGCTGGACAAACGGATAATAGCAATTCGACTATCGCCAATATTAGAATTGAAACCGCTCAAGATGCTTGAAATCGCAACAAACGAATTTTTGAGCTCTGTCAGGTAGGACTGATCGGCTTCGTTCAAAGGGCCTTCGTAACGGCCGATCGCTTGCAAACCCTTTTCAACCTCACTAACGTAGCTATCTGGAAGCTTAACATTCCATTTCCCTTGTTGAACGGATATGCTCGCTGCTTCTTTTGTCAGTTCAGTCAATGCTGTGCCTTTCGCAGTCACCTTGCCTGCATCGAATTGCAGGGTTAGCCGCTCCCCCATAGTATTGCTTGCTAGAAACTCGTCAAGCAGAGGCGTCATTTCCTTTGCGTATTGCTGCGATTCGGTAGCTGCCGCGTAAATCCTTTGTCCTTTCTCATAGTTGTTCTCCTGCTTGTGCTGCAAAAATTGAGAGTATAAAAACACATTGCCGATTAAGCTAAATACGAGAATAACCAGTGTTATGGGCAACGCGATTGAGCGTTTGCCCGATTTCTGTGGTTCCAACTTCACTTCCTCCTTTTATGTTTTAATTCATCTTTATTAACTGAACCGATTGCCCGCCATCAAAGAAAAAGACATGACATTCATCTACTTTTCTACCAAGCACGGATTCAATAGCCTCTGCGTACAGCTCAAGCTGAAAGCGGTGACGCTCAGCGGCCTGCTCCCATTGCTGCTTATAGATCCGATCGGTTTTGTAATCCAGCAATACGACGCCAGCCGCATCCTCGAACAAGCAATCGATAACACCTTGAATCAATATAGATTCCTTCGTCAGCAGCCCTTCCGACTTTGGATATACTCGGCTTGCAGGAAACATGCAGCTGAAAGGGACTTCTCTTCTTACCCAATCGGCTCCCAATAAGCGCTGACCAAGCTCGCTATTGAAAAAAGCCGCGACAGCCGTCAGATCAATCGCTTCCGATTGTTTTGCCGTCAAGAGCCGTCGCTCAATCATGTTGTCCAATGTATGCTTCAGTTTTGTTTCATCAGCTGTTCCGGACAAGGATACATGCTGCATCAGCAAATGGTTCACAGAGCCCTTCTCCGCGGCGGTAAGCGACTTTTCCTCCATGAAGGCCGGCCGTCTCAATCGGAACGTATAGGAGGCTTCCGGTGCTTCTAGAGTATCTGCCTTGTCCGCGTTATCAAAGTTAGTTCCATTCGGATCTTCAAGTGGAACGGCATCCTCCATGATATCGGAATAAAGTCTTTTCATTTCGGTTACCGAAGTTTTTGCTGCAAGCAATGCGGCCTCCTGATGCGGATATTGCCAATCAAGCCGCGTGCGCAGCTCGGTATCCGCTTCAATGTCTTCCAGCACGGAAAGTGTTGTAACAGCCTGCAGCCGTTCCTCCTTAGCTCGGTCCTGCTGGTTGAGCCCTTCTGTTGCAGCAGCAGCCTCCGTGCCGAATAGCGCAGCGGGGACGATCCCTGCGTGCCATTGCGGTGCGTTTCTCGCCGTTTGCTGCCTGTCTTCCATTTGTCTTGCTGCCAAAGGCCCAAGCCAATCGATAAAGGAACGTGCTGCAGCGACTCGGAAATCCGGTAGATTTCCGTTCGCATCTACAGCGCCGAGCCAGCGCTTAAGTTTAGATTCCGCATCCGATACCGTCGCTACAAGATACATTTTCTCTTTTGGCCGAGTCAATGCAACGTATAGAATACGCATTTCCTCGGCGAGCATTTCCTTGCGCATCGCGCGGCGGATAGCCAAATAGGGTAATGTGGGATAGCTAATGCGAAGCGCCGGATCAACAAAACGAGGACCAAATCCAAGCTCCTTATGCTTAAGGAATACGCTTCGCACATCTTGTTGATTGAACTGCTTGCCTAAACCAGCAACGAATACGACCGGAAACTCAAGTCCCTTGCTTTTGTGAATCGACATGATGCGCACAACATCCTCTTGCTCGCCAAGCGCTCTTGCCGTCCCCAAATCGCCGCCGCTATCCCGCATGCGTTCGATAAATCTCAAAAAACGAAATAATCCACGGAAGGATGTCGCCTCATATTGACGTGCACGATCATGCAGGGCGCGCAAATTCGCTTGCCGCTGCGTGCCTCCCGGCAAACCTCCCACGAAATCGTAATAGCCCGTTTCACGATAGATCTCCCACAGTAAGTCGGCAAGTGAGCCCTGCCTAGCCTCTTCCCGCCAACGATCCAGACGTTCCAGAAACAAAGATAGCTTTCTGCGAGTATCCTCATCCAGCAGTAAGTCTCCTGCTGCATGCAGGACGGCATCGTAATACGACGACTTCGATGCGAGGATGCGAATTCGCGCCAGCTCCTCTGCATTTAGCGAAAATAACGGCGATCGCAAGGCCGCAGCAAGCGGGATATCCTGATACGGGTTATCGATGATACGAAGCATGGAAAGCATCGTCTCTACTTCTGTCGCCTCAAAGTAGCCGCTGCTCAGCTCTGCATACGCTGGGATACCGCTCGCTTGAAGTTCCTCGATTATAATCGGAGCCCAAGCTTGCGTTGCGCGGAGCAAAATAACGACATCTCTCCAATGCATAGGTCTGTACTCCCGCCGTTTGCCATCGTAAACCTGAAAACCGCTGTCGATAAGTGACTTCAACTGCTGCCCGATCCAACGCGCTTCAAGCTGAGCGGTCTTAAGCTCCGATACCGACTCTACTGACGCTGCGCCTTCCCCTTGCTCACCCTCATCAGTCAATTCGGAACCTTCCGTATTTTCGCTGCTTTCCGACTCATCGTCATCCGTATCCGTTTTATTCAGCACAGCAAATTCAACCTGACACCGATCTTCCGGCACAGGAGCAGGATAGGCCGCTCCGCATACAAGCTCTGCACGTTTATCATAGTCCATCTCCGCGACATTCTCTCGCATGATGGCGCGGAAAACCGCGTTTACACCATCCACAACCTCCTCGCGGCTGCGGAAGTTTCTTGCTAAATCAATCCGCAGTCCTCTCGCGCTGTCCGGTGCTGTTATATTGCCTGACTCATCGCGGGAAAGGTATGATTTGTATTTTTGCAAAAAAAGCTTTGGCTCGGCTAGCCGGAAGCCGTAAATGCTCTGCTTAACATCGCCAACCATAAAACGGTTGCCCGTGCCTGGCCGTTCGATTAATGAGACGATTGCTTCCTGAACCATATTCGTATCCTGATATTCATCAAGCAAGATCTCATCGAATTGCTGCTGGAATTCCATCGCGGCAATGGATGGCGACATCTGCTGCGGCGTAGATGCGGGATCTCTCAGGATCCGCAAGCAATAATGCTCCAGATCCCCGAAATCCAGCATGCCTTTTGCCCGTTTAGCCGCCTCATAGCCTTGCCCGAATTCAATGACCAGCTCAGCCAGCGCCCGCATTAACGGGGCCAGCTCCTGCAGCTCTTCTAAAAACTGTTCAGGGGTTCGTCCAAAAAGCTCCTCAGCGAGCGAGGTAACCAGCTTCTTCGCTTGATCGCGAAGCACCTTCGCCTGCTCCTGAAGCGATTTGTCATACTCATCGCCCCGCATCGCTTTCAGCTTACCGTATTGAATCATTTGAAAGGGCTCAATCCATGTTTCCCAAGGCTTAGTATGGATCATTTCGGAAAGGCCGCCGATTATTTGCAAATCTTCATCGAATGTTGCGGCATAAGGGGCAGGTCCTGCTGGCTGCCGCGTGAGCTCCAATGCCTGATGCAGCAGCGAGCCTGCTCCTTCAAGGACGAGCTGAATATCGGTTTTTAGGCTGATTACCCACTTGTTGTTTTGCAAGTCCGTCACATCGGCAACATTAAATGCTTCTGCTGTCTCCCGCAGCCAATGCTCCGGCCAAGGATGGCTTTGCGCAAAATCGAATAATTGCTGAACCAGCCTGTACAGAGGCTCGTCCCCGCGTTCACCGCCATAACGGTCTGCTAATCGAAGAAACGCGCCGTTATCGTCTGCACCCTCGTATTTTTGCTCAAAGAGCTGATCGAGTACATCAAGCCGCAAAAGCTCGCTTTCCGTCTCGTTCGCGATCCGAAAACCAGGATCTAGACCGATCAGCGGATAATAGCGGCGTATGACGTCCATGCAAAAGGAGTGAAGCGTCGTTATGGAGGCCCGGTTCATCAAAGCCAGCTGGCGGCGCAGATGCTCGGAGTCCGGCTGACGTTCAAGCTCCTGCTCCAGGGCAAGCCGGATTCGGTCCTTCATCTCAGCTGCCGCCGCCTTCGTAAAGGTTGCCACGAGCAAGCGGTCGACATCGGTAAACGCGGATATTTTGCGAATAATCCGTTCTACAAGCACCGCAGTCTTTCCGGAACCAGCCGCAGCTGCTACAAGAATGTTCGAGCCGCTTGTAACGATGGCGTCCCACTGATCATCCGTCCAGGTGCTGTTCTCCGGCTTAGGAGAATCCTTCGCAGTATGCATCTTCTCTTACTCCCCCTCAAGCTGCTGCCATATCTCTTCCTTCGAAGGCTTGCTCAGCTTCCTATATTCATTACCGTCAAATTGGGCATCGAACTGACAGACGGCTTTATAATCGCAATACTGACAGGGAGTCTTTGTTCCCATGCGATAGGGCTCTATGGATACATCGCCCGCTTGAATCGAGCTTCCAATCCGGCTAATCGTATTTCTCACAGAATGCCTAAGCACGTCCCATTGCTCATTGGAGACAACGGAGGAGCTGCTGTAAAAGCTTCCGTCACGCTTCAAGGCAACCGGAAGCAGCTCTGAATAACCGGTTTCTAATTCATCATCCATCAGCTTCACCGTTTCCGGATCTGCCGTAACGAGTCCGCGCATTTTGAAGCGCTTCAGCAGCCGATCATTTGCATCCACGGGGCTAATACCGTTGGTAAGCGCCAAAATAGGATTATGAACATGGAAATACAGAACGCCGGCCGGAGAAGCAGGCTGCCCCAGCCATTCGGTGGCATGCGTTACCAAAACGTCGAGATAAGTAAGCATTTGGAGGGATAGGCCGTATGCGACCTCCTCCAGTCTAAGATGTGTCGAGCTCGATTTGTAATCAAGCACGCGCAGCAGCAGACCTTCCTCTGTCTCCGCTGCGTCAACACGGTCAATTCTCCCGATAATTTCGATTTCCCCGCCAGCTTCAAGCGGAATGCGAAGAGAAGGCAGCGTACCGTCAGGGCCAAAATCGACCTCGGTCCCAACAGGCTGAAATTGTGCTCTCCTCGCATGTTCGCCCAGCATGAACGCCGCTTGTCCAACAATCTCCTTCAGCTTTCGGGCGATGTACTTAAACCGGCTGCTGCTAAGCAGAATTTGAGATTGCAGCTTTGGAACCAGCTCGTCGACGGTTTGCGAGACGACGGCCTTCAGCTCCGCTTCGGACGCCTTGCCCCATCCGCCTCCTAACCCTGTCGCCAGCTTGCTCAGCGCCGCATGGAACAGCTGCCCTACGTCAGGAGCGTCAAGCCGGTAAAGCTTTCTCTCCCGGAGCCTTAAGCCATGTATCGCAAAATGCTGGAAAGGACAGGATACAAAACGTTCCATCCGTGAAACGCTGACTTGCAATCGCGCTCCATAAAGCTCTCTAGCTGTGTCCTTAGTAAGGAAATTCGCCTTGTTCTCATAGGTCAGCGAGCCTGTAAGGAGCTGAAGCTTTAACTGCCATTCCGGCCGGATGGCATACCAATTGTACATATCCCACCAAAAAGGCGCGATGTCCGAACCCTGCTGCCATTTTCGAATAGCGCCGATCATATAGGACATCGTTCGCTGAGGCTGCGACACGAACATCCTTTGCTCCGCGATGGGCATGTTCGGAGATGGCTCTGCGGCGACGCTTTGTACTGGAATACCAGGGAACAGCTGCCGAACATGGCGAACGATCTCAGAGGGAAGCAAGCTCTTGCCTTCCTCATCCGCCTGAGCCCAGCTTAGCCATAAATGGCGGCTTGGCGTAGTCAGGGCGTTATAGATCATAAACCGTTCATCGAGCAATCGTCGACGGACACCCGGTGCCATGGCCATGCCGTCCTCCGCGAGCCGCTCCCTTTCCGCTTCGGTCAGAATACCGTCCTCTTTCACGCGCATTGGCATAACACCGTCATTGGCGCCGAGCACATAACATACCTGCACATGGCCGGACCTCGTCCGGTCCATGCTCCCGATCAATACCTGATCAAGCGCGGGAGGGACGGCTGCAAGCTTCAAGCTGTCCAATCCCGCTTCGACCATGCCCGAGAAGAGCTCTGGCGAAACGGATTGCTGTCCTGCCAGCTCCACAAGTTGGTCCAGCAGTTGTATGACACCGTCCCACAGCTGCCTATGGCTTCTTCCTCGCTGCGTTTTACCGGCCTGTATGTCCTGTATGCCCCAACGCTCCAAACGATCCGCGGCTTCAGAATGCTCTAGGAGACGGTACAACGCTTCGCACATTTCTTGGACGTTATTCGCTTTCTTCAAAGCTTCTCCAAAGCGGCGCAGCGGCGGCACAACAGCCTCTTTGGCAGCAAGCACGATATCGAATTCCCGCTGTGCTTTTTCACTGATTTTGGTCTCTATATCTTCATCGTCATCCAGCGATACCGGGACTAACGGATGCCAGCGCTTGTTATCAAGCCATTTCCACCCATCAATACCAGCTGCCAAGGCGTAATTCTCCAGCAGGTCAAACCATTCCCTAAGCAAGCTGCCATCCATAGGGAACAGCATTTCGGTTTTTACGCAGCGGAACACCGCATCATATCGCCAGCCAAACAATACCGTCTCTAGGGCTGAGCGGATGAACTCAATGAGCGGATGATGAACAGCCTTTTCCTTCTGATCGACAAAATAGGGAATGCCGTTATCGGCAAAAACAAGCCCGATATAGTCGGTGTAATCCTCCGCATTACGAACCATCACTGCGATATCCCGCCAGCGAAGCTCTTCTGATCTCGCTCTGCGCACGATGTCGCGGGCGACGGCCTCAACCTCGGCCCTCCGGTTAGCCGCTGCATGCAGCGATACCCCGCAGCGAGAATCCTCGCAATCGAGCACAGCTCGATCTGTGAGCAGCATCGGAATCCGTTCACTATAATGCTTCTCCAAATGAGCAAGCATTGGACTGCGCTTAAAACGGATCGGTGGGCTTTCGCCCAGCATAATCGGTTCCTCAGCTTCAACGTTGTGTGAGGCTGCCAGCGCCATTAGCGTGTTGTAAGTTTCAGCTGTTGGATGGAACAGATCCAGCTCATGCGGCTGCTCTCCTATTCCATAAGGCCGGTTAAGCGTTAATGTAACCGTCACCTGTGCGGAGGATGCGATTAACACACCTAAAGCCTCATACTCAGTTGGGGTAAAGCCATAAAAGCCGTCAACCCATATTTGAACCCCACGCATAGCATCGGCATGGGCAAAGCCATTTTTCAAATAACGCAAATAATCCTCGGCGTCAATATACATGCCCGCGAGTTCCTGCTCCATCTGATTATAAATAAGCTGCAAATCATGCAGCTTCCGTTTCAATAAACTAGAATGCTCTACGCCTGACGCCGCAGCGTCCTGCTTGGCCTGTAAGAGCTCCGAATCAATCCCATACCGTTTCCATTCGGTCAGCAGCTCGGCAAGCCTGTCAATGAATCCAGGCTGCTCTGCGCCGCTTTGAAACAATTCCAGTTGATTCCCTAGTCGATGAACGATTTTGTAGAGAAGCATATGCTTCCCTGTATCACCGATCGGAACGAGAGCCGTACCGCCGGTTTCCTGCATGACCCGGAAAGCCAGACGCCGGAAGCTAAGCGCCTGTGCCCTGATCGTGCCGTTTAAATCGCCATTTTGCAGCAATGCATATTCCGTCTGAAAGGTAGCCTGTTCCGGAACGAGCATGACGAGCGGCGGTCCGTCCGGCTCTATATGCAGCTGCTCTCTTATTTCATTCAAGCAATAGGATGTTTTACCGGATCCCGAACGCCCGATGACAAAGCGAAGCGTCATGTGCAGCTCTCCCGTCTTTTCGATTAAACGCGATTATTTGCTTCTCACTTCAAAAATCGCGAATTTCAAGTAATGGCCTTCATTCACTCCCAGCAGCTGCGGATGATCCTTGCCTGCGGCACGCCACTCCACTAAACGCAATAGCTTTCCTGCGTCCATAGCGGCCTCTTGGATCGTCTCCAGAAATAATTCGGGACGCATGTGGTAGGAGCAGCTTGCGGTTACAAGATACCCGCCTTCGTTCACAAGCTTGAGTCCCTGCAGATTGATATCCTTATAGCCCCTGCATGCGCCAGGTACGGCGCTTTTTGTCTTCGCGAAAGCCGGAGGATCGAGAATAACGACATCCCATGTCCGGCCTGCAGCGGCATCCAGCTTCTTAGAGGTATCAATACCGCCAAGGCCGCGCTGCTTTTTATCGTCAATTCCTTTTACTTGAGTACGCAAATACTCAAAAGCATCGGCAACGACAAATTCGACACGCTCCGAAAACCCATTTCGTTCGACATTGCGCTTCGCTGTTTCTATGGCATGCTCCGAGACATCGAGACAGGTTACCTTCTTGGCACCGTATTTGCAGGCATGCAGCGTGAAGCTGCCGGTATGAGCGAAACATTCCAGCACTGAAGCACCGTCCCAGTAAGGAAAGGTTACGATTTTCCCGTTTGCGTTGACCGGCACTAGGTCTGCTGATACCGCTGACTTATTCAACGTATTATCTGCTGCTTCAATACGGCCTGATTCCGCAGCATCCCGGTCAACTAGACGAATCCCGCTCCTGCCTCCCCAGCCAGTCATAAGCGGCGCGATAGCAGCTCTGTTTTCGCGTTGGTCGAAGAAATAACCTGTTTTCTGGCCTTCTACGATATCAACCTCCAGCTTTAATCCATTTTCCTCGATCTCAATGATAGGCGGGCATTCACCGTATAACGTGCCCGTGCGCTCCTCCAGCCCCTCAAGTACGCGCACGCCGACATCGCTGCGCTCATAGATCCCCTGCGGTTTAAAAACGTCAATTAGTGCTTCAATTAATGCTTCTCTGCGAACATCCATTCCAAGTGTTAAAAGCTGCAGCACCAGCACATTGTTGAATCGGTCAACGACGAGTCCGGGCAGAAAATCCGCTTCCCCGTATACGAGTCGGCAGTCGGAATCCGGAACAAAGCGGCGACGGTGCTCTTGACATTGACGGAGCCTGCTTCGGAAAAACTCGGCATCCATTTCAGCAATGGGCTCATAGGAGACCACTCTAACGGTAATTTGGGATTTGGGATTCCAATAACCCGTTGCCAAATAACGACCTTGATGATTAACCACATCTACCAAATCGCCAGGCTTAGCTTCGCCTTCCAAGCGATCGATTTCAGTTGCGTAAACCCAAGGGTGACCTTGCTCCAATCTTTTTTTTCTTGCCTTTTGAAGATATATTTTTGAATTGCTCACGTTTATCTCGCTTCCCCTCGAATAGACTTGCTTGTCATGCTTGTCTTTCTTGCAGCATATGTATATTTATAGGACAAAACTCGAAATCAACAATAAGGAGATACCCAATGGCTCAATCCATTCTCATCCCCATGCTGCTTGGCTTCTCTGTTTTTATGTGCGGCATGAAACTAATGGAGCTTGCCCTCCATCGATTGGCCGGCCCTTATTTGACCCGCATGCTTGAACGGTCAACGGCTACTCCAATCCATGGACTTGCAATCGGAACGGTTACGACCGCATTTCTGCAAAGCAGCACGGCTGTCACAGTCATCTCAATTGGCATGGTCAATGCCGGATTACTGACATTTCCGCGTACCCTTGGGATTATTCTCGGGACTAATATCGGAACATGCATTACGACTGAGTTAATCGGTTTGAATTTAAATAAGCTAGCCTTGCCTTTGCTTATCGTCTCCATCGGATTATGGCTGTCAACGGCGCTGCTAGGCGAAATCAGATTATTCCCTGCTATTCGCAGCGCTGGGTGGCTCCATTCGCTTCGTTCTTCCTCGGTCGTTTTGTGCGGCTTCGCGCTGCTCTTGACGGGTATGGCGATGATGCAGGGCGTAGGGCCCGCTGTTCAAGAAAGCACGATGTTCACATGGTTTCTAGACAAAGCGGACGACAGTCTATGGTGGGGACTCGCAGCCGGTGCTCTCCTTACCGCAGCCGTGCACAGCAGCGCAGCCGTTATCGGGATTATTATGGGCTTCGTATCGCTTGGCGCAATGCCGATTGAGCTTGGAATTGCCGTCGTGCTCGGCGCTAATATTGGCACCTGCGCAACTGCACTTCTCGCTTCGATCGGGGGAACAAAGGCGGGTCAATATGTGGCTTGGTCACATGTCATCCTTAATGCTGGAGGCGCTTTGCTGTTTATGCCGTTTATCGGCGAGCTTGCTGACTTATCCGCATGGATTTCCTCGTCTACTCCCGGGCAAATCGCCCATACCCAAACGATTTTCAATATCCTAAGCTCCTTGATTGCGCTCCCCTTCTGTTACCTTCGGGTATTTCGGAAGCTGGATCCTGTTACCTAATACTATTCCGTTTGCAGCCCTAGCAATTGAAACGCTCCTGCTACGATGCGATGATTGTTGTCGTAGCCGGACTGCTTTTGCCGCTTCCATGCCTCTTGAGGATCAAACCAGTCAACACCACGGATTTCTTCCACCTGCGCTTGCAGGGAGCCTCCTACCGCCTCAACCAAATAATAATGGACCTCTTTATCGACTATCCCATATGTGTCATTCTCATATTTATATTTGATTTGGTCAATCGGAGCGATGATTACTCCTTCAAGACCTGTTTCTTCAACGATTTCTCGCAAAGCGGTTTGTTCAATGGTTTCGCCGGCCTCCATTTTACCTTTTGGCAGCGAGACTTTTCCATATCGATCCTGAATGAGCTGAATTTGCAGCTTTCCTTCCTCAGTGCGGCGATACACGACACCGCCTGCTGAAATTTCCTTCATGTCCGTTTCCCCCTTGCAGCATTAAATGAATAGTATATGCAGCAAAGGATTCCTCCATCTTTTCCTCCAAAAGGAATCGATGAGCAAAGGAATCCCCGCATTTGTTATAGCTTTATCTATGCTCTAATCGCTTCTGGACGCTCCAGCACGAAGCTGTGATGCGCTGCTTCGCTTAGATCAGCAGGGCTCGAGTCCAGCACTCGTACGAGTTTTGCACGACATTCGTTAACTCCGGCTTCCGTAATTTTGACACGGCATAGCTTGCCGATCAGTTCTTCAGAGCCGTCAAATACGACTTGAATATAGTTATCCGTATAACCCATGACAAGTCCCGTTCCGGGCGCACCCTTATAATCACGCTCCGGAATGACGTCAAGCACTTGGCCTACATACTGCTTGGCATACGCAAGCTGCATTTTCTCGGACAAGTCGATCAGCTTATGAACGCGCTCGTTTTTCACTTCGTCATCCACCTGCTCATCCATTCGGGCAGCTGGCGTACCTGTACGTTTCGAATAAGGGAACACATGCATTTCGGCAAATTTCAGTTCTTCCATGAATCGGAAGCCTTCTTCGAACATCTCTTCCGTTTCGCCCGGGAATCCAACGATGACATCCGTCGTTATGGCAACGCCAGGCATCGCTTCATGCAGTCTTTTAATTTTTGCTGCAAACTCAGCAGTCGTGTATTTCCGGCGCATCCGTTTCAATACGGAGTCTTCTCCGGCTTGAAGCGGAATATGCAGATGACGGCACATTTTACTGGAGCGATTCAGAACATCGATCATGGCATCGTCGATTTGGCTGGCTTCAATGGAGCTGATCCGAATCCGCTCAAGACCCTCTACCTTATCTAAATCCCACAGCAAGCTCGTCAAATTATAGTTTTCCATATCATCGCCATAACCGCCGGTATGAATGCCCGTCAAGACGATTTCTTTGTAGCCGGAAGCAACAAGCTGTTTCGCTTGCTCCAAAACGCTTTGCGGCGCGCGGCTGCGCGAAAGTCCGCGTGACCAAGGGATGATGCAGAACGTGCAGAAATTGTTGCAGCCCTCTTGGATTTTCAAAAAGGCACGTGTGCGCTCAGAGAAATCCGGAACATCCAGCTCCTCGAAATCACGGGTCTTCATAATGTTCCTTACAGCATTAACTGGCTTACGATCACCGTGAATTTGATTCACGAAGGTCATAATTTTATCACGATCCTGTGTTCCGATTACAAGATCCACACCCTCGATAGCCATAATCTCAGCTGGAGATGTTTGAGCGTAACAACCTGTCACTGCAATCACAGCGTCTGGATTACGACGGACAGCCCGTCTAATAATTTGACGGCTCTTCTTATCTCCCGTATTAGTTACCGTACAGGTGTTGATCAAATATACATCTGCGGTCGCTTCAAAATCGACCTGCTCATAACCTTCATTTTTGAATAGCTGCCATATCGCTTCTGTGTCATAGAAGTTCACTTTGCAGCCCAGCGTATAAAATGCGACTGTTGGCATAGTTGTTACGCTCCTCCCATTTCTCCGGATTCATATAATAAGCAGGTTAATCCTACGATTCCCGCTGTTTCCGTTCTTAATATTCGTCTGCCTAATCCGACTAATATGGCTCCTGCCGCTTCAGCCTCTGCTGCTTCACGATCGGTGAAACCACCTTCAGAACCGACGATAAGCAGCACTTTCGGATGGTTGACCGCGTCACCGCGCCCAGTCCACTCCTGAATCGCAGATCGGATTCCTCTGCCATGGGCAAGATGCCCTTCGCGTTCATAGCAAAACAACACCAAATCGAAGTTGGCTGTCGATTTTATCAGGTCGCGCCAGCTGTGCACCGGCTCAATTTCAGGAATGCGGCTGCGATGTGCTTGTTCCGCAGCTTCCTTCGCGATCTTGCTCCAGCGCTCGATACGCTTCGCTTCCTTCTTGGCATCATACTGCACAATCATTCGTTCTGACTGAAAAGGGATAAACGCGAAAGCGCCGATCTCCGTGCCCTTCTGAATAACAAGCTCCATCTTATCGCCCTTCGGCAGGCTCTGCGCAATGGTTACATCCCATTTCGGCTCACTATCCGCGTCCAGCATCTCGACAATTTCAGCCTTTATAAACAAAGGAGTAGCCTCTAAAACAGCGACGAGCGCCGTCCGGGACTGTCCATCGCTGACGATAAACTTATCACCCGGCTTCGTTCGCATCACCCGGACGGCATGATGCGCATCTTCACCAATTATGCGGACATTGGAGTCGCCAAACTGCTCCGCCGCTACAAAATATCGTTGCATTGTTGTTTTCCAACCACCCTTAAACAAATTCCATCCTTCATAATAGCATGTTTATCTTCCATAAATCTATCAGAAAGGGTTGCCAGCTTATACATCCAGTGAATGGACGGAGCATGGCTATCTCTAGAAAAACAATTCATAAGCCATTCTTAATGTGTTGCTAGCCATAGTGTTCCCTATCGACAAGATCGGGTCCAACGTAACACGGCGAAGTGGCGGAATAAACACGATAAGCAGGAAGATGAACATTCCCCATTGCACGTTCTGATCCATTTTATACCGAATTTTAAGCGGCATAAGATCAGCGATGATACGATATCCATCGAGCGGCGGCAATGGAATTAGATTAAATATAAATAACAAAAAATTATAAGAGATAAAATAACTGAAAAATCGTTGGATCGCAAGACTTACGCCCGGCGAGCTTGATTCCATTACACCCGCTGCATCTAGACCAACATAAATAAATACGCCAATAATGCCTAACAGCAAGTTGCTTAACGGTCCTACGACCGTTACAATGATGCTCATTAATCGCGGACTGCTGAATTTACTCGGGTTAACCGGAACCGGCTTAGCCCATCCGAAGCCAGCGATGAGGATCAAGAGTGTACCTAAAACGTCCAGATGCACTCGCGGATTAAGCGTAACCCGACCGGCATTGTAGGCGGTGTCATCACCGAATTTATAAGCACTATAGGCATGGGCGAACTCATGCACTGTGAATGCAATAATCAAGGCTAATACGATAAACGGCAAATCTTCAAGCGGAAATCGCAAAAAGCTCTGTAAATCCATTAAATCACCTGCGGCTTTCTCGCTACGAATGCGATCCAATCCTCATCGCGGCGCTTCTCGATAATTTCAAAGCCTGAACGAACCAGTCCTTCTTCCACATCGGTCTCTTTGTTTTTGTATACGCCGGAAGCAATATAAATGCCATTTGGTTTTAGAGCCTCGTATACATCGTCAACGAAGAGCAATATGATTTCTGCCAATATATTAGCAACAACTAAATCTACGGGTACTGTAACTGCGGTGGAAACTAGTGCGGAGACGTTCCCTTCCCCTGCTTGGCCTCCCTTGATTACGCCGAGCAGGTCGCTCAGCCTAACTTCTACTTGCTCTGAAAGATCGTTAAGCCTTACGTTCTCAGTTGCACTGGTTACGGCAATTGGATCAAGGTCAAGCGCAAGCACGCTCTTAGCTCCCAAACGGCATGCGCCGATAGCGAGAATGCCAGATCCGGTTCCAACATCAATAATTTCTTCTCCGCCGCGGATCACGGATTCAAGCGTCTGCAAGCATAGCGCTGTCGTAGGGTGTGTTCCCGTTCCGAACGCCATCCCTGGATCAAGCTCAATAATCCGCTCATTAGGGCCTGCCTCGTATACTTCCCATGTCGGCTTGATTGTCAGCGTGTCCGAAATACGAAGCGGCTTGAAATACTGCTTCCATGCTGTAGCCCAATCCTCATCGTCAACCACAAGCGCCGAGTATTCCACGTCACCGGGATCGATATCGAATTCCCGAAGCTCTTCTACACGCGGTCTGATCGCCGCAATTAGCGCATCTGTGTCTGTGTCTTCTCCAAAATAGCCCTTAATAATCGCTTGGCCTTCTGGAATATCATTAAGCGGAAGCTCATACCATTGCCCAAGCGATGTATCGCGCTGCTTGCTCAATGTACCCGATTCTTCGATAGATACGCCTCCTGCGCCGAGTTCATGCAAAAAGTTCGATATCATCTCTTGTGCTTCTTCCGTTGTTGAGATCGTAATTTCATGCCATTTCATATGTAATATCCTCCAATAACAATCGTAAACGGCCATTGCCGACCACAATCGGCTAGACAAACGTTTCGCTTTAAAAACCTAACATCTATTGTACACCAGAGTAGTGCCTTTACACAAAAAAATGATACAATTGCTCAGATTCTCAAATGTTGCCGTAACGTCAAAGAGACTGCAGGCATAAAGCCTGCAGTCTCTTTATTGTTCATTCAAATGGTTCATTCAATATCGTAGATGCATTTCCGCCTATTTGCGAAATAAGATGCAGCGCACGATCCGCTACGCTCTCATCGACGGTTGCCGTCAGCAAGCCGCTATCCAGCAAGCCGCTCACTTCAATGACACGCAAGGCTTGCAGCTTACGCCATGCCTCCTGAGCAGCACCTTCACCCTCAAAGGTCGCTTGAATTTCAATTTGACTCATTATTCCTGCTCGTTACGTTGATCGGCTGCAGCAGCACGTTGTGCGGCTTTGCGATCAGCTTCGTCAGCAAGCTCTTCGGAAAACTCCACATCCTCATTTTTTCCTACGGGCAAGTTACCAAAGTTTTGCTTTTCCAAGTTATTATTATTCTCTGCCATTGTTAAATTACCTCCGGTTTTTGTAGATGTATGGTTTTCCTACCCGAATAGAATATGTTTGTCCGACAAAATCTATACAGGCCAAAAAAAGAAAAAAAAGACGTGCCGGGTTATTCACCGCGGAACGCCTTTTTCATTTTTTCAAATATAGATTCATGATGCTCCTGGTCGTTCGAAACCGCATCACCGCTTAATCCGCCAAACTGACGAAGCAGCTCCTTCTGATCGTCCGTTAGGCTTGTCGGCGTAACGATGGTAACCTTCACATGCTGATCACCTTGACCGTAACCGCGCAGCTTTGGAACACCTTTGCCTTTAAGTCTAAAATACGTTCCCGTTTGCGTACCAGCAGGCACCTTAAGCTTAATTTTCTCTGTCAGCGTTGGAATCTCGATCTCATCGCCAAGCGCAGCCTGAACGAACGTAAGAGGAACCTCGCAATAAATATCATCGCCTTCACGCTCGAAAAACTCATGCGGTTTAACCCGAATGACAATATACAAATCGCCGGCAGGTCCGCCGCGAAGTCCGCCTTCACCTTCGCCAGACATCCGAATTTGCGCGCCGTCATCTACGCCGGCAGGAATTCGAATGTTGATTTTGCGTTGACGCTTCACTTTGCCAGCACCGTGACAAGTTGTACACTTATCTTTGATCACGCGGCCCGTGCCGCTGCAATTCGTACAAGCACGGCGGTTGACCATACGACCGAACGGTGTATTTTGAACAACCTCTTGCTGTCCGCTGCCCTTACAAACGGAACAAGTCTCCGGTTTCGTACCCGGTTTAGCTCCGTCACCATGACAGGTATCGCAGGTTTCTGTCCGCGGAATCGT
This sequence comes from Paenibacillus sp. 01T443, assembly GCF_056398325.1. NCBI lineage: Bacteria > Bacillati > Bacillota > Bacilli > Caryophanales > Paenibacillaceae > Paenibacillus > Paenibacillus sp. 01T443. The sequence continues at coordinate 465,445 of NZ_JBFTPE010000001.1, forward strand.
AATTTCCGTTTCCTTGCCAAATACCGCTTCCTTAAATTCGACAGTCATCGTATATTGAAGATCGTTACCACGCTGTGGCGCGTTCGGATCGCGGCGTCCGCCGCCTCCGCCGAAAAACATGTCGAAAATATCGCCGAAGCCGCCGCCAAAATCAGCGCCGCCTCCGCCGCCCATGCCTTGATTCGGATCAACATGGCCGAACCGGTCATACGTCGAGCGTTTGCCGTCATCGCTTAAGACGTCATACGCTTCCTTCACTTCCTTGAACTTCGTCTCCGCATCCGCTGCCTTGTTCACATCGGGATGAAACTCCCTTGCGAGCTTGCGGTAAGACTTTTTAATTTCATCTGCCGAAGCGTCCTTGCCGACACCCAGCACATCGTAATAATCGCGTTTGCTTGCCACCTGTTCTCACCTCCGCTATCTATCATATGATTCCTTGTGCCTTTGCGCACGAAAGGAGGTCAAAGCCAGGTAGCGCCTGTCTTTGACCTCTCGCTCGCTACACTTTATTTATTGTCGTCAACCACTTCATAATCGGCATCCACAACATTATCTTTTCCTTTAGCCGAGCCAGCTTCAGGCTCTGCGCCTTCGCCTGCTTGCGCAGCTTGCTCATAAAGCTTAACGGAAAGCTGTTGAACGATTTCAGTCAACTCTTCAGCTGCTTTATTAATTTGTTCAAGATCGTCAGTTGCAAGAGCTGCAGTTACTTTTTCTTTAGCAACATTCGCTTTTTCAATTTCAGAAGCATCCACTTTATCGCCAAGATCTTTAATCGTTTTATCAACGGAGTAGATCAATTGGTCAGCGCTGTTTTTAGCTTCTACGAGATCGCGACGTTTGCGGTCTTCTTCAGCGTTCAGCTCAGCGTCCTTCATCATTTGATTAATTTCATCCTCACTCAAGCCGCTGGAGGAAGTGATCGTAATTTTTTGGCTCTTGCCTGTTCCTTTATCAAGAGCAGATACGTTAACGATACCATTGGCATCGATATCAAACGTAACCTCAATTTGCGGCACGCCGCGCGGTGCAAGAGGAATATCGTTCAATGTGAAACGGCCAAGCGTTTTGTTTCCTGCTGCCATCGAACGCTCGCCCTGCAATACGTGAATTTCTACGCCCGGTTGATTGTCCGCGTAAGTAGAATACACTTGCGATTTGCTCGTAGGAATCGTCGTGTTGCGATCGATCATTTTTGTGAACACGCCACCTGCAGTCTCGATACCAAGGGACAATGGAGTTACGTCAAGCAATACAACGTCCTTCACGTCGCCAGTGAGAACACCCGCTTGAACAGCTGCGCCAAGAGCAACAACCTCATCCGGGTTAACACCTTTATGCGGATCTTTGCCGATCAATTTTTTAACAGCTTCTTGTACGGCAGGGATACGTGTAGATCCGCCTACAAGTACAACTTTATCGATATCGTTGGAAGTCATGCCTGCATCGCTAAGCGCTTGACGAGTAGGTCCAAGCGTACGCTCTACGAGTGCAGCAGCAAGCTCTTCAAATTTTGCGCGGGTAAGGCTAAGCTCCAAATGCTGTGGAACGCCATCAACCATTGTAATAAACGGAAGCGAAATTGCAGACGTCAGCGTACCGGAAAGCTCTTTTTTCGCTTTCTCAGCCGCATCCTTCAGACGTTGAACAGCCGCTTTATCCTTGGAGAGGTCAATGCCTTGATCCTTTTTGAACTCAGCAACCAGATGATCGATAATGACTTGGTCAAAATCATCGCCGCCTAGCTTGTTGTCACCGCTTGTTGCTTTAACTTCGAAGAATCCATCGCCAAGCTCAAGAATGGATACGTCAAAAGTACCGCCGCCAAGGTCATAAACAAGAATCGTTTGGTCTTCTGTTTTCTCAAGGCCGTATGCTAGTGCAGCAGCCGTTGGTTCGTTTACGATACGTAGAACTTCAAGTCCTGCAATTTTACCAGCATCTTTTGTTGCTTGGCGCTGGCTGTCGTTGAAATAAGCCGGAACCGTAATTACCGCTTGCGTTACCGGTTGACCTAAGTATGCTTCTGCATCGGATTTCAATTTTTGCAAAATGATTGCAGAAATTTCTTGCGGCGTATAATCTTTATCGTCGATTTTTTCTTTGTGATTTGTACCGATATGGCGTTTGATCGAGCTGATCGTACGATCAGGATTCGTGATCGCTTGACGTTTTGCCGTTTCACCGACAACACGCTCGCCATCCTTTTTGAAACCTACTACTGAAGGCGTTGTACGGTTGCCTTCCGGGTTAGGGATAACGACAGCTTCGCCGCCCTCCATTACTGCTACGCAAGAGTTTGTTGTACCAAGGTCAATACCAATTACTTTACTCATAGCTATTGTTCCTCCTAGTTCGATTTGTATTTTAATGCGACATCATCTGACTGTGTCTCATTATCTTATAAAATCATTGCAGCTTAGCTGCTAACTTTAACCATTGCAGGTCGCAAAACCTTGTCTTTCAATATATAACCTTTCTGTACCTCTTCCACTACAATACCTTCTTCATGCTCATCGGAATCGACTTGCATAATGGCTTGGTGGAATTCCGGATTAAAAGGCTCGCCGACAACGTTCATGGCTTTCAGGCCTTCCTGCTCCAGCGTTTGCTCTAATTGGCGGAAAATCATATCCACACCTTTCGCAAGTGATTCAAAATCACCATTGACGGAGGCAGCGGCAACCGCTCGTTCAAAATTATCTACAACCGGCAGCAGCTGACCGATCAGCTTCATCGATGCGTACTGTCCGAGTTCTTCTTTTTCCTTCATTGTACGGCGACGGAAATTGTCGAAATCCGCTTGTGCGCGCAAGAAACGCTGTTGACTTTCATCTGCTTGCTTCACAAGCTCCGCATACCGCGAATCCTCTTCTTGGCCTTCGCCTGCCGGTTCCTCGGATGCTTGATCTGATTGCTCAGCAGATACTACTTCTTCCGCAGCTTCAACCGCTTCATTTTGTTGCTCTTTCGTACTCATGCAATCACCTCCTTATAAATGACGAAAAAAACTTGGCTTTATATGCATTGGCATAAAAACTATTTATACCAGCGGCCCAAAAGAACCGCCATATCTTTGGAGATCATATCCAAGAGACTGATGACTTTGCCGTATTCCATTCGTGTAGGTCCCAGAATGCCGATCGTTCCCAGCGATTGGCCATCAATAGCATAGGTTGCCGTAATAAGACTGCAATCGCTAATTGCCTTATGGTCATTCTCTGTCCCGATACGTACTTGTATACCTGACGGAAGACCGGTAAACATTTTCATTATAGCCGGGGTCTCGTCAAGCAAATCCAAAATCGTTTTTACTTTGTCAACATCCTTGAACTCAGGTTGGGTAAGCATGTTTGTCGTTCCACCGAGGAAGATCCGATGCTCATCTTCATTCTGCAGCGCATGATCCAGTACCTGAAGCAGCTGCTCATAGTGATCAACATGCCGTTCAAGTTCTTGCCCAACTTCAGTGTAAAGCTTTGACCTTAAACGGATCAACGGAACCCCTACCAGCCTCGTGTTCAAAATGTTCACGACCTTTTCCATATCCTCCATTTTGAGGCCTTCTGGAATCGAAATCGTCCGATTTTCAACATGTCCGGTGTTGGTTACGATAATGGCGACTGCCGAAGTTTGGTCTAGCGGCACAAGCCCAAAATGCTTCAACGAAGTGCTGAACATTTCCGGTCCAAGCAAAATGGATGTATAGTTGGTCAAATTGGACAGGATCATCGCAGTTTGCTGGATGACTTGCTCCATTTGATTCATTTTGTCCGTAACGAACGAGCGAACCATACCAATGTCGTTTTCATCCACTTCACTGAGCTTTACTAAATGGTCGACATAATAACGATAGCCTTTGGTCGATGGGACACGTCCTGCTGACGTGTGCGGCTGTTCAAGGAATCCCAGCTCTTCAAGATCCGCCATTTCATTGCGAATCGTTGCGGGACTGAATCCAACGTCGCCGCGCTTCGAAATACTGCGTGAGCCGACTGGTTCAGCCGAGCGAATATAATCATCCACAATTGCATGTAAAATCATCCGTTGTCGTTCCGTCAGCATTCGAATTCCCCCTACCTAAATGTCTTAATCGTTATTTCAGTTTACCTTCGTTAGCACTCAATCGAATCGAGTGCTAATCATTACTACAAAAATACCAAACCAACTTGTCGATTGTCAAGTCAGTTCGGCATTTTTGTACGTATTCATCCTATACTTTATGCACTCTGCCTGCTTCGTCTACTGCAAATTTCTCTTTTCTGACTCGTTTCTCGCCTTGATAAAGCTCTACAATCCGATTCGGAGAAGCTGTATCATCTATAATTACTTTCCAGCCGTTTGTGTTTAGCAAAGCAAAAACCTCATCGTACTCCATCGCCTTAAATCCGTAAAACCCGCTTAAGCCTGCCCACTTCTTTAGCAGCACGGTAGTAACATGCTTAAGCTTATCTTCAACTGCTATCAATTGCTCATTCTTTTCGCTCATCATTATTTCTCCTCTATATTACAATAAACACCTACAATGACTATATACCAAAACGCATCTTATTACTATCAACACCTATGACATTCCCAAGATCCTACCATTCTGCTATTCAAATGGCTTGCTCGGTTTTCACTGCACAAAAAAACCACTTCTCCATTACTCATCCTCATGAGCTGATGGGAAAGCAGTTTAAATGTTGGAGCATGCCAATACTGTTTGCTCGTTATTTAGCTCAGCATCTTCATTACAGCTATCTCATCACAAGCAAGCTGTTTTGGACAATTGACGCAATCTTTCCATACCTTTTCCGGAAAAATTTCCTTTTCGACAACTGTAAAGCCATTTTTTTCAAAAAAAGAAACGGCATACGTTAATGCCATGATTTTCGGAATTTGCTGTTCTTTTGCTTGTTCGATAAGAGCATCGACCAATTTGCTTCCAATGCCGACTCCTTTATAGCCCTCTGACATACCCAGTGAACGAATTTCCACTAAATCCTTGCCAAGTCTCGTCAGGGAACCGCAGCCGACAACCTCATCCCCGATCTCCGCCACAACGAATGTATCTATCATATATTCGAGTGCTTCCCGAGTGCGAGGCAGCATAATGCCTTTCTCGGCATAACCTTTAATTAATTGAAACAACGTCTCGATATCATCTGTTGTCGCTTTTCTGCATACTACTTGTACTGCCTGCATTAGTGCCCTCGCCTCCACCCGGTGCATGTTCAAATTCAATATGAATAAATATACAACACAATGAATTTTATCTCAAGAGAATTTTTGTCGGTTTATCCGATGAAAGCTCCGAAAACTTCATTGCCGAGCAGCACGCCTTTGTCAGTCAACCGGTAAATCGTGTCATCCTCGGTACTCTCGGCCTCCAGCAGGCCGTCATTCATTAATTTCTCAATAATACCGCCAAATTTCCCCTCCAGCGTTTGTCCCGAGAATTGTTTGGAGAAACGAGACGCAGGGACACCTTCGAGCAGTCTGAGACCTACCATCATCAGATCTTCCATCGCCTCAGCTTCCGGCACCTCGAATTGTTCCAGTCGAGGTAGCTTCGATGCCGCAGCTTCGATATATGGCGTAATTCCTTTGAGATTAACATGACGCATCCGATTCACATAACCATGGGCACCCGCACCCAAACCGTAATAAGGCTCATTACGCCAGTAGGTGGAATTATGGCGGCTCTCATAACCAGGCTTTGCAAAATTACTGATTTCATAATGCGCGTAGCCGTTTGATTTCAACATATCCATGAGCAGAATGAACATATTAAATTCCTCTTCCTCTGGAGGCAAAGGAAGCTCATTGCGTTCATACAGCTTATGGAATAAGGTGTTTTCTTCTACCTTCAAACTATAGATCGAATAATGAGGCAGCCCAAGTTCCATCGCCCTATTCACGCTGTCTCGCAGCAGTTCTACCGTTTGACCGGGCAAGCCGAACATCAAATCGATAGATAAATTACTGAAGCCTACTTTGCGGGCATTTTCAATGCTGCGGTAAACATCCTCCACATTGTGGATTCTGCCGATACGCTCGAGCAAGCTGTTGTCAAAGGACTGCACGCCAAAGCTAATGCGGTTGACACCGCCTTCTTTCATCGCTGTCAGCTTATCGATATCCGTTGTTCCCGGATTGGCTTCCATAGTAAATTCAACATCCGGCGCAAGCGGAAAATACTTGCGGACAGCCTTCAAAAACCGCTCCATTTGAGGGGGCGTCAAAACAGTGGGCGTTCCTCCGCCAACAAACACCGTATCGATTTCAATAGGAGGCCATTCTGCTACCGTACGCTGCATTTCCATTTCAAGCGCATCCAAGTACTGATCAACGGGCTGCCCCTTCAATACGTAGGAGGTAAAGTCGCAATAATGGCATTTATTCGTGCAAAAAGGTATGTGTATATATAAAGCGCGTGGTGATTGCATGATGGTCATCGGTCGTTTTCTCCTTCAAGCGTAAACGGTTGATCCCGCGGCAAAGCGGCAAAGACCACGTCTCGCATTGAAATATAAATAAAATAATGGCTAACTGGAATAGAAAAGAGGGAGAGCTGCGCTCTCCCTCATCCTCGTACGTCTTAGTCCTCGCCGATTTTGAGTACCGCCATGAACGCTTCCTGCGGCACCTCTACACTACCTACTTGTTTCATTCGCTTCTTGCCTTCCTTCTGCTTCTCAAGCAGCTTCCGCTTCCGGCTGATATCGCCGCCGTAGCATTTGGCAAGAACGTTTTTACGCATGGCTTTTACCGTTTCACGAGATATGACTTTGTTTCCGATGGATGCCTGGATAGGCACCTCGAACATTTGGCGCGGGATCAGCTCTTTCAGCTTTTCGCAAATCACCTTGCCGCGTTGGTATGCACGATCACGGTGAACGATAACGGATAACGCATCCACCTGCTCATTGTTGAGCATGATGTCCATTTTCACCAAATTGGATCTGCGATAGCCGCTAATCTCGTAGTCGAATGAAGCATAACCCTTCGTGCTTGACTTCAACTGATCGAAGAAATCATAAACGATTTCGGATAGCGGAACGTTGTAGGTAAGCGTAACGCGATTCGTATCCAAATACTCCATGTTGACGAATTCGCCGCGCTTGTTCTGGCAAAGCTCCATAATCGCTCCTACATAATCATTCGGCACGATAATGCCTGCTTTGACAAACGGCTCCTCAACGTAATCGAGTTTACCTGCTTCCGGGTAATTCGATGGATTATCAATCTCCATCGTTTCACCGTTCGTCAGCGTAATTTTGTAAATAACGCTTGGCGCGGTCGTAATAAGCGGAATATTAAACTCCCGTTCAATTCGTTCTTGAATAATTTCCATGTGGAGAAGGCCAAGGAAACCGCAGCGGTAGCCAAAGCCGAGCGCTGTTGAAGATTCCGGCTCATATCTGAGTGAGGCATCGTTAAGCTCCAGCTTCTCGAGCGCATCTCTTAAATCATTATAATCCTGCGTTTCAATCGGATACAGTCCGCAGAATACCATCGGATTGATCTGGCGGTAGCCAGGCAAGCGTTCCGGCGCAGGACGCTTCGCTTCGGTTACGGTATCGCCGACACGCGTATCCTTAACATTCTTGATGCCCGCAACGATAAAACCGACATCGCCGACCGCCAGTTCTTTAACGATCGACATACGCGGCATGAAAGCTCCTACCTCGATAACCTCGAATTCAGCTCCAGTTGCCATAAAGCGAATTTTCGAGCCAGCTCTGATGCTTCCGTCCATAACCCGAACATAGACGATTACGCCTTTGTACGGATCATAGTGGGAATCGAAAATAAGTGCTTTGAGCGGCTGATCCGGATCACCGGTCGGTGAAGGCATTTTAGCGACTACCTGCTCCAAAATTTCCTTGATGCCGATACCGGCTTTCGCGGAAGCAAGCACAGCATCGCTCGCGTCAAGACCGATGACATCTTCGATTTCCTGTTTTACCCGTTCAGGCTCGGCGCTTGGCAAATCGATCTTGTTGATAACCGGAACGATCTCCAGGTTGTTGTCTAAAGCCAAATAAACATTGGCCAGCGTTTGAGCCTCAATACCTTGTGCAGCGTCAACTACGAGCAGCGCGCCTTCACAAGCCGCCAAACTTCGGGAAACCTCGTATGTAAAATCGACGTGTCCTGGCGTATCGATCAAATTGAGTATATACTCAACGCCGTCATCCGCAATATAAGCTAGACGAACGGCTTGCAGCTTGATGGTAATCCCGCGCTCCCGTTCCAGATCCATCTGGTCAAGCACTTGCTCTTGCATCTCGCGAGAAGACAGCGCGCCGGTAAATTCTAAAATCCGGTCAGCAAGGGTCGATTTTCCGTGGTCTATATGCGCGATAATGGAAAAATTCCTAATTCTCTTTTGTCGGTCACGTACGTCAGTCATGCCTAACCCCCACAATTTCCAATAATGCTAATCATTCCTCCTATTATATCAGTTAAGGGGAATACCAGCAATGTTCATTATCACTTGGTCAAACCGTCAAAGATCGAAACGACCATCCGAATGCCTTCGCTCGACATATTTTGCAGCAATCCTGATGTTGAATCCGCTATTCGATTCACGGCCGGCTGATCATTCTGGAGCGGTACGCCTGGCAAGCGTTCATTTAATTCCGGCGATTTATCGGCAGTCTCGGACGGATTTTCGGAATCCACCCCCGAAGCAATCCGCTTTAATTCCTCAAGTTCCTTTTCGAGCTTGGCTATTTTTTGCTGCTGCTCCGTCTCGAATGTCTCGACCGGGGTCACGGTCACCTCGGGCTGCAAAATTTCTGTATATTCATCCGCACCTTCAATCGGCCCATAGATTCGCTCAATGCCATGTGAGGACATATCAATTCCGTACATCACGATTATCGCCAAAGCGCCTCCTAGCACTGTCCATTTCAGCGCATTAGATTTCATTTGCTCAACCTTCCTTTCTTTTAAACAAAAATAACGCTAGCTCGCCTTCCCTTTGCCTGCCGACGCCTTCTCTTCCTCCCAATAAATGTCCGAGATAACTTCCGCGAGCGCATCCGCAGTCCGATAGGACTCCTCTAGCGTATTGTCTACGCCACCAACTTCGATCAGCACATTGTCCTCGGCAAGCGATTGATTGTATTCCGCGTTGCCGGATGCGGCAGTTTTCCCCCAAATCCCGCGCGATATACCCGGGTATTTTTTATCCAGCGCTTCATGTATTTTGGTTGCGAATGCTTCGTTCTTCTCCCAATTCGGGTTTTTATGTCCGATGATAAAATAAACCTGTGCATAGCTTTTCCCATCAATATCGATCGTCGTATATTTCCTTTTTTGCGAATCGCGGTGAAGATCAAAGAAAAATTTCAAGTCCTTGCTGCTCGCGATCGCTTCCTTTATGGTTTTCATCGAATATTTATAGGATAATTCCCATCTGTAATTTTTAATGGCTGTAGGATAATCCGTGTCGGAATGCTGTGCGCCGACCCCTTCTTCCTCCAGCTTCTCCGCAAGCCGCTTGCCGACCAGCGTAATGTTTTTTGTGCTGGAATTAGGATCCTTCGATTTATCCGTCAGCTCGGGATACCAGGATTCGCGATTATGCGAGTGGTATACAAAAACCACCTTCGAGCCGCCAGTCGTCGGTTTCTCCGTTCCCCCTTTATCACCGGAGTCATTGCCGCCGTCATCCGTTTCGTCCGGCTTTTCCGTTGAAACAGGCAGCTGATCAGGATCCTTGTCCGTATTCGATCCGCCGTCTGTTACATCGGTGCCATCCCCCTCTTCTAGACCTCCTAGCGGGTCATAGGTGATAGGAGCGTTATCCTCCGGCCCTACAGCAGTGTCTGTTCCGATGCCTTTGCGGATGAGGAAAGCGTCATTTGCGCTCAAGCCGGGCAGCTCGCCCGCAAGCAAGCTCATCGGATCATTTGGATTAATATCTGTCAAAGCTCGCATCAACAAAGAACTAATCTGCTTTGTCGTGAAGGACTCGGTTTCCCGGCTGCTCTGAAAAGCAGGCATTTCCATCTCTAGCATATCCCCAAAAAACCCGCTGGATACAGCAGCAGCGAATCCTTTCATCGAATTGACCGGTGACGCGGTCGTTTGCTGATGCGCCATGCCTGCAACGCCCAGCATGACAAAAAACACCATAGAGAAAAAAGAGAGCAACGCGAACGTACGTCCCGTCACTAGTAAATGTCTCATCCGTTTACTTTCTCTTCCTAAATCAAGCAGCATGATCTTTCGTTTCATAAGCTGTCATACCTCCCGCTTTTTTGTAACAGTGGCTTTAGTTACTACTAATCTATGAGAGTGATAGAGTTCATAGAACCCCGGCCAAATGAAAGAATCGGAAGTAATAGATTCGATATTCAATAAGGAGTGTATTGAAACAAATACAAAAGGCTGTCCAAAAGCTTTGTCAGCTTCTAGACAGCCCTCGCTGTAAGTACATCTATTTGCGTTTAATGCGTATAAGCAGCTACATTGCTTGAATCTACGGCCTCATGAAGCGATGCGTTTAGGCCGCTGGCAATGATATTTGCGATATCTTCAATGAATTCATCGATTTCCTTAGGCGTAACCAATAGATCATGACCCAGCGGACTTAGTACTTCCCTTACTAGCTGCAGCCGCTCGTTTTCCTCCATCTGGTTGACCAAACCTAAAATATGATCGGAATTGGCATTTTGTTTATTAAAATGGCTGCTCATCATTTCAAGCGTGTTATTCACGATTGTTGAAGCATACACAACCGTGGGAACGCCGATCGCTATAACAGGCACGCCTAAAATCTCTTTTGTCAGCCCTTTCCGTTTATTCCCGATGCCTGATCCCGGATGAATACCCGTATCCGCAATTTGAATCGTCGTATTAACACGCTCCACAGCCTTGGATGCAAGCGCATCGATGGCAATGACGAGATCCGGCTTCGTTTTTTCAACGATGCCGTGCACGATCTCGCTGGACTCAATACCCGTAATGCCCAGCACGCCAGGCGCCACTGCGCTTACAGGACGATAACCAGGCGCGACTTGATCGGGCATCAGTTCAAAATAATGACGGGTAACCATGACGTTTTCTACGACGATCGGCCCCAGCGCATCCGGCGTAACATTCCAGTTTCCCAAGCCTACGATCAGGACCCGTGCGGTTTTACTAATGGAAAGCCTTTCGAGGAACGCTTCAAAATGTTTAGCGAACTGCGTAGCCACACGATCCTGAAGGACTGTATCTCCATTGCGAAGGCCCGGCACCTCAAGCGTTACATAGTGACCTTGCATTTTACCGATTGCCGCAGAGCCCTGCTCGTTTTGTACGTGAAGCTGTGTAATCGTGATGCCGTCATCTTCAGACGTTTCAGATTGTATGCCCGGAATTGGACCGCCTTGGGGTGTTTCCGCCATTTCCTTAGCCTCAAGGGCCAAATCCGTTCTAACGTTGTATTTCTGCAAATCAAGCTCTTTCTCCACTGCTTATTCTCCCTTCAAACGCATGTTCTGAGGTTATTGTTTGCAGATGGTTTATTTTCATACTCTCGAAGCACCTTTGACCTTACGTATGCTTGTTTCGATGCCTCTCTTCCTGCTATTGCTTTTTGGGCATTGGCATGATAATATATTTTAAGTTGTGTTGTCTAGGTTTATTATGTCTATAGACCGTTGTAAACAGTTTAGGAGGTGAATTCCATGCCAAATATTAAATCCGCGATTAAACGCGTTAAAACAAGTGAAAAGCGTCGTGCTTTGAATGCATCCCAAAAATCCGCACTTCGTTCGGCCGTTAAATCTGCTGACCAAGCTATCGCTGGCACTGATGTAGACGCTGCTAAAGCAGCTCTTATCGCTGCAACGAAAAAATTGGACAAAGCAGCAACTAAAGGCCTGATTCATAAAAATGCGGCTTCCCGCAAAAAATCACGTCTTGCTAAAAGACTTAATGCCCTTTCGGCTCAAGCCTAAGCATGACACTTGTCTAAACGGCTAAGTCATCCTTTGGTTGATTTAGAACTGTTTAGCGCAGAAAAAGCTCCACCGCCCTTTATGGACGGTGGAGCTTTTTTTTTATAAATAGGAAATAAAAAGACATGGAACGAAGCGCTAAGCGCCCTTTTCCATGCCGAGTGAAAGTAAATAAAGCTCTAAACCGAGCGTTTTGTCAATGGCTCCCGTTTTCATTTGGTAGTCGAGATCAGCAAGCGAAGCGAGCAGCCTGCCTAGTCTAGGCACTTGAAACTTACGACTCTTCTCCGCTGCAAGCTTCACTGCATACGGATGCAAGCCTAATTGACCAGCCATTTGTTGAGGCGAGTATTGATGCTGTTCCAGCTCTTTGATTTGGAGCATGATTCTAAGCTGCCTTGCGATTAATGCAGCAATTTTTATTGGCTCCTCACGGCGTACGAGCAGCTCTCTGTACAGCCGGATAGCTTTATCAATTCGAAGCTCAGCTATCGCATCCACTAGCGCAAAGACATCCTCCTCAACGGTTGCCGCGGTCATTAGCGCAGCCGTCTCCACATCGATAGTACCGCCAGATCCTGCGTGCAAACAAAGCTTTTCCACTTCTTGCGAGAGCTGCTGCATGTTGGATCCAGCACGAGCGAGCAGCAGCTCGGCTGCATCGGGCGACATCGTCCTTTTCTGATCTGCTGCCCGTTTGATCATCCATTGCTTCAGCTGCGCCGCATCCAGCTCCGCGAACGGGATCAATGCATTACGCTCCTTCAGTGTTTTAACAAGCTTTCGCCGCTCGTCCAGCTTCTCTGCATTGACGGATATGACAATGATCGATGTCTCTGATGGGTACTCCATATATTGAATCAGCTTCTCGGGCCGATGCTCTAGCTTGCCGCCTTCCTTGCCGCCAGCGCACATAACGGTAGCGTCGCGGATCAAGATTAGCTTACGCTGTACAAAGAAAGGCGATGTCTCTGCTTCTAAAACCGCCTCTTCAATTGACGTTTCAGCCGTATCGAATTTTACGATCCCAAGCTCACGTTCCTCAGGTGAAAACATCGCTTCGGTCAACATATTAATAAAATGCTGCACACGGTAGCGATCCTTGCCGTACAACACGTAAATCGGACGGAAACGTCCGCCTTTGATTTCCTTTAATGCTTCCTTTGCATCCATATCTTCACCTCATTACGAGTATGTACATTTAAACGGCAACAAAGGGATGAGCCGTCTATAGGCTTCATCCCTTTGCCGAACATCTATATAAACATTCGCAGGCAGGTCCATGGTACCGCCCTGCGGATGGTCATACGACGTTAAGGCTTCGTCGCAGACACTCTCTATGCTAATACTATACGCAATAGCGGATGAATGTGTGCGGATTTCTCATAAAATAAAAAGTTGCAAAAAAGCTTTTAATTAACGCGCTGCTTTCTGTTCTGTAAAGGTTGAAAGGTCAATCTCATACTTTTCGATTGCCCCATTCTCTACATGAACCTCATAGGTCAGCTTGGAGCTGTCCTCGGACCAGATCAGATTTAACAGCTTGCCATTTTTACGCGGCGATGTGAAGACAAGGGATTGGTCGGCTTGCGCAACCACCTTAACCTTAAAGTCTTCTGCTTTAACGCCGTACTTGCTATCTGGAGAAATAACGGCCGACACGGATGAAATGCCAAATCCCGGATCGCCTGAGTCACCTGCGGAACCCTCTGTCGATTTTTTCCCTCCGTTAACAGCGAGGTCTTTGTCTTGTTCAGCTGGAGCTTCACTTTCGCTGTCAGAATTGCCGCTGCCAGCGCTTGTGTCAGAGTTCCTCATGGTATCCGATTTATTATCTGATGATTCTTCAGAAGTTTCTTGCTTGTTCATTGCTTCGGTTCGTACCTCTGCTGAGTAGGCTCCATCCGCTGTATCCTGCGAGCGTAACGCCACTCCTTCAGGCACTTCTTCTGCACTATTTGCTGCTGCTTCATTCGAAGCATCTGCCGCAAATTTACTTGCAGTGAAGTCCGGTATCGCACCCGGCTTATACGTAACTAAAAACAAGCCTGCTACAATACCAGCCGCGATAACGCCGCTCATGACGCGCAAGGATGGCCAGCGTCGTTCACGCTTCAAGCGGCGCGGCGCCAATTCCGTTGTTTGGAGCCCTGCAGGCTCATCCGTTTCATTCTGGCTAAACAGCTCGATCTGCTCTAGCTGAGGCATAATGGCGTCTACCAAGCTGTAGCTCGGCATTACTTTTGGCAAACTGGTAAGCTCGGCGGATAAAAGCTGTAGCCGCTCGAACATGGCTGCACAGTCCGGACACTGTCTAGTATGGCTCATCAAGACTTCAATCTCGTTTTCATTGAGATCGTCATCTAGCTGTCTTTGCATTAATTCCATCACCTCTTGACAATTCATCCCCGGACACCACCTTTCTGATAATCATGGAGTAACGTCTGCAGCTGTTGCCTAGCTCTGAATAAATAAGATTTTACCGTATTGAGCGGCAAATCAAGCGAATCTGCAATTTCATTGTAAGAGAAATCCTGCAAATATCGAAGGACGACAACCGCACGATGATGCTCAGGAAGCTTATCGATTGCGGCTTGAATGTCTTTAACAGCATAAGCCGACATTACCTCGTCCTCCACGTTCTGTTTTTCGTGGAATACCATGTCGTGCTCATCTATTGAGACGGTCGGTTTATTTCTCCGGAACTTATCAATGCAAATGTTGGTTACAATACGCTGAATCCATGTTTTAAATTGCGCTTTTTCTTCGTACGAGCCTATTTTGGTATAGATCCGAATGAGTGCTTCTTGTGCTGCATCTAAAGCATCCTGTTCATTATTTAATATATAATAGGCTGTCCGATAAACATGCGTTTCAATCTCTCGCAAAAGAGTAATTAAAGCGTCGCGATCTCCCGACTGAGCGGCTCTTATGAGCTCTGGCTCCACCACGAAGGATCCCCCTCTCTTGCAACCATTCTGACGAAATGGCTGCGGTAAAAGTTGCAGATGAATTTGAAATATTACTTTATTTTTTTTAGTAACAATTTCCAGTCAATCATTTGTCCCCTAGCGGAACGTGCTTCCAATCATTTTACTGGAATAAATCAACAAAAATAATCATTTCACGCTAATCGGAAGTTCCGAAATAAACTCCACATTAAAGGATACCAAATTTCGAGTACCCCGTATATAGAAACGGATGAATACTGAAAGAGTAAGCATCGCTGTCAATCTAACAAAAAAGAAATGCCACCAAAAAACTAGGCTCGGCGATATTAATAAATGTATACCTGCCATATCGGTATGGCAAGCTCACGAATTTTGCTAAATCGAGTTATTTTTTCATATACGTAAACAAACCTTGATCCGTCACGGTAAAACGAACATCCCCGTCTATGTCTGTCCTCCAAACAGCCGCCCCTGATTCTGTCAATCTTGACAAAACTTCGGGATTCGGATGCCCATAACTGTTCGTGGCTCCTACGGAAGCGACTGCCCCGATTGGATTCCAATAGGCCAACCATTCCTCGCTTGTTGAAAACCGACTTCCATGATGCGCAACCTTCATAATGGATACGGGGTTCTGCTCAGAAATTAACGGACCTTTTTTTTGTTCATTTCGGATGATCGAAATTTCTGTTTCCGAATTGATATCGCCAGAAAACAGAAAGGTCGATTGATAGAGCTGCACGGTCATGACCACGCTGCTTTCATTTTGTTCTTCCAGCGCAACGATCTGTTCAGGAGCAGAGGCATCCCCCAAAGGCCATAATATATTCAGTTCGGTATTTTTGTCCAGCTGATGCTTTATGCCTGCCCTAACGCTGTACATTGGAATTCGGAGCGAGATCGCCTGCTTCAAAAGCTGGCTCGCGTCCTCAGACTCCTTCACCGTACCGTTCCACCATATGCTGCGAACGGGTATCGTATCCAGCACCGCTTTTAAGCCGCGTATATGATCGCTGTCCAAATGCGAAATTACGAGAATATCGATTTCCTGCACA
The DNA here is from genome assembly GCF_056398325.1 of Paenibacillus sp. 01T443. Taxonomy (NCBI): domain Bacteria; kingdom Bacillati; phylum Bacillota; class Bacilli; order Caryophanales; family Paenibacillaceae; genus Paenibacillus; species Paenibacillus sp. 01T443. The sequence goes on from NZ_JBFTPE010000001.1 coordinate 481,399, forward strand.
CCCCGTTTCATGAGCAGCGGAACAAGCACCTTTCGGCCGACCTCAAACGGATCGCTGCGCTCCCTCCATTCCTCGCCGGGCTTCCGGTAGGAAAGCGTGCCACCCCCGTCGATCAAGACATGCTTGCCTCCAGACGTTCGGATATGTATTGCGTCGCCTTGCCCGACGTCAATAAAGTTCACCGATGCTTGCTTACCTAATAAATCAGGCTTATAGGCGTAGAAGAGCATCACCAGCAAAAGAAATGCCAGCACATATAAACAAGTGCTTAATTTTTTATTGCCTCCTTTGGCTAATTCATAGGTTGTTACTATCCCAAGAGGCTTCGTCAGCTCCAAATCTAAAACTGCTTCGTCATCGTGGGCTGCTCGATTGTCCGACCAAAGACTAATTACTCGGAAAAGGGCTCCGAGCAGCGCAAGCCAAGCCGCAACCCACCAAATTGGCGGCGTTGCCCATATCGTTCGCAGCGCATCTACCCGGGAGAGGTGATCAACAAGCGCAAAGGTCCAATCATTAGCGTAATGCGAGACATAGGCGAACAGCTTTCCGCCAGGCTCCCACGGTATTGCAAGTAAAAGGGCAACGGCCCCTAGCGGCATGACAATAAAACTGATAAAGGGAACGAGCACAAAATTAGCAGCCATAGATAAGATATGAAATTGATTGAAATAATAGATCGTGACTGGAAAGGACACGAGCTGGGCGACAAGCGTAACCGCGAACAAATCGAGCAGCGGCTTCCCCTTGCCCCAGTTTGGCATCGCTTTACGAACAGGCTGAACGCCGACAATCAAACCAATCGTCACGATGAACGAAAGCTGAAAGCTGACATTTTCAATAATGAAGGGATCGTATATAAGCATAAGCACGGCAGCTGCGGCAAGAAGATGTGTGCCGTCCTTCAGCTTTCCAAGCCGTGCTGCAAGCAAGCCTAAAACGGACATTAGGCCTGCTCGGATGACGGAGGGCGAAGCTCCTGCCAAGAGCACGTATAACGGAACCGAAAGCATCAGCATCAGCAGAATCCTCTCGCGGCTCATCCGCGCGAAGCGCAGCAAGCCGCCAAGAGCGTATAGAAATACCGCTACATGGAGGCCGGAAATAGCCAATATATGCGTAAGGCCGAGCCGCGAGAATTGCTGGAATTGCTCAGGATCGAGGTCCTCGCGAATACCGAGGACGAGACCCTTCATGTACCCGGACTGCGCGGACGGGTACAGCCTGTCCATCCGCGCGCCAAGGTAGTCGCGCGCGTTGTCGACGCGGCCCAGCAGCGCGGCCGCGGTCCACTTGGGGCCCGCCGCCGCTTCGACGGCGGCGGTGCCCTGCACCTTGAGCAGCCAGTGGATCCTTTGGCTGCTGAGGTAGCGGCGGTAATCAAATCCGCCGCTATTGGATGCGCTGGCCGGCCGCGTTAGCTCACCGGCCAGGCGCACACGGTCGCCGCGCTGCCACGCCGCGGCGATTGCCTGCTCCGGCTGCACAGCCAGCCGGACATGCACTACCAGCCGCTCGCGCACCACTCGCGCGGCGGCTTCTCCCTCCACGTGGACGCGGTCCGCCGCCACGCGAAACATTACGCGGTCGCCGTCGACCTCCACCGCTGATATGATCGTGCCGACCGCCTCCGCCGCATACGCAGCTCGCGGACCATCCGCCTCAGCGGCGGCGAGCAGCGACGGCAGCTCGGTCACGTTGCGCGCATCCGCCCACAGCCGCTGCCCTGCGGCAAGGCCCACTGCAAGTGCGCAGGCTGCCGCGAGCTGCCAGCTCGCCAGCCTGCAAAGCACGGCTGCCGTCCAAAGCAGCGCACCCGCGACCACCGCAAGCAAAACGCCGCGGCTGCTAAAACCCGCAGCCGCAGCGCTTCCCACGACAAAACAAATCGCAAACCAAATCAAAGGACGTCGATTCATCCTCAGCCCCCTCTCTTTCTCTCCTCTGCCTGCGAACCAAGCGTATGCGGCTGACGCAGTCCTTGCCGACAAAAGCTCGTTTCGCGGTGAAATATAAGCATCGTATACGATTAAATTTTATGTTTTCATGTATTTCAAAAAAAAAAGAACCTCCGACGCATCCAAAGATGCAATCGGAGGTTCCTCCTCCACTGTAATAGGCTATTGAAACGGCTAAGATGTCACTTCCATATGCGTCTGAGCAGGTGGGTCGAATTGATCCAAACAGCGGAAGATGATGCCCTTCTGTTTCATTAAATGAATCACCTTCTCGCTATCCTTCGGATAGCTTCGATGATATACAATTTCGATCACGCCGCTGTTCGCAAGCATATTCGCACATGTCCAGCAGGGCTGGTCAGTGACGTAAACGGTTGAGCCCTCGCGATCTGCACGGTCAGTGAACAGCAGCAGGTTCTGCTCCGCATGTATCGTTCGAATGCAGCGCTGCTTCTTAAACAGCTGCTCCTTACCGTCGATCAGCTTCATCTCAACCTCCTCCGTGATCATGCAGCCTGCCTCAAGACAGTCCTGCACACCCATCGGGGCGCCATTATATGCTGTTCCGAGCAATTTCTTTCCTTGGACGAGAACAGCTCCAACATGCCTGCGCGGACACCGTGAACGTGTCGAAACCATATAGGCGATATCCATAAAATAAGTGTCCCAATCCTTGCGGACGGCATCCTGCGTTTGGGTATTCATAACTTTAACTTCCTTTCTCATGCTGCTTCTGATGCTCTAGTTGCATCGATATGTTTGTTAGCTTTGTTGGCTGGCCGCTATGGCTTGGCTGATATCCGCTAAAATATCTTCGATTCCTTCTGTACCGATAGACAGACGAATCATGCCGGGAGAAACGCCTGCACTCGTCTGCTGCTCCTCCGACAATTGCAGATGGGTCGTGCTTGCCGGATGAATGATCAGTGACTTCGAGTCTCCGACATTTGCTAAATGAGAGAACAGCTCAACCGAATTGATTACTTTTTTGCCGGCTTCAATACCGCCCTCTATTCCGAAAGTCATGATGGCGCCTTTACCCTTCGGCAAATATTTTTGAGCGAGCTCATAAGTCGGATGGCTGGCAAGGCCCGGGTAATTCACCCATTCCACCGCTTCATGGGCTTCCAAGAACTCAGCAACCTTCTGCGCATTGGAGCTGTGGCGTTCCATCCGGAGATGGAGCGTCTCAAGGCCCTGCAGTAACAGGAAGGAGTTGAAAGGCGAAATTGCGGCCCCCATATCGCGCAGCAATTGTACGCGTGCTTTAATAATGTATGCGACTGGTCCAACCGCGTCCGTATATACAACGCCGTTATAGCTTGGATCCGGTTCGGTCAAGCCCGGGAACTTCCCGCTTGCTTTCCAGTCAAACTTCCCGCCGTCTACAATGATACCGCCGATTGAAGTGCCGTGGCCGCCGATAAACTTCGTAGCCGAGTGAACAACGATATCCGCGCCGTGCTCGATTGGTCTGCACAAGTAAGGGCTCGGGAACGTATTATCTACGATAAACGGAATTCCGTTCTCATGCGCGATTGCAGCGACAGCCTCGATATCAATGACGTCGCCCTTCGGATTTCCGATTGTTTCCGCGTAAACGGCCTTGGTGCGCTCATTAATCGCTGCACGGAAGTTTTCCGGATCAGTCGGATCTACAAATCTAACAGTGATGCCCAGCTTCGCAAGCGAAATTGAAAATAAATTGTAAGTGCCGCCGTATAAGCTGGTTGCAGATACGATTTCATCGCCCGCTCCTGCAATATTGAGAATAGCGTATGTAATAGCCGATTGGCCAGAAGCAACCGCAAGGGCTGCCGGAGCGCCTTCAAGCTCCGCTACGCGTTTCTCAAAAACATCCGAGGTCGGGTTCATGATTCTAGAGTATATATTGCCGAATTCCTGCAATGCAAATAAATTTGCCGCATGATCCGTATCTCTGAATCCGTAAGATGTCGTTTGGTATATAGGCACCGCGCGCGACAACGTAGTCGGATCAATTTGCTGACCTCCGTGGACGGATAGTGTATCAAGAGAAAGCTTGCGTTGTTCTGACATTTTCTCGACTCCTTCTACATAAATGATTGATAGAATAATGGCAAGTGATGGGTAATTTACTCGCTTCCTTCCATTCTCTCACAATTATGGACGAGCTACAATGCTATCTTGCATCGCATTCAGCAGTTTTTCCCCAATTCCCTTGACACGCAGCAAATCGTCTATCGATGCATATTTACCATTTTTTTCTCTATCCTCTACAATAGCTTGCGCTTTTGCAGGGCCTATCCCCTTCAATGCGTCCAGCTCCGATGCTGTCGCGCGATTGATGTCAAGCTTGCCCGTTTCATTCGCTTCCGCGGCGGGATCTGTTGCAGCGATTTGACTTATAGCTTCTGAGCCAGACGATACTGGCTCTGAAGCAAACTGTTTTTCCGGCAGAGCATGATTATCCATTTTATCTGCGGGATCGCTGGGCAGATCACCCTTGTCGTCAACCAACCCCGTCTCTTTCTCTCCTGTTATCTGAAGCGCACCATTCCCTGCATCTGCCTTTTCAATTGCCTTTATCGCTTCTCCAGCGGCCTCGTTTACCAGCACCCACTCACCAGGCTCATTGTGCTTAGTCTCCATTAAAGCAGCAGAAAACAGGAATACGGCCGTAATTATAAATATGGAAGCGACTAAAATCGATTTGCTTGGTAAGCGAGATGACGATGATTTCATTTGATAGCCCCTTTTTTAGTCGACAATTTATTTAGGAATCCGTGACATATAAAACAAGTCCTCTGGAATAAGGTAAGAGAGCAACCAAAAAAGTATTGATTTTGACTCGGGATTTGCACGCGCATGGCCCTGCTTTTAACGCTCTAAGCATGCCGCGCACGCGCCAAACCTATAGGAGGGTTCAGCATGAATGTCGGATTTATCGGGACGGGCACGATGGGAAGCCTGCTTATTGAAGCACTGATAGCATCAGGCGCATTATCACCAACACAAATTGCCGTAAGCAACCGCACCTTTGCAAAAGCGCAAGCTTTGGCCAACCGTTATTCCGGCATGAAAGCCGAAAATACGAATGCTGCTGCTGCCTGCGGCAGTGATATTGTTTTTTTGTGCGTTAAGCCCTTGGAATTCAAAAAAGCCGTAGATGATATAAAATCCGTTATAAGGCCGAATCAAATTATCGTCTCCATTACAAGTCCAGTGCTCATCTCCCATCTAGAAGGCGAACTGGATTGCAAAATTGCAAAGGTCATCCCAAGCATTACTAATCATGTTTGGAGCGGAGCATCGCTATGTATATATGGCCAGACGATGAATGAACAAGACAAAACGCAGCTGGAGGAATTGTTATCCCATATCAGCCAGCCGCTTCGAATAGATGAAAGCTATACAAGAATCGTATCGGATTTATCAAGCTGCGGGCCGGCATTCATCTCATTCCTTCTCGAGCAGTTTGTTGATGCCGCCGTCGAGGAAACGGGGATCGGACGTGATGAAGCCCTTCGTGTAGCAAGCGCCATGCTACTCGGAACGGGATTGCTCTTGACCGAAGGAGGCATGACACCCGCGGAGGTTCAAGATCGTGTTGCCGTCCCCGGAGGAATTACAGCCAAGGCGCTGAACATGCTTCGCCGTGAGACTGACGGTGTATTCAACCAGCTTATCCGCACGACCCACGATAAGTTCAAAGAGGATTTAGCCAAGGTTACAAGCGCCTTTATAGGCGAAGAGGTGAACGGTCAATAGCTGTTCTTCAGCTAAATCCCGTTCACCTCTTCAATTTGCATTAATTTGCGACAATGTTCACTAGCTTGCCTTTAACCGCAATTACCTTGCGGATCGTTTTACCGGCTATCAGCTCTTGTACTTTTTCAAGCTCCTTCGCCAAGCTTTCCATTTCAGCAACATCCATATCAGCTGCGATGGAAACGCGGTCCGCGATCTTACCGTTCACCTGCACCACGATCTCTACCTCTTGATCGACAGTCCAAGCCTCTTCAAAGGTCGGGAACGAAGCGTACGTGAGCGAATCCGTGCGTCCAAGTTTCTCCCATAGCTCTTCAGCAATATGCGGTGCGATTGGCGAAAGCAATTGAACGAATTGTTCCATCGCCGCTTTCGGCAGCACATCTGTTTTGTAGGCCTCGTTGACAAAAATCATCAGCTGGCTGATCACGGTGTTGAAGCGCAAAGCCTCATAGTCCTCCGTAATCTTCTTAATGGAACGATGCCATGTACGTTTGAAAGCATCGCTCGTATCGCCGTCTCCAATTTTTGCGTTTAAGCTTCCATCCTCGTTGATGAACAAACGCCATACGCGGCTGAGGAAACGGTAGGTCCCTTCAACGCCATTCGTGTTCCATGGCTTAGTCGCCTCAAGCGGCCCCATAAACATTTCATACATACGCAGCGTGTCTGCTCCGAACTCATTAACGATGTCATCCGGATTAATGACATTGCCGCGTGACTTGGACATTTTCTCGTTGTTGTTGCCGAGAATCATGCCTTGGTTTACAAGCTTATGGAAAGGCTCTTTAGTATCTACAACTCCGATATCATAAAGTACCTTATGCCAGAAACGAGCGTATAGCAGATGAAGCACAGCATGCTCAGCTCCACCGATGTACAAATCAACCGGAAGCCATTCCTTCTGCTTCTCAGGCGAACAAAGCTGCTCATTGTTCTTCGGATCAATAAAACGTAAATAGTACCAGCAGCTTCCTGCCCATTGCGGCATCGTGTTCGTCTCGCGGCGAGCCTTCATGCCGGTCTCAGGATCAACCGTGTTTACCCAATCCGTTACGACAGCAAGCGGGGATTCACCAGTACCGGAAGGCTTAATCGCATCAACATCAGGCAGCAAGAGCGGCAGCTGATCCTCAGGAACGGTCTTCATCGTGCCGTCCTCCAAATGAATAATCGGAATCGGCTCACCCCAATAGCGTTGACGGCTGAACAGCCAATCGCGAAGACGATACGTAATTTTGCCTTTGCCTTTACCGGACGCATCCAAATGCTCAATCATCTTGGCAATGGCTTCCTCATTCTTCAAACCGTTAAGGAAATCGGAATTGACATGCTCGCCGTCCCCTGCATAAGCTTCCGTCGAAATATCGCCGCCTTGCACGACTTCCACGATCGGAAGCTCGAACTGCTTCGCAAACTCCCAGTCTCGCGCATCGTGGCCCGGAACTGCCATAATGGCACCCGTTCCATACCCGGCCAATACGTAATCCGCAATCCAGATCGGTGTTTTCACGCCGTTTACAGGATTAATGGCATAGGCTCCAGTAAACACGCCGGATTTATCCTTGGCCAAATCCGTACGCTCTAGGTCGCTCTTGCGTGCAGCAGCCTCTTGATATGCTTCAACAGCCGCCTTTTGGCCTTCGGTAACGATTTTTGCCACGAGCTCATGCTCTGGCGCCAATACGCAATAAGTTGCTCCGAACAGGGTATCCGGACGAGTGGTGAATACAACCAATGAAGAATCATGTCCATCGATCTCGAACGTGACCTCTGCGCCCTTCGACTTGCCGATCCAGTTCCGCTGCATATCCTTAATGCTCTCCGACCAGTCCAGATCCTCCAAATCATCCAATAGACGATCGGCATATTCCGTAATTTTCAATATCCACTGGCGCATCGGCTTGCGGACAACCGGGTGGTTGCCGCGCTCGCTGAGGCCGTTAATAACCTCTTCGTTAGCAAGCACCGTACCTAGTGCCTCACACCAGTTAACGGAAACCTCAGCAACATATGCAAGGCCGCGATTGTACAATTGAATAAATATCCATTGTGTCCATTTGTAGTATTCCGGATCTGTCGTGCTAATTTCGCGGTCCCAATCGTAGGAGAAACCGAGTGATTTGATTTGTCTGCGGAAATTGTCGATATTTTTGAACGTGATGTCGCGCGGGTGCTGACCCGTATCCAGCGCGTGCTGCTCAGCCGGTAAGCCAAATGCATCCCATCCCATAGGATGAAGCACGTTGTAGCCCTTCATTCTCTTATAGCGGGATACGATATCAGTTGCCGTATAACCCTCTGGATGGCCAACATGTAAGCCTGCTCCTGAAGGATAAGGGAACATATCTAACGCGTAAAACTTTGGTTTACCTGCGACCTCAGTCGTTTGGAACGTTTTGTTTTTATCCCAGAATTGCTGCCATTTCGGCTCGACAACAAGCGGATTATAGCCGTGAAATTGCTGTTCTTGACTCATTTGTTGATATCCTCCTAAGTAAATGTGCTGTATGCCGCCAGCTGCATAAAAAACATAAAACCTCTCGCCCCTAGCGATTATCGCTAGGGACGAGAGGTTGTTCTCCCGTGGTACCACCCTAGTTAGCGGCAGGCATGCTTTGCCTAACGCTCACTTGTCGCCCTTATCGCAGGCCAAACGGTGCTTTTCCCAAACGACAAATCTCATCGAATGATTATCCGCACAGCTCCAAGGCGAGCTTCATTCCGCAGCAGGTCCGGCTTCCACCACAAAACGCCGGCTCTCTTTGCCTTGCCATCGAAATTACTATTCCTCTTCAACGCTCCATATGCATAAAAATGGTTAGTTTCGATTATAAAGATCGAGCGGTTCGGTGTCAAGAGATCCTTACTCCATTAGATAAGAGCTGCTTCGCAGCCTCACTTGCCTTCATTTTATTTCAAATATTTATTTGCGCCGGCACTTAAACCAACAATACCGAAAATTACTGATACGATAACCAGCATCACTAATGAAATGGTCCAATTATGGGTGAGATCATGAATAAATCCAAATAACAGAGGACCGGCAGCGGCAAGCAAATAACCAATGGATTGCGCCATTCCCGACAGCTGCGCCGATTGTTCCGTACTGCTCGTCCGAAGCACGAAAAACATAACAGCCAGGCTGAACCCTGATCCGCCGGCTATACCGAGCAGAATCATGCAAATCGGAATCAGCGCAGAGCTTCCGATCAGTAAGCCTATATACCCGATTAAGAGCAGCACAGCCGTTAACACGACCAATCCTCGTTGACTAGCCTGCCTTCCTGCGATGACAGGAATGATAAATGTCGCAGGCAAGCTTACGAATTGCAGCAGTGACAGCATCCAGCCTGCATCGATATGGCTCATGCCGCGATCAAATAAAATTTCAGGCAGCCATGAAATATTGACATAAAAACAGAATGACTGCAAACCCATAAACAGAGTGACCTGCCAGGCTAAACCTGAGCTAAGCAAGCTAGACCTTTTCGCGCTGCCCGCTGTTTTCATGCGGCCGCTGCGGGTCAATGAGCGCGTTTGCGGAAGCCATGACGCAGTAGCGATGAGAGCAACCAACGACCAGCTTGCGAGCATCCCCTGCCAGCCGAAGCCGAGCTGCTCTGCGATCGGAATGCTGAAACCTGAAGCTAGTGCTGCCCCCAAATTCATAACGACCGAATATAAACCAGTCATCATACCGACGGTGGTCGGAAAATCCCTTTTGATCAAGCTTGGAAGCAGGACGTTTGCAGCCGCAATCGCCATGCCAAGCAGAGCAGTTCCAGCAAACAATGCAGCAACGGATGGAAGCGAGCGTATGACGATAGCGCCCGTTAGGACTACCATGGCAAGCAATAAAGTATTTTCCATGCTTATTCGCCGCGCAAAGCGCGGTGCCAGCGGAGAAACAAGCGCGAAAGCAAGCAGCGGCAGCGTCATCAACAGTCCCGTTATAGCACTGGATAACCCAAAGGCAGCTTGAATATCCGAGACGATGGGCCCGACGGCTGTTATGGATGCACGCAAATTAGCAGCAATAAGCAGGATGCCGAGCAGAAGCAGCCACGAGCTTGTTACAGCAACCGGCGAAGCTTGCGAGGCCGATGTCCATTTTACGTTATTCATTTTCACAAAATAATCCTTCTTTCTCTTGCTGTTCATTCTATGTTGTTAAGCTTCCCATTCAATTGCCTTAAACATTCGAAACGCGGTACCAATATTCATACTGTGCCGCGTAGCCGATCTTATCGTACATGGCATTGGCCGGCAAATTATTTTTGACGACGAGCAGATACCCTTGCTCCGCCCCTTGTTGCTTCCCCCATTGCAGCAGATGCAAAACGAGCTGCTCGCCATAGCCTTTATTTCGCTTGCTTGAATCGGTGACGATATCATAAAGACCAATCCAGCCATCCTCAATGACCGCGAATCCGCCTGCAACCGGAATGCCATTCTCATGCAGGAGAGCAAAGCATTTCTCGAGCGGTGATTGTAAAAGCATTTTACGGGTGACAGTCCTATACTCGTCCGTTAATCCGCTAAATACCGAAACTGCATCCAGCCAGCTTTCTGTAAGCTCGTTCTCGAGCCAAACATCCGCAAAACTAGGCGTTTGAACATCTGATAAGTGTATGGTCTTCACGATCGTATGGTCGACTAGATCATAACCGCGGGAGGCTAGCTCCCCGTCAAGCACGGATGGCTGGCTGAACGGCGTGATTTTAAAAACGGTACGCAGGTTTTGCCGTTCATACCGACCTTCGCATTCGCGGATTTTCGTATCCAGTTCTAAGGTATGGCCGAATAACGGATTTACCGAGTTGGATCGTTTGGTATACCCCTCTGCAAATCGAAGCAGCCAGCCGTCATAAACGAGCGTTTGAAGAGCCGGCCAGCCATTCAAGCTCATTTCCTCGATCCGAAAATGCAACAGCCGCTTTATCGGCACAATATGATGCCTGTCATGCCAAATAAAATCCTTTAAATACTGCGACGTATGAAACGGATGCCCGTCCGCGTCCTCATAGGCTGCTTCGTAGCGCTCCTTCGAAAACTTTGCAATCGCATTTATTATTCGTTCGCGGCTATGTATGGCTTGCGTTACCAATTCTATGACAGAAGTTGTCTTGCCGTAAGCTTTTGCTATTTCGTTAAAATCGTCATAGTCCAAATGCTTAACGGAGAGCGGCTCGCCCGTTGCCACCTTGTCGACCGCCTCCTGGTAGAAATAGTCATCCCACCGCAAAATATGGGCGACAACCCCACGTACGGTCCATTTCCCTGCCGCAATGCTCTGATTCCAGTACCGTTCATCATATTTCCCCAGATCGGCTACAAACGTTATCCATTCACCGAAGCTTTGCAGAAGCTGCTCTTTTTCAGAAGTCATTCTTTTTCCCTCTCTCTTTAAATAGGTAGACGCAGGTTTGCTGTCCTTTAATCATAATAGAAGCCGCGTTAACGGGCGAGAGGATTTTTAGAGCTATTAGCAAAAAAAACAGCCGCTCTTTGAGCAGCCGGTTACGTATTATTCCTTGCTTTTGACTACGACAGGCCGAAGCGCTCAAGCTGCTCCAACTGATTCGACCGCCGCAGCACTTCACCCTGCTTTGGACCAAGTAAATCAAAATGCGGATACTCTGAGCGGGCATGAATATAACGGGGGTCAAGGCCGTTTTCCAGACACCAGCGCGAGAGCTTACCCATATCGGAGCAGCCTACCTTTGTCACGGTCCGCATGTCTGGAAACCTCGGGTCAAGCCAGTAATGCGTAAGAAAAGCAATCTCTCCGCGCGCGACTGCCGCCTTCCATTCATTCATTTCTTTTCTTTTAATGCCAAATGCCATCGTACACGCTCCTTAAAGATCGACATTTACATGCTTGTCATATGGGGACCGCTTTATGGACGATTACGCTAGAATGTTCTTGACTCTGCCTACCTGGCCATCAGCGAGCCTTACCTTGATACCATGCGGATGCTTAGGTGCATTCGTAAGAATATCTTTCACGACGCCTCGCGTAAGCTTGCCGGTGCGTTGATCCTGTTTTAACACAATGTCTACCTGCAGGCCCGGCCTAATTGCCGAGCGTTCTGTTCCATTCATCCTAATCATTCCTCTGCTGCTCATAATGTTGCCTTTTAGCATAGCATATGCAAAGTAAAGATGCACATTATAAGGACAACTGTTATACTTAACATCAAACGATGTTTACGAAAAGAGGAAATGTATTAATGTCTAACGCATTTAACGCTTTGGGTATCATTCCCAAGCTTAGCGAACTGCTTCACCATGATGGTATTACGGAGCCGACTCCGGTTCAAAAACAAGCAATCCCTCTCCTGCTGAACGGGCAGGATGTCATTGCGCAAGCACAAACGGGCACAGGCAAAACGATCGCTTTTGCGTTGCCTATTTTGCAACGAATTAATATAGAGAAAGAACAAGTGCAGGCTCTCATCCTAACTCCGACAAGGGAGCTTGCCATTCAAATAACGAGCGAGCTTAAAAAGCTAGTGCCTGCTGTCGGTGTAAGCGTCCTTGCTGCTTATGGCGGTCAAGATGTAGACGCCCAAATCCGCAAGCTGCAGCGTTCGCCGCATATCGTCGTTGCTACACCTGGCCGTCTTATCGATCATATGAAGCGTGAAACGGTCAGCCTGGGCAAGCTGCAAATGCTTGTTCTCGATGAAGCCGATCAAATGCTCCACATGGGCTTCCTGCCCGATGTGGAAAGCATTATTTCGCAAACGCCGAAAGCGCGCCAAACGATGCTGTTCTCCGCAACAATGCCTGATGCCATCCGAAAGCTCGCGGCGGATTATATGAAAACGCCTGTCGATATCCGCGTACGGAGCACAAATGTCACGCTGGACAGCATTACGCAAATCGTCTATGAGACTACGGACAGAAGCAAGCAGCAAACACTTGTACATTTGCTGGAGCGCCATCAGCCGTATTTAGCTGTTATTTTTTGCCGGACGAAGGTTCGCGCTAAGAAATTAAATAAAGAGCTCCAAGAACTTGGCATTGAATCGGATGAGCTTCACGGCGATCTAACGCAAGCCAAGCGAGAACAGGTCATGAAACGCTTTAGAGACGCCCGCTTGCAGGTGCTTGTCGCGACTGACGTTGCGGCACGCGGACTTGATGTGGAAGGCGTCACGCATGTATATAACTATGACGTTCCGCAGGACGGCGAGCTCTATATCCATCGCATCGGCAGAACCGGGCGCGCTGGACAAGAAGGTGCCGCGATTACGCTCGCTACACCTTATGACAAAAATCACCTTATGCTCATTGAGCAGAGCATAAACGCAAAGCTTACGCGTCGCGCCATTGACAGCGAAGGCGTCGAAACTTCCGTACGGGCACAATCCGGCGATCGTCCAGAGAAGAGCCGGGGAGCTGCCGGCAAGAACGGCGCGCGCAGCGCAAGCGTCAAGCCAGCTGAAGGCGGGCGGCGCGGACGTGATCGTTCCGGTCAATCCGATCGCAATGCCAAACCAGGCGGACGCAGAGGACAACGCGATACCTTCCGTCCTGCTGCCTCAGGTAAACGCACTGTAAGAACAGCTGAGGTGCGCGGTGAAGTTAGCGAGCCGGCTGGTGAAACTTCCGGTTGGTCCGCTCGTCGCGGAGAACGCTTCGAAAATGACGGACCGGCTCGCGGCGGCGATCGTTCAAGCACACGAAGCAGCGCGCCTCGTGGCGGGGAACGTTCTTCTAGTCGCGGAACCGCAGCTCGTGGCGGCGAACGCTCCGAAAGTCGCGGTGGCGGCTCGGCTCGCGGCGGTGCAACCCGCAGCAGCAGCTTTGGAAGCCCTCGCGGCGCTGAGCATGCAGCAGGTCGCGCTCCTTCATCAGTCGACAGCCCGTGGGAAGCAGCTCGCAAAGATGAGAAAGCAAGCAATAACCGCGGCGCAGTCCGCGGCAACGCTCAGGCTGGCGGTCGCGGTGGTCAGCGCGGCAATTCTTCAGCCGGGGGGCGCAGCAGCGCTCCTTCTGGAGGACGCAGCAGCACGAGGGGCGGAAGTTCTTCCAACAAACCGCGCGGCGGGCGCAATCGCTAAATGATAATAAAAGTGGTTCCGACAGAATTTTTCATTCTGCAGGAACCACTTTTTTTCATACAAGACATCTACCCTTCCCTGTTAATTGACGGAACGGCTTACATCACGAATTACTGCCGGCAAGTACGGAGCAAATGCCTAAATGACGAGAAATCTAGACAAATGTCCAATCGTTATAGGTCATTTTACATATGATAATGTATACCGAACTACGGGAAAGCTCACTCGAAACTAATTTCCCAGAGTCGGAAATTTACTAATAGGGGGAATTGGCATGTCCGGTGTACATGGAGGTTTTACGTCGTTAGGCGTTATTTTGGTATTGTTCATTCTTCTGGTAATTATATCTAGATCCGTCCTTTTCTAATTCCTCTCAATAAACCATACAAGCGTAAACGGCTGTCGCCGTCCTCATTGGCAAAAGCTATCGTTTCGCGGAGATATATAAGCACATTTATAAGTGAAAACTTATAAATTCTTATATATTTAAAAAACCGCCTGAGCCTTTGCTCAGACGGTTTTTTGTGGTTAACGCCACGCATATTCGCGCAGCGCCTTCGCGACACCGTCCTCACTGTTCGAATAAGCTACCGCATTTGCAGCCAGCTTAACCTCTTCAGGAGAATTGCCCATCGCTATGCCCATGCCTGCAAATTGCAGCATAGTTATATCGTTATAATAATTGCCTATAGCCAAAATACGGCTGCGGTCTATGCCTCTGATTTCTGCAAGCTGCTGCAGCGCTCTTCCCTTATTAGCTTCCAAATGATGAACATCAATAAAATAATCACCGCTGCGAATGGTATGAAGCTGCTTTGGCCACCCCGCCCATTCTGCCTGCACCGTATCCATCACTTCTTTGCTTCCGAACACTGTAAATTTCACAAGCCCATTCGGCAATCCTAGTCTAAAATCTTGGACTAACGGCTTGGATTGATAATGTCCATACATTACCTCTGCTTCAGGAGTCATGCTCTCTACCATCATCTCAAAGGCCGTATTCAAATCAAAATGAATGCCATTTTCACGACAATAGGCGACAAAGCCAAGCAAATGCTCCGGAATCATTGCAAACTCATGAACGATTGATCGGTCGTCAGCATTAATGGTAGCTGCACCATTATGCGTAATTACCGTACCGCTAAGTCCAAGCTCCTGGAGCACCGGAAGTGCCCCCGATGGTCCCCGACCTGTGCATAAAACAATTTGAGCGCCTCGACTCGCAGCCTCGTTTACCGAATCCCGAATCTCCTCCGTGAGCACATGATCATCCGTTAACAGTGTTCCGTCTACATCTAACGCAATTAAATCATATTGCAAGCTCATAACTGCTCCACTCCTATTCCTATCTCTTTATCTCTCTCTATTTGGCTATTATACAGGCTCCGTTTATCAAATAGAATTCTCAGACAATTTCCTATGCGATCGAAGCAGTTCAACTTCCTCTGCAGATAACTCCCGGTAGGAGCCTTCAAGAAGCGTCTCATCCAGCTTAAGCGGGCCCATTGTTACTCTTTTCAGATAGACGACCTGCTTGCCGACAGCTGCAAACATCCTTTTTACTTGGTGGAACTTTCCTTCCATAATCGTAAGCGATATATTTGAGTATGTCCCGTCCTCCCGCTCCTCGCGGCTGCTTATCTTCAGTTCGGCAGGCATCGTAACGTAACCGTCATCTAATGTCACGCCGGCACTGAAAAAATCCTTGTCTTCTTCTGTTACATCCCCTAACACAAGCGCCTCATATGTTTTTGCAACATGCTTTCGCGGAGATAACAATTCATGTGCCAGCTGTCCATCATTCGTGAGCAGCAGCAGGCCTACCGTGTCTTTGTCGAGCCTTCCAACTGGAAACGGATCACGCAGCCGGTCCTGCGGCTCAAGTAAATCGATAACCGTACGCTCGCGTCCGTCTTCTGTAGCGGAAATGACACCTTGAGGCTTATTCAGCATAAAATACACGACTTCCCGATAAACAACAGGTACGCCGTCAAAAACAACCTCTGTCGCATCCGGGTCGACAATAAGTCCGCTGTCCTTAATTACCCGGCCGTCTACTTCAACCATGCCGAGCTTAACCGCTCTTTTTATTTCGCTCCGCGTGCCATGTCCCATATGTGCTAGCAGCTTGTCTACTCTTATTTTTTTGCCCATGCTACATCCATCTCCATCCTGCCGGAAGCTCATTTTTAATCATACCTCCGGCATATTTCCCCCATCCAATCGGATAGCCGTCCGTACATACCAATATATAACCTTTGACAGCCGCGCCGTCTTTTATCTTTATTTCCGACTCCTCGGCAAATAAAGTTTCTCCTTTGAGAAAGCGCAGCGTCTGCTCATGATCCGAGCTCCAATCCACAACGCGAACGGCAGTATCGCGGGTTAATCCCATTGCGAGCGGATGCGACGGCTCAAACCGTCCGCGTCCCGCTTCTCCCACATACCAGCCTGCTCTGACCACGCGCAGCCCATCTAAAGAAGGTAGCTCTTCCGGCTGAATATAAACCCGTGAGCCGTATGCGACCACACGTCCGGGCCAGCTTAATGCATTAGCAGCAAATTGTTCAGCAAACTGATACCAAAGCTCCACAGGATCGGCTGCTGTCAATTCTAGTGCAGCGAGGCCATCTCGACCGTTAGGAGCAGTTCGCTTGGCGGCTGGCCGCTCTGATCCTGCGCTTGCCCAATCCATTCTCGTTTGACGTTTACCCGCGCGCCGCTCTTCTCTATGATCCGTTTTTCTCTCATGACGTTTCCCACTGCTCTTAAGAGCTTCCCGTTTCAAGCTTCCGCCGGCATAACGTGTATCTGAACGCGCATCTGAGGCCGCTGCAAGTGTCCTCTCCCCGGGCTCAGTTGACCTTTCTCCGCTGCGTCCAAGCACAGCCGCATAATGCCCTTCTCCCTCAATGAGATGCGGCCATAGCCTTACCGTGCCATGAATGCTTTGAAGCCGCTCAGGATCCAACTGCGCAGTCTCGCCGGCTAGATCGACTCGGCCAGCCGCCCATCCAAAGCGATGCGGCACGGCTTCTACGAAAAAGTCGGGATGATCAGCCAAAAACCTGGCAATTTGCTGCTCGTTCTCTTCCGGCGAGAAGGTACAGGTCGAATAAACGATACGTCCGCCGGGCGCTAGCATCGCTGCTGCTTGCTCCAGAATATCATGCTGCATGACCGAGCAACGCTCGATCGAATGTTTTTCCCATTCCGCAATCATCGACTCATCCTTGCGGAACATGCCTTCGCCGGAGCACGGCGCATCGACGAGAATACGGTCGAACCACTCAGGGAAAACTATCGCGATTGCCGCAGGCTCCTCGTTAAGCACAACGGCATTGCGGACACCGGCAAGCTCGATATTTTTCGCCAATGCCTTCGTTCTTTCCCTCGCGTTGTCATTGGTAACGAGCACGCCGGTTCCTTGCAGCTTTCCAGCGATCTGCGTCGACTTTCCTCCAGGCGCCGCACATAAGTCCAGCACGCGGTGGCCGGGCTTAACGTCTAACAGTTCAACCGGCGCCATTGCGCTCGGCTCTTGAATATAGTAGAGGCCTGCATGATAATGTGGATGTTTGCCGGGACGCTCGCCCTCCTCGTAATACAAGCCATCCGGTGTCCATGGAATCGGCCGCAGCTCTCCTTTTAACGAAGTAAGCTTTTTCCACTGTTCGATATCGAGCTTCAATCGGTTGATTCTCAGGCCATATACTCTCGGAGCTTCATAGGAAGTCATAAATTTGTCATATTCGTCTCCTAGCAGCTTTTCCATTTTTTCCGTGAAATTACGCGGCAAATTGCCGTTCATGCTCAGTTCCTCCTGCCAATTATCATCGATGTCCTTGCTCTTACATACACTTATGGCTTTGTTATATAATATATTTAAGTAAGAACAAGCCTTTCTTCCCGGGCTTGTCCGCCATAATCCAGTTTCGGAGGTTGTCTCGCACATGAAAAAGAAAAGCAAAGTCAAAATGATCTATGTGTATATCGGTATCGTTGTTCTATTATTCGGCTTTATTTTCATTCTTAACAACAGCGGAAAGGTTAATGCCCTGTATGGCAAGCCCTTATCACAGTTGAACCCGGAAACGCGTAAGCAGCTTGACGATCCTAACTACCAGAATATCATATTACCGGATGTATTGGACAAGAAGGTTGCCGATAAGGAAGATTTCTTCGTCTACCTATTCGCTTCCGACTGCCCGCATTGTCAGAAAACAACGCCTCAGCTAATGCCATTGGTTGACGAGCTGGGCGTTGATTTGCCTCAATTCAACTTAAGAGAGTTTCCGTCATATTTCAATAAGTATAATGTGGAATATACACCTACCCTTGCTTATTTCAAAGACGGCGTACAAATCGATAAGCTTGAGGGCGGTCTTGCCGAAGAAGGCACTACTGGCTACAGCTTAGAAGATTTCAGAGCATTCTTTAACAAATATTCAGGAGCTGAGACAAAATGATGAAACGTCAGCGCCAAACGGACGAACAGATCGCAGAGGAGCAAAGAAGCTCGCGCATTCGCGGTTTTATGTATGCCATGCTGCTCGCCTTCGCAGTCATTACATTGCTCACCGCATGCGGCTTGGCGGATGACGATAAAGCGGGCGCTGAGCATCAACACGGCTCCGAAACATGGCAAACAACAGCATCGTATAACGAGCTGCCTGCTTTCCTCTCGGACTATACTCCGCATACGAGCGAGCTCTATAAAGCGGTACATGACCATGCCGACATCATGAGTGGAATTACCTGTTATTGCGGTTGTGCAGAAGGCGTTGAGGTTGAAAACCCGCATGATTCCCTTCTGCGCTGCTACGTTGCCGAGCATCCTGCAGACGAGGGCAGCGTAACCTGGACGAATCACAGCACCAGCTGTGGCATTTGCAAGAAAGAGATGGAAGAAGTCATCGCTTTAAGCAAGCAAGGCAAGACGACCGATGAGATACGAGCCGTGATAGACGACTTGTACAAACCCAAAAAGTCCATTGACTAGTCTTGATAATTGACGGAACCAAGCGTAAACGGCTGTCGCCGTCCTCAGTGGCAAAAGCTATCGTTTCGCGGAGATATATAAGCACATTTATAAGTGAAAACTTATAAATTCTTATATATAAATAAAAGAAGGGGCTGTCCAGCAGGTCTAACTAGACCAGGCGGACAGCCCTTTCCTTGTTTTCAATTAGCCTTGACTGCCTTTTTTGGCTTTCGCGATTGCCGCTTGAATCTCGAGCGACAGCTGATTCAGCTCATGGTAATCTTCTTTCTCAAACTTTTCGTTGAATTTCATTTGAAACTGCGCCGCTTCACGAACCCGATGATAGAAATATAAATCTTGAATGCCTTTCAGCACCTTCGAGACCACATTGGACTGCTCCTCGAATTCCGTTTGCGCATCCAAAATCTCTTTTCGAATGCTGGTCATTTCTGTATCGAGCTGCGATGCGGCTTCCGCTGCTTTTTTGAGGCGAGTACGTACATCCTCCGGTAAGCTTTCTTTAAACTTATAATTTAAGGAATGCTCGATTGTCGCCCAAAAATTCATCGCCAGCGTTCGAATTTGAATTTCTGCCAGCACGATCTTGTATCCAAGGGCGGTTTGAACCGGGTATTCGACAATCATATGATAGCTGCGGTAGCCGCTGTCTTTGAAATTTGTAATATAGTCCTTCTCGTAAACGAGCGATAAATCCTTACGTGTACGTATCAAACCAGCCACTCGATGAATGTCATCTACAAATTGGCACATAATACGTATTCCTGCAATGTCCTCAATTCCCGTATCCAGTTGATCCGAAGGGACATTCAGGCGTTTCGCTTTCTCCAAGATGCTTGATATTCGTTTAACCCGGCCGGTGACAAATTCTATAGGCGCATATGCTTCTCTTATTTTCAGTTCAACCCGCATCGTCTTAAACTTCACTTTAAGTTCTTCAACCGCTTGTTCATAAGGCTGTAAAAAAAGATTCCAGTCTCTACCGTCCATCCGGCCGCCTCCTGTTCTTAAACGTGATCTGCGCCAACTGCCTCGGCAATATTTCGGTAGCCATCCTTACGTAAACATTCCTTCAAACCGTTCGTCAACTCACGGAGCACTCCAGGGCCTTTGTAGATAAGCGCCGTGTAGATTTCAACCAACGAGGCTCCTGCGCGGATTTTATCGTATGCGTCTTGCGCCGTAAAGATGCCGCCGGATCCAATAATCGGCAGCTGCCCGCCAGTCTGGCGATATACTGCCCGAATGACCTCGGTAGAACGCTCACGCAGCGGCTTACCGCTGAGTCCGCCCGCTTCGCCTGCATTCGAATGCTGCAGCCCCGTACGGGATAATGTCGTATTTGTGGCGATTATCCCCGATACGCCGCTCTCCATTATGGTGGCCACGGTGAGCTCCAACTGCTCATTCGTCATGTCGGGCGCGATTTTGACTAGAACAGGTTTTGCTTTTGTTCCTACTTTCGCCGCCTGCGTGTTTATTTCCTTTTTTACAGCGCTAAGCAGATTTCTAAGCTCTTCACCATGCTGCAGGTCGCGTAGATCAGGAGTGTTCGGCGAGCTGATATTAACGACAAAGAAATCACCATATGTATACAAATCCCGAATGCAGGTTTGATAATCCTCATGGGCCAACTCATTCGGAGTCGTTTTGTTTTTGCCGATGTTTACGGCTATCGGTATTCGATTTATTTTGCGTCGTGACAGCTTCTCTGCCATAGCAGCCGTTCCATCATTGTTAAAGCCCATCCGATTGATAAGCGCTTCATCAGGCGGGAGTCGGAACAATCTCGGCTGTTCGTTTCCAGCTTGTCCTTTCGGTGTTACAGTACCTACCTCGGCGAAGCCAAAGCCTACGCTTGAGAAGCCGTCTGCTGCTTTGCCGTTTTTGTCCAGACCGGCGGCTAAGCCCACCGGATGTGGAAAATGCAGTCCGAATAGATCAGTCTCAAGCTCCGGCGACTTTGCCACGCCGTACATCGCATGCATTAGCCCGTTTAATCCTGGAACTACGCCGCCTGCTGCTAGGCCGTCAATAACAAGATGATGAGCCTTTTCTGGGTCCATTCGAAAAAAAATCGGCTTTAAAATTGAAGAATAAAGCAACTTACTCACTCCGATCTCAGATGTATGTTCTACATGTCAGTTTATCTTTTTTACGACAAAAAGAAAAGAGCCTGCACATAAGGTGCAAGCGTCCGTTATATTGCGGCTTGTCTAGAAAACGATTACAATGAGAACATATTCATTATCATTTTGAAATAGAGAGGTTGATTGTCGATGAGTTCACCAAAAAGAAAGCCTGCAACAATTAAAGCAAAGCCGAAGGAAGAGGTAAACAAGGAAGCACTCATTTGGATTGGTTCTATCGTCGGCGTTATTGTCGTTGCGGTTGCCTTGCTTTTAGTTTTCACTTCGTAAGCCTCTTACGTCAACCATTTATAAATTTTAGCGGGATTGGTTTCATTCTGGCGCGGCTCCAGCCTAAAGCGTTCGGGAGGCTGCTGCAGCTTGGATGGAAGCGTCCCGTTTTTTATTTGCACCGCCGTTCCGAGAGGCACCATATCGAAGAGCTCCTCGACATCCGCCTTGCCCATTCTAACGCAGCCCAGCGACTCATCCTTGCCTAAGCTGCTCGGCTCATCGGTTCCATGGATTGCGAATAAGGTGTTAGACAGCGTCATGCCGCGGCTTCCGAAATCTCCGTCCTCGCGTCCATTTGGATTCTTTACCTTTTCGCTGATATAAAAGCTCCCCTCAGGCGTTTCGTCTCCGCCAAGACCTACCTGATAACTGCGCACTACGATGTTACCTTGAACAACAGCAAGCCTATGGTTCGATTTATCGACAACGATCGAAAGAGGTTGGCTCCATTCTTTATCTAAAATACCGTTGCTGCCTACCATCGGATTACTACTCGGCTTCGTCAACTTATCCTTCCCCTGCATCGGCTGATTGCCCGCTTCTACGGATGGCACTTCGGCTTCACTAATGCTACTTTGGTGTGTGCCTTTGAGCTTCTTCAGCACCACCGGAAACATCGTCCTCATGCCTTCGCGTTCTCCAGCGATGACATTATTCGGGTAAGGCTTGATAAGATCATCCAGCTTCTCCGGCCATTTCTTGTATTTCTTCTCATAATGATAGACTGCGCTAGCGAGCGTCCAGTGTGTCTCCTGCTGCTCTCTCCAGCCTTTGTACTGTTCTGTGACTGCAGCTGCATCAGACGGCTCACACGAGCAGGCAAGCCGATCAAACATCGTCACATTTAGCTTTCCGTTTAAATCGCCCTTCTCCACAGACATAAGCAGTCTTGTATTTCCTGTCCATTTGCGCCAGCCGTTATCCTCCTCCAGCCGAGCTGCGATCGTGAGCAGCGAAGCTTCTTTCCCCGCAGCAATCAGACTATTCCAAGCACTTCCAATCGGATTTCGATCTTTTTGCGGAACCAATACAATTCCTATTGGAGGGATATAGCCTTGAGCCACCGGTTTGGGTTGTTCGTCCGTCTGTTTATAGATAGCGCCGTTAGCGGGCACTAATACAGCAATGAAGAGCAGTAAGACCACTAATGCTACGGTTCTGCGGACAAGCATTTTTTTCTTATGCCGCAAGCCCCATTCTTTAAGCAGCTGCAGCTGCTTTTCCGATAAAGGATGGCTTTCATGCTCAAAAGCGTCATAAACCTCGCCGGCTTGCAAAAAACAGTAGTTTGCTTTGCCCTCTTTTCCAGCGAGCAAATATTGCTTGCCAAGCAAATACCACCCCATTTGGTTATCAGGGTGCTGCTTTACAAATTGCTTCAAATATAATATGTCATCTGGAGAGTCCATCCCCCATCCTCCCAACATGTGGTATGTTTTCTTTATCGGCAGGATGGGTGCTTGTTTGTATCCCTTCAGCATTTTACTGTGCGTACAGAAAACAGAAAAAAGCTCCTCTTCGCAGTTTAAGCATGCGATGAGGAGCTTTGCTTCCGATTATGATTTAGTAATTAAAAGGAACGTCTGCAATTTTGATTGAATCAGTAGGACAGCCGTCAGCCGCATCCTGCAAATCATCAAACAAATCTTCCGGAATCTCTGTGTTTCCTTTGTTTCCGTCTGCTTTATAAATAACTTCTGCAAGACCTTCATCATCATAATCATAAATGTCAGGAGCGGTTGCTCCGCAAGCTCCACAAGCGATGCACGTATCTTTTTCAACCCAAGTAAACTTACCCATGGAAATTCCCTCCCAAATAAAAATATACGGAATAATCTCGTCTCTGATCAGTCAAGCTTCATTCATCAATATATAACAAACTATCATCCTTTTGCAAGGATGTACCGCGAATTCGTTTATTCCTAATTAAGGTTGATGGGTCATCACCAAGCATTCCCGCAGTCAGAACCGCGTCCTCTCCGTATTTGTCGCGGAGTCGGTCCATCGCTTTGGTTAATGCTTCCTTCCGCGGCTGCTGCTCATAGCTGAACAAATCAAGCTGAAGGGCCGTATCGTCCAGCGGCGTGAGATTTTGAAGGGTGATTCCGAGCAGACGGATTGGCTCGCCAATCTTCCAATGCTTCTCATACAGCCTGCAGGCTTCCCTGTAAAATACATCAGCCTCCTGTGTTGGGGCAGCCAATGTATGAGAGCGGGTAATCGTTGTCATATCCGGCTTGCGGATCGTAATCTGAACCGTTGTCGCAACTAACTTTTGCCTGCGCAGTCTTCGTCCAGTCTGATCGGCTAAATTGAGCAGCACCCTGAATACATCCTCGCGGGTCGTTAAGTCGCTCGGAAGCGTCGTTGTATGTCCGATCGACTTATTCCGCTCCCTGTTCGGATTAACCTCAGCGTGGTCAATTCCGTGCGCAGCGGATTTCATCCATGAGCCTACGACACCAAAATGCTTATTTAGCATGTGTTCCTCGGCAGCCGCCAGCTGCCCAATCGTACGAATGTTTAGCTTTGCAAGCTTATCAGCCGTTTTTTTGCCTATTCCGAACAACGTATCGCATGATTTATCCCATAATACACTTTTCACATCACGAATTCGCAGCACTGTTAGTCCGTTCGGCTTCTTCATATCCGAAGCCATCTTCGCAAGCAGTTTGTTCGGGGCCAAGCCAATCGAGCATGGAAGCGTCCACTCCGACTGGATTCGCTTCTGCAGGGATTCTGCAATTTCTAGCGGCGTCCCAAACATTTTCGACCCCGTGATATCCATATAGCACTCATCGATCGATACGGCCTCCACAAGCGGCGTATATTGTCTGGCGATAGCCATGAATCCCTGAGAATATTTTCGGTAAAGCGTAAAATCAGGCTTTATTAGTATAAGCTCGGGGCATAGCTGAAGTGCCTGTCTTACCGTCATTCCCGTCTTAATTCCTCTGTTTCTTGCCAAATAGGAGCAGGTAACCAAAATACCCTTTCGCTGCTCCACGCTTCCGGACACCGCTGTAGGCTTGTTCTTGTATTTCTCAGGCTCTTCGGCTTCATGGACGGAGCAATAAAAAGCATTCATATCTAAATGAATGATAACACGGCCTTTAGCCGGATAATGATCATTTGTATTTTTCATAATCGAGTTAAACACCGCCTAATTGAAGCAATAAGCGAACATAAGTTTGATCAACCCAAGCATACAATTCCAGTAGGGTCAAGTCAACGACAGCAGGTCTAGCCACAAAAATTACTTTTTTCCCCTCTACTTTCGTGAAGACAAGTGTTATAATAGTAAATTATGATTTGAATAGGCAATCAACGAAGGAGGCGTCCCGTTAATGACAAACAACATTTCCATATTTGATACGACGCTGCGTGACGGTACTCAAGGTGAAGGCATCAGCCTGTCAGCGGATGACAAATTAAAAATCGCCCAGAAGCTCGATGCGTTGGGCGTTCATTATATTGAAGGCGGCAATCCAGGAAGCAACAGCAAGGATATCGAATTTTTCCAACGGATCAAAGCATTCAACCTTAACGCCAAAATCACCGCATTCGGCAGCACACGCCGCAAGAACAGTTTGGCTGAGCAGGATGCAAGTCTCGTCCGCATCGCTGAATCGGGGGTTCCGGCCGCAACGCTTGTAGGCAAGTCATGGGACTTTCATGTACATACTGCCCTGCAAACGACACTAGAAGAAAACCTTTCGATGATTTATGATTCGATTGCTTTTTTAAAGCAAAACGAAATGGAAGCCTTGTTTGATTCCGAGCATTTCTTCGACGGCTACAAGAATAATCCGGAGTACGCAATATCCGTATTGAAGAAAGCACAAGAGGCTGGAGCGAACTGGCTGGTCCTTTGCGATACGAATGGCGGTACGCTTCCGAGCGAAATTCATGAGATCGTTTCGCGGGTTAAGCAAGAATTGGTTACACCGATCGGCATTCATACGCATAATGATTGCGAGCTTGCAGTCGCTAACTCCCTCGCAGCTGTTGAAGCCGGCGCGCGTCAAGTACAGGGAACGATCAATGGCTATGGCGAACGATGCGGCAACGCGAATCTATGCTCGATCATTCCTAACCTGCAAATTAAAATGAACTACGACGTTTTGCCGGAAGAGAAGCTTCGCGTGCTCACTAGTACGGCACGGTATATTAGTGAAATCGCGAATGTACATATGCCGGTTGGCCAAGCTTATGTCGGCAATGCAGCATTCGCGCATAAAGGCGGCATTCACGTCTCCGCCATTATGAAGGACTCCAAAACCTATGAGCATATTCAGCCGGAGCTTGTAGGCAATAAGCAGCGTATTCTCGTTTCTGAGCTCGCGGGACAAAGCAATATTATTTCCAAAGCCAAAGAGCTTGGACTTGACGTTAATGCAAACAATGAAAAAACGAAGCTCATAATGGATCAAATCAAAGATCTGGAGCATCAAGGCTATCAGTTCGAGGGCGCTGACGCTTCTCTCGAGCTCCTGCTGCGTGAAGCATTCGGCGGCGAGGTTAAGGAAGTGTTCACGGTTGAATCCTTCAAAATGCTCGTAGAAAAAACAAACGGTCAAATGATTTCCGAAGCTATCGTCAAGATTAACGTTGGCGGACAGCAGGTTTACACGGCAGCTGAAGGCAATGGTCCTCTTAACGCGCTCGATAACGCCCTGCGCAAGGCGCTGGTGCAGTTTTATCCCAAGATCGAAAGCATTCACCTATCCGATTATAAAGTTCGTGTCATCGACGAGAAGGACGCTACAGCCGCTAAGGTCCGCGTACTAATCGAATCAACAGGACTTGATAACACATGGAGCACAGTCGGCGTTTCCAACAATGTCATCGAGGCAAGCTGGGAAGCACTTGTCGACAGCATCCGTTATGCGCTGCTCAACATGGTTAAGGTTGATAATACGCATGTCGATCCGCTTGATCGCATCGGGCTTGTAAATCATTAATAAAAAAGGGTTGGCTGGATATCACATTGTGATATCCAGCCAACCCTTTTTTTATATAAGATTTTATAAGTATTCTCTTCTAAATCCGCAAACCGAGCTTTCTTCGCCAAAGGACGGCTGCAGCCATTTACGCCTGGTTACATCCACTTTTCAATCAACCGCTGCCATTCTTCATAGGGGATGACACCGTTAATACGTTCCCTAATGACGCCTTTACTATCAATAAGGAAGGTTGTTGGAAACGTATCTACCTTATATTGTTTCGTAACATCGCCCACCCGGTCCATCAATATCGGAAACGTAAACTCATGCTCATTCACAAAATCCCTGGCAGCCCGCTCTTTATCATATTTGGTTGCGTTTACGCCATACAGCTGAATGGCATCGCCATATTGCTCATGCAAACGCTGCAGATCTGGCGCCTCAAGCTCACAGGGTCCGCACCAGGATGCCCAAAAATTAACGAAGGTAAGCTTGCCCTGCTGCCCTCCTATTTCGTAAGACTGCTCATCAAGTGCGGGAAGCTTGAAAACAGTTGCTTCGTATCCCGCCTTCGGTTTAAAATCCCCCGCTGGAGCCGCCAGCGTAACAGATTTCGTACCGTCATCTTTATATTGAAATACAGCTAATCCCGCAAAAAGCAGCGCAATGGTAAAAAGAGCAATAACGCGTTTCATGACGTACCTTCCTTCTCTCGCAATATCATTTTCATGTATGGCTCCATGGTATCATGCACCGAATGGAAGCTCAAGGCAAGTGGCATATTAGCCATAAAAACGTCACGTTTATTGGTGTCTTGCCTTTTGTGCTTGTCCTATTATCGGTAACTGTCGCATCGTTCATACACAATCTGCTCCGATTAGCGAGCTTGGACCTATTTCGTTCCACTTAACTTATATGTTAACTTATATGAATGACTAAGAAGGAGGCGTTAATATGGAAGCGCAGCAATCGAAAGGCATGATCACCAAATCCGCATATGATCTGCTTATAAGCATTTGTAAACACGCTCGGCCTATGGAGGCTTGCGGGATCTTAGTTAGCAGCCAAAAAACAATGCAGGGTGAAAACCCAACCATAATCGATACGATCATTCCGATCTCCAATAAACATATCAATCCCACTCATTCGTTTACCTTCGATCCAGCCGAATGGACTGCCGCTTATTTTGAAATGCAAAAAAACCGACAAACGCTTGTCGGCTTGTTTCATTCTCATCCGCGTACAGAGGCCATTCCGTCTTCTAGCGACTCTGAAGGCTTTCTGCCAGCATCTGAGCTATCCTATTGGATTGTTTCATTACGCAACATCGAAACGCCTCACGTACAGCCCTACCGTCGCACGGAAGGTACATTTATTCCCATGCAATTAGTGCTTGCTTAAATAAGCATAAAGATCGCCCAGCGTCGTAATATTCCTCTCCAGAATACGAGCGAGATAGTTTTGCCATAACTTGGCCGTCATAATCGAATCCTGCAGCGCGTGATGCCGTTCCGTTATTGGAATACAGCAGCTATCCAGAAGTTCATCCAAGCTGTACCCTTCCAGGTTCGGCTCCAGCCACTTCGCTACCATCATCGTATCCAGCACTCTGTGGTTTAAATTAATTTTAGAGGTTCGCCATAATGCCGCGTTCAGAAACTGCTTGTCGTGGCCCGAAGCATGCGCCACGAGCAGTCGTCTGCCGACAAACTCCATAAAATCGTGAAGCACCTGCATTAAATCAGGTGCATCCTGCACCATTTCGTTTGTAATGCCCGTCAGCTCAACAATCGCTTTCGGTATTTTCCGTTTGGGATTAACGAGGCTGTAGAACGTTTCGTTCTCCATGATTTCACCGCCCCGCAGCAGTACGGCTCCAAACGAAATAATTTCATCACCGTTATTAGGATAGAAACCCGTTGTTTCCAGATCGAATACAATGACCTCAAGCTCCTTAAGCGGCATGTCGAACATCGATTGCTTACGCTGTTCTTTATTGACATTACGAATAAACGCCATTTGCTGCGCATTTTGAGAGCCTAGCATAGAAGCGATGGCAGGCGTAAATCCTCCCATTTTGTATAGGTTCCACATCCGACCGACGCCTTTTTGTTCCTTCATTTCCCCACCGCCTTAAGTAAGCCTGCCCATTGTTTGCTTAAAAACTGCTCTTTGCAGTTTCTTGCCCAGGCGCAGACTACTCTTTAATTCATCAGTCATTTCCTTCGTCAATTTACGGCTCGACATCTTGCCATTATTCGCATATAAGCCATCCGAATTTTGTTCGGTCGTCATTAATCGGAGTCGCAGTAAAATACGAAAAGCTTGATCGTAAATGGCGGCGTCCTTTTCAGACATCTTGCCCGCGTGTACGAGCATTTTGATTCTCTCTAATGTGGATGTTTCGCGAATGCCTTCCTGAATAGATAAAAGCCTGATTGAATTGACCATTGGTATATAAGCACCGTATTTAATATCAAGGCTACCCGCATCCACGCCATACTGCTCCTTTAAAAGTTGACCAAAAAAACCAAGCAGTACTTTATGGCGCAAGGTATTGTCCAACATTCGCTTCAAAATGATCGGATGGTTCAGCATGTCGGTAAAATACAAGTCCTTTAGTTCTTCAACCAACCCAAAGTCCCCATATACTCCGCGGCCATCCGCAATGATAAGCAAATATCGCACTGCCTCCCATGCCGGTTCTTCGAACCAATGATCCAGTTTACTGCCCCACTCTGAAAGTGATAAGCACCATTCCTGGTTGCTGCTCAGCACATTGCCTTCGCATGGAGGGTAACCTACCCCTTGAAGATTTTGAACAATAATCTCGCTAAGCTCTTTAAAATAATCCTTAACTTCTGCTGAATCGGCCACTGGATCCCGATAGACAATTCCGCTGTCTTGATCGCTTGACAAAGTCTGCTCTTTCCGACCGCCGCTGCCGAACAATAAATATGCGTAAGGCACGGGGGGAGAACCCTTCCCCAACCGTGCCATTTCCGCTTCTGCGAGGATAATCGAGCGTTCTATTACCGCATCGTGCACCTCATTCAATTGTTCGTTAAATTGTTCGACCGGACGCGTGGGGAGAAGAGCTTCCATATGCTCGTGTACCTGATCCCGCAAGTTTCGCAGCCCTTCTACATGATCGGCTGAACCAATCTGCTTTAGCAGCTGCAATCGCACCGGATCACTCATGCGATGCCCTCTCCCTTCGGTCAGTCCATCATGGTTATTGCATTACCCTTGAAAGTTTTGACCTGCTTTTTTCATTTGCTCAGGATAACCATAAGCCCCATGCTCACTCAGGTCAAGACCGATAATTTCTTGCTCTTCCGTAACACGGAAGCCCATGACAAGCTTCATAATGCCAAGGATAAGGAACGAAGCTGCAAGTACGAATGCGCCAACTACGACAACCGATTCAAATTGAACCCATAGTTGCTTCCAGCTGCCCGTGTCGATCAAGCCGCCTGTACCTACGCCAACTTTATCCGCAAGTAATTGTGTAGCGAAGATACCATTAGCAAGCGTACCCCAGATACCAGCTGCACCGTGTACGGACAATGCGTAGATTGGATCATCGACTTTAATTTTTTCGAAGAACTTCACGCTGTAGAATACAAGAACACCAGCAACCAGACCGATCACTACCGCAGCCCAAGGAGCGACATATGCACAAGATGCTGTAATCGCAACAAGACCTGCAAGCGTACCGTTAAGCATAGATGTAATATCTGCTTTACCTGTAACTGCCCAAGAAATAA
Organism: Paenibacillus sp. 01T443; assembly: GCF_056398325.1. Classification (NCBI taxonomy): domain Bacteria; kingdom Bacillati; phylum Bacillota; class Bacilli; order Caryophanales; family Paenibacillaceae; genus Paenibacillus; species Paenibacillus sp. 01T443. The sequence goes on from NZ_JBFTPE010000001.1 coordinate 511,323, forward strand.
GAAGTGCTGCCACGCCGCCCGCGCCTGCTCCAAGCATCGTGTTAAATGCTACATATCCGAAGAATCCATCGCCGATAGCTACCGTGCTGCCCGCGTTGAAGCCAAACCAACCAACCCATAGAAGCAAAACGGAAAGCGCAGTGAAAACCTGGTTATGACCCAAAATTTCGTTTGCCGAGCCGTCTTTATTGAATTTACCGATACGCGGCTTAAGTAATACGGTTGCTGCAAATGCGGCAAGCGCACCGGTTAAGTGAACGACCGTGGAGCCCGCGAAATCCTGTGCTCCGTCTTCAGCAAGCCAACCGCCGCCCCAGATCCAGTGAGCTACTACCGGGTAAATAATCGCAGTGAAAAATAATGTAAATACGATGTATGAGGATAGCTTAGCTCTTTCTGCAAAACCGCCCCATGCGATAGAAAGCGATACTGCTGCAAATGCTAGTTGGAACAAGAAGAACACTGTGCTTGGATAATTTTCACCTTCACCTGCAGTAATGGAAGGATCGAAGAAGAAGTTACCCCAACCGATTAGTGCATTAATGCCGCTATCGCCGCCAAAAGTGATGCCGTAACCGAATGCCCAATAAATAAGTGCAGCGAGGCCAGTAGTAAAGATCGTTTTTCCTGCCACGTGGCCAGCATTTTTCATACGAGTCGAACCAGTTTCAAGAAGAATGAATCCGCCTTGCATTAGTAGAACGAGAATGAATGAGAGCATAACCCAAAGCGAGTTTAGACCCATGTTCAACGTTGCGGCGGAAGGATCCTCTGCAAACGCCATTACCGGAAACAATAAGGTGAAGATTCCTAAAGCTAACATTGTTTTCTTAATCATTACGACCACTCCCTAAGTGTTATGTTTCCTTACATGAGAGGAAAGACTTAATGTCATTATAGTCAGTAGTGCTCAATTTGACAATACGTTTTATCTAAATTTACAAAAAAAATCAAACGTTCGGCACGAAATCTGACACGAACGTTAAGTTTTTGAACAAAACGTTACCTAAATTACCCATTTGGCCTGTTTATTCTTCGCATTTTCTCATTATATAGGCATTGATTCCTATTTCATGAAATCATATTTTTATCATAAGCAGCTTTAATCTGATTCATGTCACTATTTAAGGAGTTATATAGTAGAAATACAATTGCGCTATCCAGTCGACTAACGTGACGATGAACATTTGACGCAAGACCATGTAACACGTTTGACTGTATGGTTACTTTCCTATTATCATTAGAGGTACAGACATAGCCCTTTCCATAAGATGGCGTTAGCAAAAATCACTATAATAGAAGATAATTATTGTTTACGGAAATTACAGCAATAAAATAAGGATAAAGCTTGAATGAAAATACTTTATATATTCTGAACGAATGGAGGATTTGAAAATGTATCGAATCGGAGAACTATCGAAGCTTGCGCATATCAGTCCACGTACAATTGATTATTATACTTCAATCGGTCTAATCGAGCCTGCAGAGCGTTCCGCCAAAAACTATCGCCTCTATTCAGACGAAACTTTGCGACGCTTAGAACGTATTGAACAGATGAAAAAAGATAAATATACATTAGATGAGATCAAAGCCGCTATTGAAAGCTGGAGTAAGATTACGCCTGAGGAGCAGGTCTCTCGCAAGCTAACGGATCTGCAGCATCATATAAGCCAGCTGGAACGTGAAGTGAAGGAACTGGAGCCTGTTATAAAAAATCTCAAGCCAAGGCAAGCCAACCACCTTTACACGCGTCTCATGCCGCAAACCGCTGCTTGTATCGAGGCACTCATGCTTCTAATTAACAAAAGCTCTCTTATGTAGCGTTAGATCGCATCAATAAAATGGAGGGATGACTCAATGACGTTTATCTACATTTTAATTATACTCGCTTTTATATTAACGATTTGGGCTCAATTCCGCGTTAAAGGTACTTTTAAGAAATGGACTTCCGTACATGCTAACAGCGGTTTAACCGGCTATCAAGCTGCGAGGCGCATGCTCGATTCCAAAGGGCTGCATGATGTGCCCATCGAACCTGTGCGCGGCGTGCTCACCGATCATTACGATCCGATACATCGCGTCGTTCGTCTGTCTGAGCCTGTATATTATGAAAATACAATTTCTGCCGTTTCCGTTGCCTGTCATGAAGTAGGTCATGCTATACAACATGCCGAGCATTATCCTATGCTTGTTCTGCGCCACCGTATCTTTCCAATCGTGAATTTTGCTTCCGGCGTCGCTCCTTTTCTTTTCATCGCCGGAATTCTATTCTCGGCATTGAATTTAATCGGACTCGGCATCATCTTTTTCTCGGTTGCCGTTGCTTTCCAGGTCATTACGCTTCCCGTCGAGTTTAATGCCAGCAACCGCGCACGCGATATCATGATTGCCGAAGGCTTCATCACCAATGACGAGGAACGCGGAGTCGCGAAGGTGCTTAACGCAGCAGCATTAACCTATGTAGCCGCCGCCCTTCTTTCTCTCTTGGAGCTTATCAGATACATCTTAATCTTTGTTGGCGGCAGCCGGCAGGAATAACAAACGCAAAAAAATGGAGCTGTTCCAAAACGGTCTGCAAAGACCAAGCGGAACAGCTCCTTTTCTATATCATCATCTAATCGGTTTTTCCATTGTATCTTGAAAATAACGAAGCAGGAAGCCGTGGAACACCTTAGCGACCAACGGCAGCTTTTCATTAGACCGCCGAATAAGACCAATCGTTCGAGTCACTTGGGGCTCGGTCACACGAACCTTTGTCGGCTGCAAGGGGCCCGTATAATGTAGAGCCATTTCAGGCAGAAGACTCACGCCCATCCCCGCAGCCACCAAACCTCTAATCGTATCCGTTTCTTCTCCCTCAAAACCGATTCTCGGCGTAAAGCCAGCTTCTTGGCATGCATCCCAAACGATCGGCCTCAGTGAGTAGCCTTCGCTAAACAACACGAAAGTTTCATGCTCCAGCTCCTTCAGCTCGATTGATTCCTTGTCTGATAACCGATGGCCCGGAGGCAGAATTGCATACAGCTCTTCTGTTAACAAAACCTCGCCGCATACGAATTCATGTTCATTAGGAAATGGAGATATGAATGCCAAATCAATTTCGCCTTTGACCATGTCGCGGATAAGCGATGGATACATCCCCTGCTTAAATCTAAATTTCACATTAGGATGTAGTTTGCGGAAAGCCGCAACCACCTGCGGAATTAATGAAATCCCAAGACTATGCGGGAAGCCGAGCCTTATCTCGCCTTTCTCCGGATCAAGAAACTCATGTATCTCAATAACCGCACGCTCGAGATCAGCCAGAATGACTTCAGCGCGCTTTAAGAAAAGCTGGCCGACCGGTGTGAGCTGCAGGTTCCTGCCTTTTTGAACGAATAATTTAACGCCAAGTTCTTCTTCGAGTTGATGAATCTGGCGGCTGACCGCTGATTGCGCCACATGCAATTCTTCAGCAGCTTGCGTAACATGCTCTTTTTTTGCCACTTTTACAAAATAATGAAGCTGACGAAGTTCCATACCGGTTAGTTTCTCTCCCGTACATACATAGTTTTCATAATAGGCGTTGTTTTCTTCGCGTCTTTACACGGTCAAACACATTATAAAGCAGAAAGCCGGTTAGAGCGCCCCCTAGATGTGCCCATAGATCAATACTTGGCACAAGGAAGGAATAGATAACTCCAAATATTAATATGGTATATACCGTTTTACGCGAGCTTTCATCCAGCTGCGACTTTTGGAATAAGGAGATGAATAAAAAAGCTCCATAGACGCCATAAATCGCTCCTGAGGCTCCCACACCAACATGTTCGTATAGGTCACCTTCAACCACGTTGACAAAGGCACTCATTGCATTGCCAGCGATTCCGCATAACAAATAAAAAACCAGATATCGAGCTTGTTTTAGCAAATATTCCAGCGGCGGCGCGAATATGAGCAAAGCAAACATATTGTACAGCAAATGCTCTATTCCGGAATGCATAAAAATAGAAGTAACATACCGCCATGGCTCCTGCATCCCAAACGAATTATATTCGGGCTCCGTTACAAAGGCACCATATTTAGCAGCATCATAAACATTATTAGGATCGCCATTCCATGCGATTATAATGAAGTATATAATGTTTAGCGCAATTAAGACGGAAGTTACGGGATAAAGTTTTAAGTACGAGCGAAAGCTTTCATAACGCAAGAATATCATAGGATCACCCCTTTTCTATCCAACAATTGGACAAGGCTGATTCATTACGATTATAATTAATCAGGTATTCACCATACAATTTTGAGGAGGAATTATTCGAATGTCACAAGAACGCAATGGAGCCGCTACTTTCAAGGGCAATCCGATCACATTGGTAGGACCCGAATTGAAAGTAGGAGATAAAGCTCCTGATTTCAACCTTAACAAATCGCTTGTCGAGAATGTTTCTCTTAAGGACTACTCTGGTAAAATCAAACTAATCAGCGTTGTACCATCCATCGACACAGGTGTATGCGATGCACAAACGCGTCGTTTCAATGAAGCTGCAGGCTCGCTTGGCGACAATGTCGTTGTTTTAACCGTAAGCGTAGACCTTCCTTTCGCACAAGCACGCTGGTGCGGTGCTGCAGGAATCGATAAAGTCGTATTGCTGTCTGACTACAAAGCACATAGCTTTGGCGATTCATACGGCGTATACATCAAAGAGCTTGGTTTAGATCAACGCTCAATCTTCGTTATCGACGCTAACGACACTATCCAATATGTTGAATACCTACCTGAAATGACTGAGCACCCGAATTACGAGCAAGCAATCAACGCAGTTAAAGCACTCGTTTAGTAAGCTGCAAGCGCATTTTTATAATGATTGCAAACAAAGCGAGTGAAGGATACCCTTCCTCGCTTTGTTTATGTATTAATTATTAACTTTGAATGCAGAAAGCTTCTTATCAAGTGTTCGGTACAAATCCAGAATGACTCTGTAATTAGAACCAAGATCCCCTAAAGAGCCGCGGGATGCTGAATAAATATCGACAGCCGATTGCAGCGGGTTTACGCTAATAACGGAAACGGTAATGTCCATCGTTCTTCCAAATGCCGTGCGCTTCTCTAGAACAATTTCCCCAACGGATTGCACTTCGTGCAGCACCTTATAGCCTTGCATTTTCTTAAGAGTCGATATCACTTCTTCCCAAGCCTTGTCTTTCGATAGCTTGTAGAAATGAGATTTGAGCATTGGATCCTTGGCTCTGTCACCAGTCTGTTCATGACTACGCAGCAGCCCGATCAAGGTCCGCTTCAACAACAACGATCTCCCCTTCCGGCATCTATGTACAATACTCTATATGATACCACGATTTGTCCAATGAAAAAAGAGCTATCGCTGGATTTAACCAGCAAATGCTCTTTATTTGAAAATGGAACCCGCCTATGCCGTCCGACTCACATGTTTCTGAACCCGCTTACGCAGGTGGGTGACCGCAGAACCGCTTTTGAGATCCCCTTTCGGGGGCATGTCAGCTACGTTTCGATTTTGGTCTCCCTTGAAACAGCCATTGGTTCAAAACAGCGTAAAGCCGTAACGAGCATCGCAGGAGGTATTGCTATTATAGACCGAACAAAAGAAAAAGTAAACTTCGATCGGCTGTTATTTACTGGAGCTGTTCGAATCATCCTTAACAAGGTCGATTCGATCAAGCTCTGCAGCTTTCTCAGCCTCTTCTTCTTCTGCTAAACGTGCTTTTTCTGCTTGATCCTGAAGCTTCTGGTAAATCAAGTGAAAGTTCCAGAAAGCCAGGTATGCGATGATGCTCCCCATAAAGAACGGAATGAGAAACGTAAACTTTGTGCTGAAATACATTACCGCACCGCTCATGATGGCTGTTGAAAGTGAACGGAAAGGTTTGCCGATCGTGATAAGGACAGCGTTTTTCAGCAATTGAAACGTTTTCATATGATAATGGACAAGCATGGAGAAAAAATTAAACAGCGATACGATTAAAAGCACAAGAAAGGCTATAAAAATGTATGACAGCAAATTCAATTGCTCACGATAAACAATAAAGTCAACAATCATAATCGCTAGCAATATCGTATAAATAATACCGCCAAGCATACTTTGTTTATAATTTTCCTTGTAGCCGCGGAAAAACGTCTTAAACAATGGTACGTCTGTCTCGCCCATTACCCATTTACGAGCAACCGCAAACATAGCTGCTGTTGCAGGGAATAAAGTAAAAGGAGCAACGACCGCCATTGCAATGAGAGCGGAATACACTTGATTGGCATCCTGCGACAAAACCAATCCCCATGCGAAGAAAACGAATGGAACTGAACAAACTAGCCACAATACATTAATAACCGATAACCTCATGATCCATTCGGAAATTCGGTAAAATCCACCCATTAGCCCTCTTGGTTCCATTGGATCTGCCTCCAGAAAAGTAAGATTACTCCCACCAAACTACCTTACATAGGGAACAAAACCGACAGATACTGAGCTTTCTAGGCTATCTTCTATACGGTTAAAACCTAACCCATAGGATATTTGTTCAAACGCCTTAATTAAAGTTTTAGAGGCATCTGCCTAAAGAAAAACGCAGACCGCAGTTAGTCACTTTTGCAGGTTTCATTCTCGTTTTGTTTTTTTCTATTGTTATCATTAGTAAATCCGTTTCGTACTAATCCAAACAATAAAAGAACAATAAAAGAACCGAGGTCGTCCGGATGCCCGTTAGGGATCACGGACAACCTCGGTTTTTTCGAAAATATAAGGTTAACGATTAATTAGTTGTTTGAAAAACCTTCGGAAGAGCTTTTTGGACGACGGTTTTCAGGACGACCTTCGCTGCTTCTCTTGCCAGCGTATCCGCCGCCGCTGCTGCCACCGCGTGACTCGTAACCGCCGCGCGAGCTGCCACCAGTGCTGCTGCTGCCGCTTGAGCGTCTGTCATCGCGTCCACGGTAACCACCACCGCCGCTGCCGCCTGTGCTGCTGCTGCGATTGCCGCCATATGAAGAAGACGAACCGCTGCGATTGAATGGACGACCGTTTGAACGAATATCCGGTTTGCGTTTTTTCGCGCGAAGCGGATCTTCCGGTGTCAATTCGATTTCCACGTTTTTCTTCTCACCAGTCAGCAATTTGATTGCTGCGGAAAGCAAATGAACGGAATCATATTGCTCAAGCAGTTGAATTGAAATCGCTTTGTACTCAGTGAACTCCTCGTTTTGAACGACTTCAAGAAGACGTTCAGCAGTTATACGTTGTTTGCCTTCAATCGCTTCTGCAATGCTAGGAAGCGGCTTGCGGCTCATCTTTTGACGTGTTACTTTCTCGATGAAATGCAGGTGATCTGTTTCACGAGGAGTAACGAATGACCATGCTGTACCTTCTTTACCCGCGCGGCCTGTACGACCGATACGGTGAACGTAGCTCTCAGGATCTTGCGGCAGGTCAAAGTTGATTACATGCGTTACGCCCGAAACATCGAGACCACGAGCAGCAACGTCTGTCGCTACCAATACATCGATGCTACCGTCACGGAATTTGCGCATTACGCTATCACGTTGATTCTGAGACAAATCTCCGTGCAAGCCATCAGCTGTGTATCCGCGTTTTTGAAGCGCTTCGCTTAGCTCGTCAACCCGGCGTTTTGTACGGCCGAAAATGATAGCAAGCTCTGGGGATTCCATATCAAGCAAACGGCTAAGTGCTTCGAACTTTTGACGCTCATGCACTTCGATGTACGATTGCTCGATTAGTGGAGCTGTAATTTGTTTCGGAATTACGGAAACATGCTCCGGGTTTTTCAGAAATTGTTGTGCAAGTTTCTGAATGTTCGTCGGCATTGTTGCAGAGAACAGCATCGTGTGACGCTCATCTGGCACTTGCTTCAAGATGGATTGAATATCTTCCATGAAGCCCATATCGAGCATTTCATCTGCTTCATCCAAAATGACTGTTTGTACATCTTCAAGACGAATGGTTTTACGGTTGATGTGGTCAAGCAAACGTCCTGGCGTACCAATAATAATTTGTGGCTTCTTCTTCAATGCACGGATTTGACGACCAATTTCTTGTCCACCGTAAATCGGCAACGAGCGGAGACCTTTGTATCGAGTTAACTTCCCGATCTCGTCAGCCACTTGAATAGCGAGTTCACGGGTTGGCGTCATTATTAATGCGACAATGCGTTCCTCGCTTGTCGGAATTTTGTTAATGAGCGGAATTCCGAATGCCGCTGTCTTTCCTGTACCCGTTTGTGCTTGGCCAATAAGATCTTGCCCAGCCATAGCAATAGGGATCGCTTTGTCTTGAATCGGGGTAGATTCCTCGAATCCAAGTTCGGTAATTGCTTGCAACACTTTCGGTTCCAAGCCAAATTCAGCAAATGTTTTCAAACTTTTCTCAAACTCCTTTTATCTGCAGCCTACTTAAGAATATCCAAATCATTATAGCACACAATCAATCGTGAATACCAGTAAAGCAAATAAAGCCATACTAAGCATGGCAATATGTTCAAAATAATCATGTCAGTTGCATTGGAGCGATCGTATTGAATCCACATTCCCTGCGTTACCTTTTTACCGTGCCAATTATGACGCTTGGCGCCTTGCTTATCGCTATAGGCTTCAACCTATTCCTTATTCCGCACCAGCTGCTCAGCGGCGGCATCTCAGGTATTTCCATGATGATCGGTTATATCACAGGCGGCAACATAGGATGGCTTTTTTTTATCCTGAATTTGCCTGTTCTGATCTGGGGATGGTATGTGGTGGGACATCGGTTTATTATGTGGAGTGTCTATACCGTTATTGCATCCACATTATTCCTTCAGCTTATCCCGGTCGTAAAAATTGCCGACGATATTGTGCTTGGTGCTGTTTTCGGAGGGATAATCATCGGGTTCGGAAGCGGACTAGCAATGCGCTACGGCGGCTCTTCAGGCGGTTTCGACATTATTGCTTCTATCGTGACGCGGAAACGCGATTTTCCCGTCGGCATGATTATTTTCATCTTAAACGGTGCTGTCATTGCGGTATTAGTACTCTTTACGAAAAACTGGGATTCCGCCCTCTATTCGCTCTTGTCGATTTTTTCTGCTGGCAAGGTTGTAGATCTCATACATGTGAGGCATATTAAATTAACAGCCTTCATTATCACGACTAAGACCGAAGAGCTGCTTGCTAAACTGCTCACTCATCCTCGCGGCATCACAATCATCAAAACCCGCGGTGCCTTTTCCTCGGCCGAACGCGATATGCTGATGACGGTCAGAACGAAGTATGAATTAGCTGAGCTTAGCAAGACCGTCACCACGATCGACCCGCATGCTTTCATTAACATTGTAGAGACAGTGGGCGTTATCGGCGATTTTTCTAAGCCAAAAGACTAAATCATATACGCAAGTATGGATTTTCCACTGTATCCCTATGTTTTTGAAAATGATCCTGATATAATGTTTGTATCCCGTAACTTAGGTTTCTTGCCATATGATTTCCCCTAACCATTAGATATGAAAGGGTGATGCTCAATGGATATGGAAACGGTCAAATTGTCTCAAATTGTAGAGAAGCTTGCCCCAGAGCTTAGTCCTTTTCTTACGAAACGCGAAATGGACATCAGCATTGTGCTGCGTGATGGTCTCTCCTTACTGGAGCCCGCTGACGCGATGGAAATTGTGCAGCACAGTATTTGCAATCAGCAGAGAGAAGCTTTGTTACAATGACAATGCGGGACACACGGATTATTTATGCGCCAGTCGAGTCAACCTCGGCTGGCTTTTTGTTTGTTTATCCACCTATTTCAATGCAGAAATCCACTATTTCTTATTTCATCTTACCTACAGAAAACGAAGCTTATATGCAATTAAACGACATATACTTTCGTATGGATTCAAAAAAGTTAATGACCCAGCCCTACTGTCTGCTTTATAATTTGATCAGAATAGCTAACGGGGAGAGAGCAAAATGGACATCATCATTTCTTCATTGCTGCTGCTGTACAGCTTGCTCACTGGAAGCGGAGAGCATAATGCCGCAGCAAAGCAGCTTGCAATTGCCTACTTAAATTCCGCAGCTGGCCAAACGATCATTCAACCGGATTCATCCGCAAATGGAGAAAAAATTCCAGGCACCACAGAAGCTGCAACCTTAAAAAAAGATCCTCAGCCCGATACTCCGCCGATAAAAGGAATTTATGTTACAGCGCATAGTGCTGGCGGCGCCCGTATGGAAACGTTGTTGAAACTGTTGGACGATACCGAGCTGAACAGCATGGTCATCGATATTAAAGACGATAACGGGTATATTACATATCCAACGCCCACACCCGAGCTGCAAGAGGTTGGCGCATCCAAGAAATACATCCGTGATATTAATGGACTTATGCTCACGTTAAAGAATCATAACATTTATCCAATCGCAAGAATTGTCGTGTTCAAGGATACCGTATTAGCCCGTAAGCAGCCCCAGCTCTCCTTCCTCCATCAGGACGGCACGATTTGGAAAAATGCACGCGGCGAAAGCTTCGTCAATCCTTATCGCAAGGAAGTCTGGGACTATAACATCGCCGTTGCGAAGGAAGCAGCAAAGCTTGGCTTCAAAGAGATTCAGTTTGACTATGTTCGTTTCCCTGAGGGCTTCGAAAACAAAGCCGCCTCGCTCACCTTTAACAAATCAGAATTAAGCCGCGTCGATACGGTGGCTGGCTTTGTTAAATACGCGCGCGAGCAGCTAGAGCCGCTTGGCGTCAGAGTATCGGTCGATATTTTCGGCTATGCGGCATCCGTGCCGGCAGCCGAAGGAATTGGTCAGGATTTTGTGAAAATATCGAATGACGTGCATGTTATCTCACCAATGGTTTATCCAAGCCACTATAGTACGGGTTGGTTCAAGCAGAAAGATCCCGACCGCAGTCCGTATGAAACCATTAAAGGGGCAATGCTAGACACTCACAAAAAACTGGATCCAACCAAAGACTTAAAGCCGATCATAAGGCCTTGGATACAAGACTTCACGGCAAGCTGGCTAGGCAGCGGCCATTACATGAAATACGGCAAAGTCGAGGTCGAAGCTCAAATTAAAGCGCTGCAGGATACCGGCATTAATGAGTACCTTCTCTGGAATGCAGGAAATAAATATTCGCCTAACGTTGTCTACAAGTAATTCGAATTGAATATTAAAAAAAAGTCCACCTGCGCTGTGAATGCGAGGTGGACTTTTTATTTGTGCGTCGATAATTTATTGAGACAGACGAAGAGCCAGCTCGTACATGCCCATGTCAAACGGCTTTTTCGAATTTACTACCTTATCGATATCCGTCGTTACAAGTTCTCCGCGAATAACGCCGCAAGACTTGCCTGAATCGCCGGCCATTAGCTGTCGAACAGCAAAATCACCGAGACGGCTGGCCAAAATACGATCAATTGCGGTTGGCGTACCGCCGCGCTGAATGTGACCAAGTACAGTAACACGAGGCTCAATGCCGCTGTTAGCTGTGATTTGCTGCGCAACTTCCTCGCCTTTGCCCGCGCCTTCTGCCACGACAATAATACTATGACGCTTGCCTTTGGCAAAGTTATTTTTCATACGCTCTGCCACCTCTGTCAATTCAAAAGGGACCTCTGGTACGAGAATCGTTTCCGCGCCGCTCGCAAGTCCCGCGTGGAGAGCAATATCGCCGCAGTGGCGGCCCATTACCTCAACGATTGAAGAGCGTTCATGCGATGACATCGTATCGCGAATTTTGTTAATCGCATCGACAACGATGCTTACCGCCGTATCGAAGCCAATGGTAATATCGGTAAACGGAATATCGTTATCGATTGTTCCTGGAAGCCCCATTGTTTTTATGCCCAGCTTGCTCAGCTTATTGGCACCTTGATAGGAGCCGTCTCCTCCGATAACGACCAAGCCGTCAATGCCTCTTGAACGAAGTACTTCCGCACCGCGCTGCTGGCCTTCTGCCGTCATAAACTCCTTGCATCTTGCGGTTTGCAAAATCGTGCCTCCGCGTTGAATAATATCGCCGACGCTCCGCAGGTCCATTTGTCGAAGGTCATCATTAATAAGCCCTTGATAACCGCGTTGAACACCGTATACATCTAATCCATGAAATAAAGCGCTTCTTACCACAGCACGAACGGCTGCGTTCATTCCTTGCGAATCTCCTCCGCTTGTCAGTACTGCGATTGATTTGACTGCAGACATGGTTCATTCCTCCACATTGTTTATTTATAGTTAAGCCTGTTGTTTCCGAATCCAGATGCTGTTTATAAGGAAAAACATTCGCGTTAACGGACTGTTCTTCATTAGTCTCCTCGACACATCTCTAACATTCGCCTGATGGCGAACTTTCGGGTCTGACAAATATAAGGCTAAGAGCCCTTCAATAATCAAACGATGAAAACGGGATGCAGGAAGCTGCTTCACGTCCTCACGCGCTCGGTTCACTATAGTGCCGAGGCGCGCAACAAGCAGACCTTCATTATCATAGTAATTGCAAAAATTAAGGTCTCCGCCTACCTGATCTTCTTCTTGGTCAATTAAATAATCAAGTAAAATATGAAGACCGCAGACATGCGGAAAATAAATATTCCGGATAGCTGCCGCATCCTCTTTAGATAGCCGTTCCTCAGTCGCGGCTAGAAACAGCATAAATATGCCCAGCGTCGAGCCTGCTGCCGCTGCAAATTCATTCCACTGCAAATCCGGATAATCTCCGCGATGCCGTGTCCACCATGCAAGTAAATGTTCTTCGCGCAAATCCTTGCGAATATGCTTGTACACCTGCAAATCCCCATATAAGGATACCAGTTCAGTCACTTGCTGCTGTACGTTTCCATAAGAAGGAAGTTTTGCAATTTGAGATTGGCAAATCCGTACGAGATGATGCAAATAACCGCCATCTTCCTTCTCGCTGCGCAAAGCATAATAATCCTGAAGCTGTGCTTCGGGATTAACGGCATCGAGCATGGATTGATGCAATAATCGAAAATCATCGGGGTCCAACGAAGTGCTCCGGTCGCATAAATTGTCCAAGTAGTCGCTAATCGTCTGCAAAGCGACAATCAATGGGATGAGCACATGTCTGCGCTCTAAGTTTGCTGCCGCATAAACACCGCCGCCTTGGCAATGGAATTTCTTGCTGTCCATGCTGCTGAGCGCCTGAGTCCGGAGCTCCTGGTCAGGTATCCGCTGCGCGAAATGCCGAAGCTTCTTCAGCTCTTTCTCTACTTCCGGTAACACATACTTATAAACGCGATGCATGAGCTTAAATGGGTTCTGGGGCACCCGATTGCCAGATAAAGTCGTCAATCTCACGATGCACCTCTTCTCCAGATCATGTTCATGAATGCCGACGCGATTCCAATTGCTGATCGATGCGATACCAGATGTGAAGATCGTTAATCCTACTTGCATAATCGGCAATTTCATAGTTTAGTATACAGGATTGCTCAAAGCACTCCTCTTCAAACAGCTCCGCTTGCTTTTTATTGATGAGTTGTTCAAAATCCATTACGCGATCAGGTATCGTACCGCGTATGATTTCCCATTGCTCGACGATTGCAAGCTGCACATTCGCTGCATACTGCTCCCATTCCATTTCCAGCACAGGAATACGGATCCGAAGCCGTTCATTCCAATCAAAACGAAAAGCACTCATTGTGAACCTCCACCTCTAAATGTATCATCTCAGCACATAATAATCCAGCTTCAAATCTCATTGGTACGTTAACTAATCCATGCTATACTAAAAACCATATTGTTTAGGATAGAGATGGAGTGAGCTTTCAAAGATGGATACACCCGAAACAGCTAGAGCAGAGCGCTCTCCAACGGCCCGCAAGGAAACGCTGTCGCTTCGTATTTACAGTTTCTCCGCATACTCGACAGCTGCGATGGTCGTTTCCTTTATTCCGCTGTACTTTCTCGACAGAGGTTTTTCCGAGCAGCAAATCGGCATCATTTATTCGACCGGACCTTTTATATCAATATTCGCCAACATCCTCCTCGGTCTCGCCAGCGATAAATACAGAACGATTAAAAAACTGCTTATGCTATTGTTATTCGGACAGCTCGTGATGATATCGCTGCTGTTTCCCATTGAAAATTTTGCGCTTGTCTGCCTCGTTATGATGGGCTTTTATTTTTTTCAGACACCTATTAACCCATTAAGTGACAGCCTGCTGCTATTATCAAGTCAATATACGGGAACCCCCTATGCGCTAATCCGGATTTTCGGCTCGCTTGGTTTTGCTGTAACAGCATACACCTTTGGACTTATATTAAAAGAAATCGGCTCGAAATGGACCTTGCCGCTAGCACTTTGTACAATAGCAATTACGCTTATATTAACGACTCGAATTAGAGATTATCAGGGAAGCGCACGAAAGATCGATTTTTCCGGCTTTTTTAAACTTTTACGTCAACGCGACGTGCTCCTGTTTTTTTTAATTATCCTAACCATATCCATCCCGCACCGAATGTATGAAGGCTTTCTTGCGGTCACCATGCGGCACATGGGCGCAAGTGATTCTCTTGTTGGGCTTGCGTGGCTCGTGTCCGCTTTAAGCGAAATTCCAATCTTGTTCCTGCTCGGCAAATATGGTCATAAATTCAAGGAGCTGCCTTTACTGATGATTGCATCCATCATGTATGCGGTTAGACTGTGGCTGCTCAGCGATATTCAAGACCCTCGCTGGGTGATCGCAACGCAAGCAATGCACAGTATTTCGTTTGGCATTTATTTTTCTACGGCGCTCCGCTATCTTTCAAGGCTTATTCCTGATGAGTACCGTGCGTCCGGACAGGCTGTATATGCTGTGGTCTGGACCGGACTTGCAGGCGTAATCAGCGGGATGTTCGGCGGCTATATTTATGAACATTTTGGGCGCGAGGTCTTTTTTAAGATGGGTGCCGGCTTTGCCATTGCAGCAGCGGCTGCTTTCCTTGCAAGGTACTTTTTCAGTCGTGCGGAACGTTAATAGATTAATAATACAAGCGTAAACGGCTGTCGCCGTCCTCTGTGGCAAAAGCAGTCGTTTCGCGGAGATATATAAGCACATTTATATGTGAAACATATAAATTCTTATATATCAAAAAAAGGGCTGCTCCGAGCGTTATAACATACGCTCAGAGCAGACCTTTCAATTACTAAGCAAACTGTTTATTCCGCTATTTCAAAATTCGAATATACATCCTGCACATCATCGTTGTCTTCGAAAGCGTCCATCATTTTTAGAAGCTTGTCCGCGTTCTCGCCTTCAACTTTAACCATATTTTGCGGCAGCCACCGAACGCCTGCATTTGCAAAGGTAAAGCCTTCTTTCTCCAACGCATTTTTGACCTGCTCAAACTCATGTGGATGCGTCAAAATTTCAAAGCTGTCGTCATTTACGACTACATCCTCGGCACCTGCTTCAAGCGCAACCATCATCATGGAATCCTCATCGGTTTCATGGACCTCGCGATCAACGACAAGCAGGCCTTTGTGATCGAACATATAGCCAACACAGCCGCTTTCTCCCATGTTCCCGCCTCGTTTATTAAACGCCGAACGAACGTCGGCTGCCGTACGGTTACGATTATCCGTCAAGCATTTCACCATGATAGCTACGCCGCCCGGACCATAACCTTCATACATAATGTCCTCGTATTCGACGCCGTCGCCAGCACCTGCTGCTTTCTTTATCGCACGTTCAATATTATCATTTGGCATTTGTTCTGCTCTAGCATTGGCGATCGCTGTTTTCAACCCGAAGTTTGCGTCCGGATTAGGTCCGCCTCTGCGGGCTTGAACGTATATTTCACGTCCGAGCTTTACGAACTTGTTATTTTTAGCCTGATCGGCCTTACCTTTACGGTCTTTGAACAATTTAAATTTCATTATGCTCGCTCCCCTGACAAAGTTTCCAAGCAACAGTTTATCACCGCTGATAGGTCTTGGTCAATGAAAGCGGGATCAAACGGTACTTATAAATTAAGAAAGGACTCCCTGCTGCCAGGGAGTCCTTTTCCATCGTTTATTCGCACATTGATCCTATAGTTTAGTGACGTTGGCCGCTTGAGCGCCGCGGTTACCCTCAGTAATGTCGAATTCGACCGCTTGCCCTTCATCTAAAGATTTGAAACCATCGCTTTGAATCGCTGAGAAATGTACAAATACGTCTTCTCCGCCCTCTGTTTGGATAAAGCCGTAGCCTTTCTCTGCATTAAACCATTTAACTGTTCCTTTCAATTGAACAACCTCCTAGATATGACCGCCGTTTTGAACGGCGAGTAAAATTATTATATCGATCCCTTTTCTAAAAAGCAATTAAAGTAAAATTCTCAAAAATTGACTGGATCCAGGAATAAATGGCAGCTTAGATGGGCACAATTCTGCCTTGCCTCCGTTTTCAGTTATCGAATCGAGCAGCTGATCAAGCCCTGGATATGGCTTCCAATCCAGAGAAATCAGAGGATAAATACGAATTTGACCGCCAGGCTTACAAATCCGCATTAAATCAAGGATAGCATTTATATGAAATTCAGGTCCGAATTGGTTCGCATATAAAAACATAAAATGACTGCAAAGAATTAGCGAAAATTGATTATCCTTAAACGGGAGCTCAGGAAGCTTGCCCGCAATATATCGATCCGAATGATTACAGTCCAAAACATCAGATTTGAACCGTTCGATCGATACTTCCCTGCCCGCCCTATGCTGCTCAAGCGAACCATAGTAACTCCAGTCGAAATTCTCCTGCAGCTTTGCAAGCTTTTCGGCAGATGTCTCGATTTCCTGCTCAGCCTCGGAAATCCATTTCTCAATCCCCGCATCGTAACGCGGATCAACAGCATATGCGGAATACCCTCTGGCATTCAATTCTGCCGTAAAAGAAGAACCTCCCGCAGCTACATCGAGCACCGATCCACGCTCCAACTCCAATGTCTTTAAATCAAACATCCGTACGTACTCCTCGAAGCTTCTGCATGTCATGGCGACACCGATTTGCTCATAGCTCAGCTTACTCATTCCTGCACTCTCCTCTTCTCGTCTCATCTCGTCTCATCTCGTCTCATCTCGTCTCATCTTAGCAATTCACGAGCCAACGATGCCGGCTTCTTACGTCACCATATTGATTACCGCCGCCATAATGGCTATGATGATAAGAATACCATAATTAACTACTAAAAGGATGAAAAAAAACATGTTCAAAAAACACGAAATCTACAAAACCGACAAATACAATATGCTGACGGTAGAAGTACAAGGCAAGACGCTCATCGTTCGGGAAATTTCCGATCAATGGGGCGAAGACTCTCATACGTTCATAAGCAGGCCAGAAATGCTGCACTGGGCACAAAACCGCTTCCGCGCAACCGACTTTGTTGGCCGCGAAGAAGAGCTCGAAGCCATCATGCGCGCGTTGAAGGAAGTATAATAGCGGAATTTCTAATTAAAAGGCAGGAAAAATTATCCTTAGCGGCGAACATAACGTTACGTATCCGTGCATAGGTACAATTATACCGCTGCCTTTTTTTAGCTAGTTCAGTATCAGGAGGATTTACTCGCATATGGATGCTACTGCTTCAATTATTTTTATCATTGCAGCCTTCTCGCTTGGAGCGATCGTGATTATGAAGCGCGATTCCTTGCCCCCTGGCCTTCGCCGGGGACTTGCCCTCGTTTCCATCGCATTTATTGCGTTTGCGTTTTTTATGATCGTTTATGCATTTTTTACGATGGGTAAAGCATAGCAGACAGCGTGCTGAATATTCATTATCCTCTACGGACATAGTAGAAACAAACTGTGTCCCGAGGTGATATATGGATGAAATGGCTGCCTCTTCTGCTTGCTTTAAGCCTGGTTCCGGGCGCTGCCGCTTCCAATCAGGCAGGAGCCAAAACCGAGCATGCCTCACCAACCTTAACCATACCTAGGAGGAATTCGATGAATCACGTACCTAAACGATCAGAATCCGCACCTGAGACCCGCTGGAAGCTTGAGGATATTTTTGAGAGCCAAGCGGCATGGGATAAGGAATATGCGGAAGCGAAAGCATTAATCAAAAAAATACCGGAATTCCAAGGCAAGCTGGCCGACGTCGCTCAGCTCAAAGCCTGCTTCGAGCTTGAAGACGAGCTTTCCATGCATGTGGAGCGGCTTTATGTATATGCAAATATGAAGCATCACGAGGATACAGCTGAAGCAACTTATCAAGCTTTATCCGACAAGTCAAAAAAAATAAGCGTTGAATCAGGCGAAGCGCTATCCTTCATAACTCCTGAAGTGCTCAGTCTCTCGGATGAAAAACTGGATGCCATCATCTCCGATGAATCTGTGGCGAAATTCCGCCATACGCTGGAGGAAATGCGCCGCCAAAAGGCTCATATTTTATCAAAAAACGAAGAAGCGCTGCTTGCTCAAGTAGGCAATATCAGCTCCGCCCCAGGCACCGTATTCAATATGCTGAACAATGCGGATCTAAAGTTTCCAAAAGTGAAAAATGAAGACGGCGAAGAGATCGAGCTGACACACGGCCGCTACATACAATTTCTCGAAAGCAAAAATCAAGATGTTCGCCGCGAAGCGTTCAAAGCGGTCTACGATACGTACGGCAAGCTGAAAAACACGCTCGCGACTACTTTGACTTCAAACGTTACAAAAAATATTTTCTACGCAAAGGCTCGCAAATATGATTCCGTTCTGGATATGTCCCTCTATGGCGACAACATTCCGAAGGAAGTTTATACGAACCTAGTCGATACTATTCATAAGCATCTTCCGCTCATGCACCGCTACATGGAACTTCGGAAAAAGCTGCTCGGCTTAGACGAGCTTCACATGTACGATTTGTTCGCGCCGCTTGTTGATGAATTCAATCTCGACATCACCTACGAGGAAGCGAAGAAAACGGTCAGCGAAAGCTTGAAGCCGCTCGGCGAAGATTATTTGAAAGTGCTGCAAGAGGGCTTTGACAACGGTTGGATTGATGTTTATGAGAACGAAGGCAAACGCAGCGGCGCATACAGCTGGGGCGCTTTCGGAACGCATCCTTACGTTCTTCTTAACCATAAGGATAATTTAAACAGCATGTTCACATTGACGCATGAGATGGGCCACGCGCTCCATTCCCATTATTCGGATACGAACCAGAATTACCGCGATGCGCAGTATACGATTTTCCTAGCTGAGGTTGCTTCCACTTTGAACGAGGCACTGCTCATGGATTATCTCCTTGCAAAATCAACGGATCCGAAAGAAAAAATGTACTTGCTGACTTATTACGCCGATCAATTCCGTACGACCGTATTCCGTCAAACGATGTTCGCCGAATTCGAGAAAATTATCCACGAGCGTTCTGAAGAAGGCGAATCGCTAACACCGCAGGATCTTAACAAGATCTATTATGATCTTAACGTCCAGTATTACGGTCCAGGCATGGTCGTTGATAAAGACATTGAAATGGAATGGGCACGTATTCCCCATTTCTATAACAGCTTCTATGTGTACAAATATGCGACAGGCTTCTCTGCAGCGACTAGCTTCTCCAAGCAAATTTTGGAGGAAGGCGAGCCTGCTGTTGAGCGCTACCTCGGCTTCTTGAAAAGCGGCGGCAGCGACTTCTCCATTAACATCCTGAAGAAAGCAGGAGTCGACATGTCTTCTCCGGAGCCGATTGAGCAAGCCATGAGCGTATTCGAAGAGCTGATCGGACAGATGGAGCAGCTAACGAAATAACATATAATCAGGGTAGACCGTCAAGGAAACTTGACGGTCTTTTTATTTTTTGCAACTATATAACGCCTAAGACCGTCAAGATAAAATAGTAAATGAATACATAATTGTAAATTTGCTGCGTACCACGGGTCAAGCAGTAATCTCAAGGAGGATTAATGAAAGCAAAAAGAATAATCGCGGTATTACTCGGTTTAGCCTTAATTTGTTGCGTCTTGGAATACAAAGGCATCATTTGGCACAATAGTATTTTTGCCATGAAGTATGAGATTAAAGGTCTTGATGTATCTCATTATCAAGGAGATGTGGATTGGAAGACGGTTGCTGAAACGGAGAAATATCAATTCGTCTATATGAAAGCTACAGAAGGAAATGATTTTACGGATGATACTTTTAATAAGAACTGGGAAGACGCCAAAGAAAACGGCTTTTTAACAGGAGCTTATCATTTTTTCTCGGCGAGGAGCACGGGCGAGCAACAAGCGGAGCATTTTATAAGCATAGTACCGAAAGAGGCAGCCAGCCTGCCTCCTGTTATCGATATCGAAATCGCGTTGACCCATGATCCTGCAGCAATCGCACATGAATTAATGATGATGAGCGACAAGCTTGAAGAAGCCTATAACAAAAAACCAATTCTCTATGTCACTTATGACACTTACAATAAATATGTCGCCGGCCGATTTGAGGGCTATGACATATGGATTCGTGATATTGTGAAATATCCAACCTTAAAGGGAAAACAGAAATGGTTGTTATGGCAGTATTGCAACCGCGGACGCGTAGATGGAATCGATGCGTATGTGGATATTAATGTGTTTGTAGGAAATCAAACGGACTTTGATTTTAAATTTATGGGTAAGGGCATTTTGTAAAGAAATCATTACATAACGATGCTCAGGCATCCACGTTATTGCGAGGGAGCTGCTTAATTATGCTCCTTTTCATTTTCAGTCCAGCCATTTCGATTGGCTATAAAGATAATAATTGTACGCATCGCCATCGATCTCAATGATGCTTGAAAAAACGAATCCACATTTTTGAATGACTCTATTCGACGGTTGATTAGTTAGCAGGGCTATCGCATGCAGCTCGTTAACATCGGTATTTTCAAACAAATAGTTGATCATGCCTTTTGCAGCTTGCGTCGTATAGCCCTTCCCGCGATGATGCTTGGAGATAGCAAACATGATTTCCCGGCCCGGCGACGGCAGCTCCTCCTTGATCCCCGTGCAGCACCATCCGATGAACTCGCCCGTCTCTTTTAAAATAATGCCCAGCCGTAAACGGAGCTCGCCAATGCGGCCTCCAGCTGCAACGGCGCTTAAAAACCGCTTGTTTTCGTTTATTTCATAATGGGCTAGCCAGTCTAAGCGCTGCTCCTTCGGCACGTTCCATCCCGGTAAAAATTCGTATATTTCCGGCTGCCATGTCAGCTCGTGAAGCGCATCTAAATCTTCTAAGCGATATTCACGTAAAATGACATCTTCGCAAGTAATCGCGAGTCGATCCTCAGCGCATTTGAAACAAAAAAGCTCATTTTCCGCTGAAATAACGCCATCGAGAAAACCATCCTTACAAAAAATTTCTTTGCCGCATTTTCGGCAATGGCCTACTAGCTCCAATGCATTCCCTCCTCAGTATGTTTCTATTCCGTCACGCTTAGCTTCCCCTATTGCAAATAAGCGCTCCTGCCCGCTCGCCTACTGATGCAAAAAGAACCGCCCACTTGTGTATCATCATCCGGCGTTATCTCGCAGGATCCCCCGAGCCTGAGTGACATTACTCTAAGCTTGTCGGCAAATCATGATGACACATATACGAACAATTCGTATTTCGTTTTAAAGCATCCATTGTTTTCACATGAGGCTCGCGATAAATAATCGGGTACTCATACTCGCCATAGCCCTCTCGCACATTAAACGCCACGATTTCATCATCAATGGAAAATTGCGCATCCACACCTGGCTTATTTCCACGCGCATCAAGCCGGATCCATTTCCCTACGGACTTCAGAAATACCGCATTTAATGCATGGATGCAGTATCCCGTATCCGGAGTATTGCCAAGCGTAAGCCGCTGGTAGCAGAATCCGGCTGGAATCCCTTTCGCCCTCAATAAAGCGCATAACAAATTTGACTTCGCGTAGCAGATGCCTTCTTCGAAAAATAACACCTCTGAAGCTGTATGCGAAACTCGCGTGCTTTGAATATCCCAAGAATGGGCAATTTCATCCCGTACAAATTCAAAAGCCGCTCTGACAAATTCATCCTCATTGGAGGCTTTTGTATACAACTCGTTTGCTTTTTCAATAATGGAAGGGTTATTAAAATCTACTTCAGTTGTTTCTAGTAAATAATCTTCTAACCTTATTGACTCGCATGTTAATATCATTGGACTCTCCCCTGTTATCAATCATTAATGATCGTTATCTCATTCCATTCATAGATTCGTCCCGCTGTTTTTTAATAAAAAATGTGCGTACTTACGCTCCTAAAATCAATCAACTATTATGGTTATAGCATAATGAATTAATTATTTACACTATTTTCTAAATCATGTTAAGGAGTGGCTTGTTAATGACAGCAACTGAAAAAAAGAAGGTTCTTCAATAGACATCTGGGTCCAAGAATCCGTTCGCAGCGGGTTTTTTAAATAAAAGGTTTTTATCATAAGACGGATTGTAATATGAAGTGCGACAGCTAAAAAACAAAGAGGCCCATGTTTGGATTCGTGTAAAATGGAAGTCACCACAACACCATTTTTCACAGGAGAACCCAACATGAGCTACTCC